>DIRE01000020.1 GCA_002426575.1 Clostridiaceae bacterium UBA5444 | reverse complement strand
ATTATTGCCACTTACACGGATTTTTATTCAGCCTCAAAGTACAAGCTTAAATTTGATTTAGTACTTTACGATATATAAAGCTTATAGAAAAGTTTAACATTTGTTAATGCGTAATAGGAGAACTTTAGGTTTACATAGTTCCATAAAATGTACAAAGATATATATTTACAACCTTAAGGATAGTCCTTACTCAATTTACAATGTTAATATTAGCCTTATAATGGTTATTAATGAATCTAAACATAACTTATGTAAATTACTGTCCGTAGGTCAGATGCTGAAGTAGCAAAATTTATGAAGCGTTATAATACTAAAAGGCTTCACTCAAGCTTAATATATAAGACACCAGAAATATTTTATGAGTTAAATAAGAACAATAAAATAGAAAGCATGGCTATACATCTTTAGTCTACATTAAGGTTGGCGAAGCGTACCCCTTACATTGAGGGCAGGCATGGTAATCCATGGAAAAGGAAAGTGGGGACGGTTCATCACCTTAGGCTATTTAAATTTAGGACAAGCCCCATCTCGACGACAAAGATGAATGAACCGTCCCCATCCCCGACCATCCCCCCCGACTAAAAATCAACAGTTATCTAAAACGCAACTTTATGTTAAAATAATTACTTGTGGATGAAAAATTAATTGGGCAATATAAATAAATGTGAGGGTGACAAAATGGATGAATACATAGTAATTAAAAAGGCGGTTTTGCATATTTTAGATAACAATATGCCTACTCCAGTGATTTCGGATAAAGAGCTTGAAATGGACAGCGAAATAGGGGAATTTTTGGAGAATCACATAATGAAGATTTTAAATGATAATAATTTAAAAAAGGCAGAGTTTATTGGAGAAAATAACAAAGTTCGAAATATGTGCAACGGGCTTAAAGATGATACTGATAGCTTTCTAGATATAAGCAAAGACCTTGCAAAAATGCTATTTCAAATAATGTATGAAAATGTAGATATTCCACCTGCGGATTTTATTTTCTGCTTATTTGATGATGGAGAAGATACAAGTTTAGCTATATTGAAATTAAACTATAAAATAGGTTTTACACATTATGTGCAGCAGTTTAAAGATGGCAGCGAAAATATGGTTATAAAAAATAAAACCATACTTCCTTCAGAAGGGCAAAGAATAGATGAAGGTGTTTTAATTAATCTTAAAGATTTTAGTATTAAAATTATTGAAAAGGCATACAGCATAAATGGCGAAAAAGAATTCTATTTATCAAATTTATTTTTGCTTTGTTCTACAGATTTATCTAATAATGAAAAGATAAAAATATTAGATAAAGCCACTCGTAAAATAAGCAAAAAATATTTTGATGATGATTTTAAAAAGGTTGCTAGTTTAAAAAAGTCTTTAGGTGAAAGATTAGAAGATGCTGATGTAATAGACGTGGATGAGCTTGTTGAGGATGTATTTAAAACTGATATATTAGCTAAAGAGGAGTGCATAACAGAGATTAAAAAGGCGGGATTGCCACAAAGAACCATTTCAATTTCAGATAAACTGCCTGAAAAAAAGCTAAAGTCTCAAAAGATTAAGACTGATAGCGGCATTGAAATAAGCATTCCCCTTGATTACTATAATGATAAAGAAAAGATAGAATTTGTTAATAATGTGGATGGTACAATTTCAATTGTGATTAAAAATATTGGTAAAATAACAAGTAAATAATAGTGCAAAAATAATAAGAATCAAAGCCTGCCTTTGACTACTAATCTTTTAGAAGAGGATCTCTCAGGGTGGCAGGTTACTAATGTTATTGTGGCATCATCAGTTGAGTCTAGTACTGAAATCTCACTAGGCTCAACTATTTTCTTTTCATATACAATATAAGCAAATTCTTTTTCCTTTGTATTTACAATTATCTGATCCCCTACTTCCATCTCAATTAGCCTATTGAAGTATTCGTTATAGGTATAACTTCTGTGGCCTGCAATAGCACAATTGCCTTTTTTGCCAATGCCAGCTGTTTCACTAAAATGGCCTACTGCATATTTTAAGTTTTGAGGATTTATGCCTTCAATTATAGGAACCTCTAAATCAATTTTAGGTAGTTTAAGTATCCCTAGTATATTTTCTGTATTTTGAATTTCAGTCTCTGCAACTTTTTCCGTATCTTCAACCCCTGCCCCATCTTCTGAATCAATCTGAAGATTTATAAATGCATCTATCATTCTTTGTTGCCTTTTTTGTGAATCGAATTTAATATATAATGTATAGCACATTATGGTAATTCCTATTACCATAAGTAAGATACCAAGTTTATGTTTCATAATACAACTCCTATTATACATAATTTAGCAAAAGCCCTTTAATAAATTATAGCTTTTTTCCCGCCCATAGTCCATTAAATGTAAATTGTACAGTAAAAGATATATTTGCAGCATACCTATTTAATGCTAGGCAATAACATTCAATTATAAAGGGGGAAATATGATTGGAAAAATTATTTAATGGTAGAATGCCTACGGTAAAGGAAAAGATATTAATAATAGTTGTAAGCTTCTGGATAGTCCCAATGCTAATAATAGGCGGATATAGTATATTTTTTTATAGTGATAGCATAAATAACAGAATAAACGAGTATTTGAAGAATCAGTATTACTATTATACTGAATTTGCTGTTGAAAAGTTAAACGTGGTAATAGATGCATCAAAGAATGCAACCTATGACATGGTTATTGAAGATGCCTACTCAGATTATGCATCAGGGGCACTATCATGGAATGGCTTTTTTAATCAGGTGGATGGCTACTTGAGAGAAAAGTTTTACCTTAATAAAAGGTACATGATGTCCGCATTTTTTCTTGCTGACAACGATGCTGATGCTGATAACAACAGTATAAATATAAATTCGCGAGTTGGTGCTATGCCTATACAGTATTATAGGGATAACATACATAATAAAGCAGTAGAAATGTCAAAACATCTTGGCACTGATGTTGGGTTTATTGTTGATAATAATAATATCTATGTTATAAGAAACATGATGTTAGTTAGCGGTTATTCAAAACGTTTTGGGGTAATCGTACTGCAAATTGATCCAATGTATCTATTTGGGCATATGTTTGCTCAAGAAGATACTCCTAAAAGCGTGGCTATTTCATTAAATGATTCTACTTTAAGATTTAATCCAGGGTATAAGGAGGCTTCAGAGGTTCCAAAGGATAATCTTGTTGAAACTCTTTTAAAAACTGATAAATCAGATATAAAATTAGATTATAATACGGTTTCTTTTTATAATAAGAGGAAAACAGATAATTATTCTATAGGTCTTGGAATTATACTTGACAAAGATGTTATATATAGCCAGTACAAAAATCTTAAAAATATAGTTTATTTCATTGCACTGCTTACCATTCCATGTATTATATTTGTACTTTATTTTCTGCATAAGAATGTAACCAACCCAATACAAAACCTTGTTGCGGCAACAAAAAATATAGAAAACGGTGATTTTGGTGTACATCTTTCTGAAGATGATATGCATAATTATGAATTCAAAATGGTTGCAAATTCATTTAATAACATGTCATCAGAATTGAAAAGGCTGTTTGAGTATGTTTATAAAGAGGAACTAGCATTAAAGGATGCAAAGATACTTGCACTGCAGTCTCAGATTAACCCCCACTTTTTGGGGAACACCTTAGAGATGATGAATTGGAAGGCTAGAATGGCTGGAGATACTGAGGTTTCTAATATGATTGAAGCTTTGTCAGTGCTCCTCGATTCTAGTATGGATCGTTCAAATAAAAGATTGATACCTTTATCTGAAGAACTTTCATGTATTGATGCATATTTATTTATAATTTCAAAAAGGTTTGGGAAGAGGATCACCATAAAAAAGGAAATAGATGATTGTTTGCTGCCTAATATGGTACCGAGATTAATACTTCAGCCTTTAGTAGAAAATGCAGTTGTCCATGGCATAGAATCTGTCCAAAGCGGAACCATAATAATCAAAGTTTATGAGCGTGACAAACACATGGTAATAAATATAATTAATGATGGAAAAGAAATTGAGGATGATGAGCTTATAAAGATAAATAATATGCTTAAAAATATAAATGGGACTGTAAAGACTGAACGCCTTGGCATACGAAATGTAAATGAGCGTATAAAGCTTATTTATGGTGGGGAATATGGACTTACTATAACTAAGGACAACAAAAAAAGAACAGTTACAGAAATTGAGATACCCATGCTTGTTGATAAATAGTATAAAGATTGTGAAAATAGAAAGGATAACAATAATATACAATTTATATCAAGTATAATAATTAACTTAACTAATACAACCCGCTATACTTAATATAAGAGTTAGGTAAATATTATCGGGGGAGGAATAGTAATGAAAAAGTTAGTATCCATACTTACGTCTCTTATTCTTGTAGCGGGTATAGTTTCAGGCTGTGGTAAACAAGAAAACAAAAATACTAGCGAAGTTAATAAGCCAAAGGAGATAACATTGAAAACAGTTTCCATGTTTGGAGGTACAGACCCTAATGCTAAAACTTACCAAGCCCTCAACAAAGCATTCACTTCTGCAAACCCATATGTAACAATTGAAGATGATTCAACTACATCTAATAATGAATGGAAAACTAAAATAGCAGCTGACTTTGCTGTAGGGAATGAACCAGATGTTTTGTTCTTTTTCACGGATGCGCAAGCCGACGATGTACTAAAGGCCAACAAATTTGTAACAGTAGATGAAATACGCAAAGAGTATCCTGACTATGGCAAAGACATAAAGGCGGATGCATTAAAAGGTGTTACAGCTTCTGATGGAAAAGTCTATGCGCTTCCACTTACAGGCTACTACGAAGGACTTTTCTGCAACAAAGATTTATTTGATAAGTATAGCTTAGAATTACCAACAACTTGGGATAACTTAATGAAGGCAGTTAAAGTTTTCAATGATAATGGAATAATTCCAATATCAGTTTCTCTAAATGAAGTACCTCATTATTGGATAGAACACCTTATTTTATCCCAAGGAGGAGTTAAGGATCACTCATTAAACCCAAAAGATCCAAATGCACTGCCTGATAGTTGGGTAAAAGGGCTTGAATATTTTAAGACTTTAAGAGATGCCGGCGCTTTTCCAAAAGATACTGACGTTATAAAAGATGCCGATGCAGGCAACTTATTTAAGAGCAAAAAGGCAGCTATGCAACTTGATGGTTCATGGTTTGCAAACGGGGTTGAAGACAAGGATAATACAACAATAGTTGCATTCCCAACAGTTCCAGGCGGAGCAAAAGATCCAACAGACATAATTGCAGGTTTTTCAAGCGGATTTTATATAACCAAAAAGGCATGGGATGATCCGGATAAAAGGAAAGCAGCAGTTGATTTTGTTATGACCCATACAAATAAAGATTCCATAGCCATATACTGGAGTGGAGCAGGAACACCTGCAGCAGAATGTGAGACCCCAAAAGGATTGCCAAAGCTTATGGAGGATGGAGCAAAGATGGCAGCTGCAGCAAAAGGCCTTGATGCTGCTACAGATTCAAGATTAAAACCAGAAGCTTTCGGGACATTATTAAGATCAATTTCTGATATATCCATGGGTAAACTTACCGCTCAAGAGGCAGTAAAAAATATGGTAACAATAAATGCAAAGTAGGTTATAAGTTTATTTCAATAAAACAAAATAGGAAAGCGGAAAATCCTCCGCTTTCTTATTTTAGAAAAGGCAGTGATATGATTTGCTATATAAAAATAAGAGGCCATTGCTTATATTCTTACTACCTTCACTTCTAATTATGATTATATTTTTATATTACCCATTTATATTAAATGCTATAAACAGCTTATATGATCTGTCTGGTATAGTACAAATAGAGCCTCCAACATTTATAGGACTTGAAAACTATAGAAGGCTATTTACTGATCCAAAGATAAAAATAGCGCTTGCTAATTCTTTTAAGATGATGGGGCTTACTATAGTGTTTCAAGTAGGCCTAGCATTAATACTTGCACTTATGGTTGATTCCATAAAAAAAGGACAACAATTTTTCCGTACAATTTTCTTTTTCCCAATAGTTATTTCGGCAACTGCTATAGGGCTTATGTTTACTTTGTTTTATAACTATAATGGTGGGATGCTAAATCAGATACTTGCAAAGTTTTCTAAAGAGCCTGTAATGTGGCTATCCCCAGAACGAGCATTTTCTATGATTGCCATACCTATTATATGGCAGTATGTGGGATTTTATTTTATTATACTTATTACGGGGCTTAAAAACATTTCGTCAGATATATATGAAGCATCAGAAATGGATGGCTGTACAGGGCTTAAAAAGGTTATCTATATTAAGATTCCTCTTATTAGAAATGTAATTGGTACCTGCTTAGTACTTGCAATAACCGGAACGCTTAAGGTTTTCGATTTGCCTTGGGTAATAGCACCATATGGCGCACCATCAGGGTTAACACACTTTACAGGCACTTATATGTACGAAACTACCTTTGCTGTTGGAAATGTTGATTATGGTTCAACCATTGCACTTATGATTGTTGTTTTAGGGGTTGTTGTGTCTCAAGTAGTAAATAAAGTATTTAAGCAGCAGGAATTGTAGGGGGATGGTCATGATTAAAACAGCGGATTCTGCAAAAGTAATAGAAAGGCCCCAAACAAAGGGAATAAGCAAGCCTTCATTTAGCAAATTTTTAATATACTTTTTTCTTATATTATGGTCGATTACTACGGTATATCCTTTTTTATGGGTGGTTAACTGCTCATTTAAAACAACATCTCAAATACTAAATAACTCTTTTGAGTTATCATTAAACCCTATATTTACTAATTATATAAATGCATTTGAAAAGCAGAATATACTGCGCTCTTATATGAATAGCCTTATAATATCAGGCTCTGTTACATTAATTGTAATGTTATTAGCTACCATGGCGGCTTTTGCTATTACTAGATATGATTTTAGAGGAAAAAAGTTTGTAAAGAAACTTATTATTTGCAGTCTTATGTTTCCAGCCTTTTCAACAATTATACCAGTATTTAAGATGATTGCAAAAATGGGGCTTATAAATAATCCATTAGGCGTTATAGCACCTCAAATTGCAGGAAATCTATCATTTGCTATAATAGTTATGATGGGATTTATAGATACAATACCAATGGATCTTGAAGAGTCAGCATTTTTAGATGGGTGTAATATTATGCAGATTTTTAATAAGGTTATAGTACCCTTATCAAGGCCGTCTCGTGCTACTGTTGCCATATTTACATTTTTGTGGTCCTATAATGACTTATTTACCCAGATCATTATAATAAGAGATAGAAAGATGTACCCAATTTGCGCTCTTCTAAATGAAATTAGTTCAAAATATGGTACGGATTTTGGACTTATGGCTGCCTCGGTTACACTTATAATAATACCTGTTATGATTGTCTATATATGTTTGCAGAAGAATATAATAAGTGGCTTAACGGCAGGAGCTGTTAAGGGATAGGTGGTAAATGTGTATAAAGTTTTGATTGTTGATGATGAATCTATAATTGTAGAGGGATTAACGTCTGTAATTCCATGGAAGGACTATAATTGTAAGGTTATTGCAACCGCTAGTAATGGCGTGGAGGGAGCAAAAGCTATAAGGAAACATTGCCCTGATATTTTAATTACAGATATCAGAATGCCAAATGCGGATGGGCTTACAATGCTCTCAGGCATAAGATCTGAGTTTCCTAAGATGCAGATAACTGTTCTTACAGGCTTTCGTGATTTTACTTATGCACAGAAGGCCATAAAAATTGGGGTTACACGTTTTTTAGTAAAACCATCAAAAATGAATGAGATAAAAGAGGCATTAGAAGTCATGATAGCAAACCTTGCAGAACAAGGGAATGATGGCTTAAATAACGATAAAGAAGATGATACAAGTGAAGCTGCTAATAACTTTGTTGTAAGGCAGGCACTTTCATATATTGAAGAACATTATTCAGAGAAGGTTTCTTTAGGAAAGGTTGCTGATGAATGTTATGTAAGCCAATGGCATCTTAGCAAGCTTTTAAACAAGCACACTGGCCAGAATTTTTATGACATACTAAATGGTATTCGTATAAGAGAAGCTAAAAAGCTTTTATCAGATCCATCCATGAGAATAAGTGAGATATCTGAAATTGTTGGATATACGGATCCAGCCCACTTTTCAAGGATATTCAAAAAGCTTGAAGGGGTTTCTGCAAACGAATACAGAAATTTTAATTGTATTGTAAATAAATAAGAAGACCAGAGATGGCTCTTGTAAGAAGCAGGAAAGTCGGAGTAAAAAGTTTGTACACTTTCCGGCTTTCCTGTTATACTTTTTAAGCTGGAGTTACAAACTCTGGCTTATTTTAATTAAACTCATTTGACTCCTATTTAAAAATCTTATGGGAAAAAATTTAGCTGTTCCAAGGCCACTATCTACATAAAGAGTGGTATCATTACTTAATTTATATAATCCCTTATTATATTTTGGAAAAAAGCCCTGCCCTGGAGCAATAATTGCACCAATTAATGGGAGCCTAATTTGCCCACCATGAGTGTGTCCGCTTAAAATTAAATCACAGGGTATACTTGAATATTTAAGCACTATATCTGGTTCATGGGATAAAAGCAGTGTAAAAAGGTTGCTTTCAGTGTCATAAAGGGCTTTGCTTAGGTCGCAGTTATGAGAATAAATATCATCAACCCCACAGATGTTTATATAATTTCCATTAATATTTACCTTTAAACCTTGGTTGATTAGTACACGCACTCCTAATTTTGATAGGTTTAAATCCAATTCATCTGCAGGAATATTTATATTATCCCTTTCATGATTCCCATTAATAAAATATACATTTGGATTAATTTTTATTAATTCTTTAATAAAATTATAGGCATTATCACAGTTTTCACTGCTTCTGTTTATTAAATCTCCTGTTATAACTATTATATCTGATTTTAAGTTTTTAACTTCATCTAATACAGCTCTATTTTCATTTTTAAACTTTTTATTATGGTAATCAGATATTTGAAGTATTCTAATATCATTTTTTATCTTATTGGATTTAACCTCTATTTTTTTAAATGTTGGACAATTTACTTCATAATAAATATATAAAACTAAAATAAAAATAAGAATTGCAAAAAAGCTTATCCATAAAATGTTTTTACTAAATTTCATTATAATTCTCCCTTGTCAGTCTAGTTTAGAATATTAATATTAAGTATACCATTTAATATGATAAAGCAGGAGGTATATTTTTCTGCTTTGATTTTGATGCAGATAATAAAAAAAGAAGGGCTGATAATATTAATACAGCCCTTGTATGTTAGAGATACTATGGATTATTTATACTGTGAAATGTTTTTAGTATCTACTGATAGGTATTCACCAGGCTTAAGCATAAAATGTCCTGATTCATATAATTTATCATCTACAGTAATTACTACTTTGTCCACATTGTAGTAATCTCCAAATGTATTGGCTATACAATGCAGAAGCATACTTTCAAATCCTGCACCTGCATTTGCATCATTTATAAGGTGAGATGAAAAGTTTATAGTCACAGTGCCTTTTTCTTCATCTAGGATAGGTGTAGAAACCTGGGTATCCTTAGGCAATACCTTGGCAAGCTTACTGCCTTCTGGAACTGTTTTAAGTTCTTTTTGAAATTTATATTTCATATCCTCATTTGTTAGCATTTCAACATTTCTATCGATATATACCTGTTTTTCTGCACTAGCATCAGGGAAATAGAATCTAATATTTTGAACTAAGGGTTTGTTTTCTTGCATTTCTTCAAGTTCACTAAGCAATGCGGATGAACCATCCTTAGGTTTATAAACATATTTTACATGGCCTATATCTTTTACATAGTAATCCACTTCAGATCCGTCTTTCTCATCAGTTGTGATTTCCAGTGCTTTATATTTACCAGATGGAGTTTCAATTTCCTTATCTATACCTGTTATACTTCTTACAGTACCATCTTTTAGAGTCCAAGAGGTCCCAACTTTAATAGGCTCTTTAATAAGTATTTCTTCATCACCTTTAAAAGATGTATAATCATATCGGTAATATGCTTCCCCACGGGAATAGAGCCTCTTTAAGGCACCGTCTTTTATTTCATATACTATTATTGCCGTAGTACCAGGATTTATTGATCTTATCTGCATTTTATCTTCATGGATAAAATCTACATAGGTTTCCCTATCTAAGTATTCATTACCATTGCCTTTGTATCTTTTGTATACATCTTTTTTAAATGGGAAATAATCAGACACCTTTGGGTTTTCTTCACTTGGTGTTATGATCGCAGAAGGTGTAGGATTTTTATTATTGTTATTATCTTGAGGCGTCTTGTTACTACTTGTACAGGATGTTAGGAATATGGCCATTAATAAGATTAGTGTTATTGCAATTTTTTTCATATTAAAATTCTCCTCTCTGCTTTTGTGAGCCCTTTTACAACAAGCTCATAGGAATGATTGATCATCCATTTTAATTCCTCATCTAAAATAGACCCGTCTATTATTACTGTATTCCAATGCTTTTTATTTAGATGATAACCTGGTATAACAGATAGGTATCTCTGCCTAAAATCCATAGCAATAATTGGATCACATTTTAGAGTTATGTTTAGCTTTCCACCTCTATTAGATATAAATGCAAATATCTTCCCAGCCACCTTTATTGTTAATATATCTTCTCCAAATGGGAAATCCTCCACAGCACCTTTTTTTGACAGACAATAATCTTTTAACCCAGCACCATCCATAAAAATATCCTCCAGCAATATTTATTAAACATATTATATCACAAACAACGGGTTGGGGGACGGTTCATGCTCATTTGCCACATAGGACAAGCACCCGAAGCACCCGGGAAGCACCCGGGACGGTTCATCCCCTTTGGCATTGTGGACAAGCATCGCATTGTACAAAGCCAGAAAGGAATGAACCGTCCCCCAACTTCCCGGACTTCCCGAACTTCTGAACTTCAAACCCCCAACTTAGACGAGCTACCTCTAGAGGGGTTAAAGGAATGAACCGTCCCCCAACTACAACTATCCCAACGAAGTTGGCGGGAATTTGGGATGAGTATCGTCTATATTGGTGAAGATTACAAAAATGTAAGAGAATATGGTAGAATGTAATGTTTAAAGATGGATAATTATTTTGGTAATGTATAGAATGTAGATAGTAGGGAGGGGTATGTGATGAAGAAATTATTTAAATTTTTGTTTTTTATATTGGTTATTGTGATTTTATTTAATGTATATGTGGAAGCAGCTAATAAAAGTAAATATAGTATAGATAAAAATTTAAAAAAGCAGGTTTCAGATGATGTGGAGAATTATGTAACATTGGGCGAGATACCTGAAAATTTAAAGGTTGCCATAGTGGCTGTTGAGGATAGAAGATTTTATTATCATCCTGGGTTTGATCCTATAGCTCTTGTAAGGGCTTCTATGGTTAATCTTAAAGAGGGCAGATATAAGCAGGGGGGGAGTACTATTACGCAGCAGCTTTCAAAGAATTTATTTTTGTCAAGCAAGAAGACAATGGATAGGAAATTAAAAGAGCTGGCATTTGCAATAAAATTAGAAACATTATATAGCAAAGAAGATATTTTGGAGATGTATTTAAATGTTATTTATTTTGGGGATGGAGCCTACGGGGTACAAAATGCAAGCAGAAAGTTTTTTAATAAAGATGTAAGTAAGCTTTCTAAGGAAGAAAGCGCACTTTTAGCAGGACTTCCTCAAGCACCAAGTATATATAACCCTAACGATAGTATAAAAAATGCCAAAAGGAGGCAGACAGAAGTTCTTAAGATACTTGATAATAAAGAAAAGAAGCATAAAATAAAGGGGAGAATAATGGACGTTATAGCAATTAGTCAATAGTATGTTAATATATATAGAATAAATGCAAAAATTAAATTCCAGATTATATTAGTTAATATAATCTGGAATTTAATTTTCATCCTCGCTATAAAAGGTCAGGGTAGACTCGTTGCTTGGAATTTGGCCGTTTATATGTTTATAATCAGTACTTAGAAGAACAACCCCATAGGAATATGATTCACTTAAACTATCGGTTATAAAAACCCAATTTTTAGATGTTTTTTCCCCGTTATAGGACTTAAATTCAATATCCTTGGTGAAGTTATCTCCTTTTATAGTCAACTTGTTTGCCTTGAGCACCTTATCTTGGCCGTCCGTGGATTCTTTCCCCATAAAGTTTATAGTTACATCAACCTTTGCCCCATCACCGTTTTTGACATAGCCTTTATAGAACCTGTTTACTGTCCCGTCATCCTTATTTTGGCAACCAGGCAGCACAAAAAGGAAAGAAAAAATGACTAAAAAGAGAAACCATCTTTTCAAAATAATCCCCCCTTTTATAATATACGTATAAAAAATGAATTTAGATTCAAAAATAGTATAAAAATTTATATATATCTAAAAAACCTTCTCTATATTGATAATACTATGAATAGAGATTTTTTTCCACCCTTTTTAGGCTATTTTAATGAACTAATCAAAAAAAATAACATTCCAATTAAAATGTTAAGGATCAATATACCTTACTCTGCCATAAGCACCAAAAGTACGTTAAAAAACTATCAATGGAGGGAAAATTCAAAATATATAGAACACTAGTATAAATATTATATTCAATCTGATATAATATACCTAACGTGGAATTAATAACGTAAGAAGGGATGAATGTATTTGGCAGGAATATTAGAAAGTCTTGAAGCTAGTCCAATAATTGGTGCAATAAGAAGTCAAGAGGAGGTTGATGAGGTAATAACAAGCAATGTAGAAGTGGTTTTTATTCTTTCTGGCAATCTACTAAATATAAGGCAAATGGTGAATAAATTAAAGGCTCATAACAAAAAAGTTTGCATACATGTAGATTTAATTGATGGACTAGGAAAAGACCATGCTGCAATAGATTTCCTAAAGGAATTTGCTAATCCAGATGGATTTATAACGACAAAATCATCTCTTGTGAAATACGCAAAGCAGCGCGGGTTATTTGTAATTCACAGGTTGTTTCTAATTGATTCACAGTCATTGATTACAGGTATAAAAAATGTTAATGAGGCCTTACCTGATGCCATTGAAGTTATGCCTGGCATATCAGGTAAACTTATAGAAAGAATAAAAACTGGAACTAATGTTCCCGTTATAGCTGGGGGGCTTATTTCAACAAAGGATGATATAATTG
Source organism: Clostridiaceae bacterium UBA5444 (assembly GCA_002426575.1). Taxonomy (GTDB): domain Bacteria; phylum Bacillota; class Clostridia; order Clostridiales; family Oxobacteraceae; genus UBA5444. The sequence continues at coordinate 19,889 of DIRE01000020.1, read as the reverse complement.
AATCCTTATCTGCGGGTGGACTTGCAGTATCAACATCTTGTAAGGAATTATGGTATATGTAGGAGGGGTTTTTATGCCAAAGTACATTGCTGCCTTTGATCAAGGCACAACAAGTTCGAGAACTATTATATTCAATGAAGATGGGCAAATAGTTGGAAAGGCGCAAAAGGAATTTACTCAAATATATCCAAAAGCAGGATGGGTAGAACATGACCCAATGGAAATATGGAATACTCAAATATGGTCTTTTAAGAAATCTTTAAAAAATGCCTACTTAAAAGCTGAAGATATTGCAGCAATAGGCATTACAAATCAAAGGGAGACTACAGTTGTATGGGACAAAAATACTGGGGCCCCTATATGTAATGCCATAGTATGGCAGTGCAGAAGGACGGCCGATATATGCGATGACCTAATTAAGAAGAATTATATGGAGCTTATTAGACAAAAAACAGGTCTTGTACTTGATGCATACTTTTCAGGAACAAAAATAAAATGGATACTTGATAACGTGGAGGGAGCAAGACAGAGAGCAGAAAATGGAGAACTGCTATTTGGAACTATTGACACATGGCTTATTTGGAATCTAACAGGTGGAAAGGTACATGTAACAGATTATACTAATGCCTCAAGAACCATGATATATAATATTTATGATTTAAAATGGGATGATGAATTATTACAAATGTTAGATATACCAAAATCAATGCTTCCAGAGGTTAAACCTTCAAGTTGTGTATATGGAACTTGTGATGTAAACGTGACAGGAGCAGAGATACCTATATCTGGCATAGCGGGAGATCAACAAGCAGCATTATTTGGACAAGCATGCTTTGAACCTGGGACGGCTAAAAACACATATGGTACAGGCTGCTTTGTTCTTATGAATACAGGAGATAAGCCAATAAAATCGAAAAATGGCCTTATAACCACAATTGCTTGGGGCATAGGCGATAGAGTAGAATATGCCTTAGAAGGAAGTATATTTATGGGGGGAGCGGTTATTCAATGGCTTAGGGACGAGCTTAAGCTTATTGAAAATGCAGCAGAAACAGAAGGGTATGCATTATCCGTTAAAGATTCAAATGGGGTATTTCTTGTTCCGGCATTTGTAGGATTAGGTGCCCCTTACTGGGATATGTATGCAAGGGGAACCATAATAGGGCTTACAAGAGGGACTAAGAAGGAGCATATAATAAGGGCTGCCTTAGAATCCATTGCTTTTCAAAGTCTTGATGTTATAAATGCCATGGAGGATGACTCAGGGATTGATCTTAAGTCTTTAAAGGTGGATGGAGGTGCAAGCGCTAACAACTTCCTCATGCAATTCCAGTCAGATATACTTGACGTGGAAGTTGAAAGGCCAACCATTATAGAAACTACCGCCCTTGGTGCAGCATATCTTGCAGGACTTGCCATAGGCTATTGGAAGGATAAAAACCAAATTAAAGAAAATAGACAAACTGACAGAAGGTTTAATTCTAATATGAACTATGAAACTAGGAATTACTTGATTAAAAAGTGGCATAAAGCAGTAAAAAGGACAATGCTTTGGGAGCATGAATCGGAAGACTAATTTAATATATTTTATATTGAATAATATTTTCGATTATGGTAATATTAAAATGTAAATAGAGGCAGAGAGATGAGAGCCGAAGTTTAAAAGCCTTACAGGGTTTTTAGACTTCGGCTATATTTGTGTAAGGAGGAAGAAAATGTATAACGTTGTAGTCATTGGTGCAGGAATAGTTGGAGCTCTTACAGCTAGGGAACTGTCAAAGTATAATCTTAATATACTTTTGTTAGATAAAGAGATGGAGGTTTCAAATGGAACCACAAAGGCAAATAGTGCCATAGTCCATGCAGGATATGACCCATATGTAGGAAGTAATAAAGCAAGGTTAAATGTTGAAGGAAATAGAATGTTTGGCAAGCTATGCCATGATTTAGATGTGCCATTTAAAAAAGTAGGCTCCCTTGTAGTGGCTTTTTCAGAGGAAGAAATGCTTAAAGTAAAAGAACTTTATGAAAGAGGAGCAGCAAATGGTGTACCTGATATGGATATAATACAAAAAGAAAGGTTAAAAGAAATTGAACCTAATATAAGTAATGATGCCTATGGAGCTCTTTGGGCAAAGACTGCTGGAATTACATCCCCTTATGAGCTTTGCATTGCAGCTTGTGAAAATGCTGCATGCAATGGGGCTCATATAAAGTTAAACACAAAAGTTTTGAAAATAGATAAATTAGATGATGGATTTGTAGTAAAGACGGGCAAAGAAGATTATAAGACCCAGTATATTGTAAATGCAGCAGGATTGTTTGCAGATGAGATAAATAAAATGCTTGGTGGGGAAGAATTTAATATAACACCAAGAAAAGGCGAATACTGTTTGTTTGATAGGGGGCAAGGGGATTTAGCAAAGCACATTTTGTTTCAGACCCCTACAAAAATGGGGAAGGGTATACTTGTAACCCCAACAGTTCATGGAAACCTGATAATGGGCCCTAGTTCAGAAAACATTGATGATAAATATGACTTGTCTACAACGGATGAGGGGCTAGCTAAAGTATTAGCTCAAGGCTCAAGAACCATAAATAAGTTTTCAAGGAGAGATATTATCACATCATTTACAGGACTTAGAGCATCTGTAGAAGGAGGAGACTTTATAATAAATTCTCCAACATATGGGGCGGTAAATGCAGCAGGAATCGACTCTCCAGGGCTTACGGCGGCACCAGCCATAGCAAAGGAATTAGTATCAATGTTAAATCAAATGGGGCTTAAACTAGAGGAAAAAGATTTTAATCCTAAAAGGCATAAACCAAAAAGCTTTAGAGATATGACCGATGAGGAAAAAGCTGAAGCCATAGAAAAAAACCCTTTGTATGGAAGGATTATATGCAGGTGTGAAACAGTATCTGAAGGTGAAATAGTGGATGCAATAAAAGGACCTGCAGGTGCAAGAACTGTTGATGGAGTAAAAAGAAGGGTTAGAGCAGGAATGGGAAGGTGCCAAGGAGGATTTTGTATGCCAAGGGTTGTCGAGATTTTATCAAGAGAACTTAATATACCATATATGGATGTTGTCAAAGATAATAAGGATGGATACATTTTCACGGGAAGATTAAAAGACAAACTAAGCAAGGGCGGTGAAGCAGATGATAAATAAGGATTTATGCATAATAGGAGGAGGGCCTGCAGGCCTTGCTGCAGCAATAAAAGCAAGAGAAGAAGGAATAGAAGATATATTAATAATTGAGAGGGATACATGTCTTGGAGGTATACTTAATCAATGTATACACAATGGCTTTGGACTTCATGTTTTTAAAGAACAGCTTACAGGACCTGAATATGCAGAGAGATTTATAGATAAAGTTAAAGAATTAAATATTGAATACATGTGCGATACCATGGTACTTGAAGTAAGCCAAGAAAAATATGCAACCTGTGTTAATACAAAAGATGGGCTTGTACAAATAAAGGCAAAGGCAATAGTGCTTACAATGGGGTGTCGGGAAAGAACAAGGGGAGCTCTTAATATACCAGGATTTAGGCCTGCAGGTGTATTTTCTGCAGGGACTGCTCAAAGGTTTGTAAATATGGAAGGATATAAAGTGGGAAGGGAAGTAGTTATATTAGGCTCTGGAGATATAGGGCTTATTATGGCAAGAAGGCTTACGCTAGAAGGTGCAAGCGTGAAAATGGTACTTGAGATTATGCCCTATTCAGGGGGACTTAAAAGGAATATAGTACAGTGCCTAGATGACTTTGATATTCCGCTATATCTAAACCATACTGTTGTAAAAATCCATGGAAAGGATAGGGTTACAGGGGTTACCATTGCAAAGGTTGATGAAAATAGAAAGCCCATAAAGGATACTGAGGAGTTTGTTTCATGCGATACACTTCTTCTGTCAGTAGGACTTATACCAGAGAATGAATTATCCAAAAATGCAGGTATAGAAATTGATAGTGTAACTGGAGGACCTATTGTCAATGAATGCTATGAAACATCTATTGAAGGTATATTTGCCTGCGGTAATGTTGTACATGTCCATGACCTTGTGGATTTTGTAACCGGCGAGAGCTATATTGCAGGTAAAGGCGCAGCAAAATATATAAAAGGGGAATTAAAAAGCGGCTCTGATGCTGATACAATAAATGTTAAAGCAAAAAATGGGGTTAGATATACAGTTCCCCAGAGTATAAGAATTTCTAATGTGGAAGATACAGTTAATTTATTTCTTAGGGTAGATAATATTTACAAAGATACCTGCCTTGTGGTAAAAGATGGAGAAAATATAATATATAAGGCTAAAAAAAAGGTGCTAGCTCCAGGAGAGATGGAGAGTATAAAGATAAACAGAAAAGTGCTTGAAAAGGTAAAAGGCAGTAAATTAGTTGTTGAGCTTTTAAAGGAGTGATTAGCCATGGAAACTAAAAAATTAATATGTATAAACTGCCCTCTAGGATGCAGCCTTGAGGTTAGTATTAATAAAGAAAGTGGAGAATATAATGTAACTGGAAACACCTGCAAACGGGGAGAAAGTTATGCTATAGGTGAGCTCACAAATCCAACTAGAATAGTTACAACAAGTCTTTTTGTACAAAATGGTAAACAAAAAATGGTATCAGCTAAGACATCTACTGAGATACCAAAGAATCTTATTATGCCATCCATGATATATTTAGCAAATATAAAGGTGAATGCTCCCATAAAGACTGGAGACGTGCTAGTTGAAAACATATTAGGCACAGGTGCTAATATAGTTGCAACAAGAACCGTGGATAAAAGGTAACAAAATAAAAAAACCTGCCGAAATTTTATTGGCAGGTTTTTTTATTTTGTTACTTTAGAAGATGCCTTCTTAAAAAGTCAAGAGAATATATTACAGTCCTATTTCTTATATTTTCTCTATCTCCTGTAAGATGGAGCTTTTTTACATAAGTATTTCCATTTATATATAGTCCAACAAAAACCAGTCCAACAGGTTTTTCGTCTGTTCCACCATCAGGGCCTGCTATACCAGTTGTTGAGAGACCAATATCTGTATTTGATGCTTTAGCAATGCCTTCAGCCATCTCAAGTGCGGTTTCTTTGCTCACTGCACCATACTTTTCTAATGTGCTTTCTTTAACACCTAATCTTTTCATTTTAGATTCATTGCTATAGGTCACTGCACCTTCCATAAATACAGAAGAAATACCAGGATAATTAATAAGCCTTCCAGCTAAAAGTCCTCCAGTACAAGATTCTGCTGTAGATATGGTTATGCCTTTATCTATAAGTTCCTTTGCCACCACATTTTCAATGGTTGTATCCCCCATGGCATATATATTATCTTTTAGAATATCATATATCCGGTTAATCACTGGATCAATAATTAGATTAGCTTTATACTCAGTTTCGGCTGATGCTGTAACCCTAAGTATTGCCTCTCCTGATTTTGCATAGGGTGCAATTGTTGGGTTTGTTTGAGCATCCATTAAATCTTTTATATTATCCACAATTTCACTTTCTCCAAGCCCTATAATCCTTATAACCTTTGATACTAAAACACCTTTTTGATACTTCTTAAGATATGGAACCACATGGTTTTCAAACATTGGTATCATCTCTCTTGGAGGCCCTGGGAGCATTACAAGTATTTTCCCAGAATCGTCTATAATGCATCCTGGTGCAGTACCAAAATTGTTTTTAAGCACAACCGCCCCTTCAGGTATATAGGCTTGTTTTTTGTTTGCCTCAGTCATATTTCTATTTAATTTATTAAAATAGTCTTCAATACTTTTTAGGGACTCCTCATGAAGAAGCAAAGGCTTTTGAAAAAATTCTGATCCTACTTCTTTTGTTAAATCATCTTTTGTAGGTCCAAGTCCACCAGTTGTGATTACCATATCCGCTCTGCTATATGCAAGTTTAAGGGAATTCTTAAGCCTTTCCTTGTTATCACCTACAACGGATTGATAGTAAACATATATACCTAAATCTGCAAGCCTCCTTGATAGATATTGGGCATTTGTGTTTACAATATCTCCTAGTAAAACTTCTGTGCCTACTGCAATTATTTCAGCATTCATAATACACACCTCTACTCATTTTAAAAAATTCATTTCTATTATAAAATAATGCTACTTATAATAGTATTTTATACGACTTTAGAGAATACTTAAAGTAATATTTGAATCCAGCTATCAGTAGTGATAATATAAATGTGGGGTGATGGTATGAAAGATAAGGTAGTAATTGATTGGGATGAGGAACAGAAAAAGATAGAAGAGGAATATAAAAAGAAGTTAGCAGATCTTAAAAAAGCGAGGCAGGAAAATGAAATAGTTGATAAAGTATTAACAAGAGGTATACTGTCAACTCTTGTACTTGCTATAATTGAGGATGAACCTTCAAATGGAAATGAGATATCCATAAAGGTTTCAGAAATCACAGGAGGGGCTTGGCAGCCAAGCACTGGAGGAATATATCCAATACTTAAAAAACATGAAAAAGCAGGATATATAAAAGGAGAATGGGACGACCCTGAAAAGAGAACAAAAAAGATACATACTATAACTGAAAAAGGAAAAGAAGAGGTAAAAATGCAAAAAAGCTTATTGACAACTAGCTTGAGAAAAACTGTAAGTATGTTAAATGACATATTAAAAGTAATTCAATAAAAATATTATAAAAGGATGTATTTTTAAAATACATCCTTTTATAATATTTGTATATTGTGGTATACTATCAGTAGTGACAATGTAAAATCAATTAGTATCAATATTGATAGGAGGAAATTATATGTATGATAAAATAATCTGCATTGGAGATAGTATAACAAAGGGTAAGGTATGGAGGGAAGGCGAAAGAAGGCCTTATATATCAGAGATGTCCTATCCAGAAATATTAAAGAAGCTTTTAGGTATGAATGTATATAATGAGGGAATATGTGATATAACTAGTGAAAAAGTTGCTAATATGTTGGATACAGATTTATCCATAGAAAAAGGAGATATTGTAATAGTTGAAATAGGGGGGAATGACTGTACTCCAAACTGGAGACAGGTAAAGAAAAACCCTATAGACCCTCATTATGGAGCCGTATCTATTGATAATTTTGAGAAAAATTTAGAGAAAATAGTAACAAGGGTTAAATATTTAGGGGGATATCCAGTGCTTAGTACACTACCGCCCCTTGTCGCTGAAAGATATTACAATCTTTTAGAAAGGGTTTTTGGAGATGGAATAAAGAAATGGATAGACTTAAATGGCGGTATATACAAATGGCATGAAAGGTATAGCGAGGCAGTAAAAAAAGTTGCAAAGGAGACGGATACATACCTTGTAGATGTCAGAAATTACTTTTTAGAACTAGGTGATTACAAAGAATATATGAGTTTTGATGGGCTTCATCCTAATGAAAAGGGATATAATGTAATTGCAGAGGCATTTTATAAAGATTTAAAGCCTATATATGCAGGAATTTAAAAAAGCTGTATAAACCTCCCTATATTGTAAAGTATAATTATAGTGCATACATATTTATGATATTGGGAGGTTTTTTATGGCAAACGAAAAATATCTTGAGGTTTTCAGAAAGCTTGTCAAGCTTTATATGGAGGGTAAACTTGAGGAGGAGATTGGCAATATATCAGTGGAAGATATGGATGAGGATATGCTTAGGCAATATATTATAGCAGCCCTTGGGCAAAGCGAAGCAGAAGATACAGATATTAAAAGCATTGCAAAGAAGGCCCTTGAGGAATATAGCACTGAGGATGATTATGGTAGCGTGATATCTATAGCAAAAGAATGCACGGAATGTACAGATGGAGATAAAGAGCCACGATGTGTACATTCATGCCCTTTTGATGCTCTTTTTAAAGATAATGAAACAAAAAGTATAAGACTAAATAAAGATAACTGCATAGGATGTGGTGATTGCATAGATGCATGTAGCCATGGGAAAATAGTAGATAAGATTGAGTACCTTCCTATTGCAGCTGTATTAAATACTGATAAGCCTGTTTATGCAGCAGTTGCTCCTGCATATGTGGGGCAATTTGGTGAAGATGTAACCCCAGGGAAGATAAGGACGGCATTAAAGATGCTTGGATTTAAAGATTTAATTGAGGTTGCCATATTTGCAGATATTATAAGTATAAAAGAGGCAGTGGAGTTTAATAATCTTGTAAAGTCTGAAGATGATTTTATGATAACAAGCTGCTGCTGCCCTATTTGGATGGCACTTTTAAAGAAAAATTATGAGAAATTATATAAACATGTTACGCCATCAGTATCACCCATGATTGCAGCAGGTAGGGTAATGAAAAAGATAGATGAAGGATGCAAGGTTGTATTTATAGGGCCTTGTATTGCTAAAAAAAGCGAGGCTAAGGAAAAAGATATTGCAGGGGCAATTGACTATGTAATGACATTTGATGAATTAAATGAGGTGTTTAAAGCATTAGGTATAAACTTAAAAGATATTGATGAAGAGATAAGTGATTGTGCAACAAGGGGAGGAATGATTTATGCTAGGGTCGGCGGTGTAAGTGAATGCATAGAAAGTACAGTAGATATGCTATACCCTAGAAAGGTAGTACATTTAAAATCAGCTCAAGGAAATGGAATAAAAGAGTGTAAGGTTTTGCTAAATAAGGCGCTAGATGGTAAACTAAGTGTAAACTTCCTTGAAGGTATGGCATGTGTTGGCGGCTGCGTAGGAGGCCCTAAGGCAGTTGTAGACAAGGAAATAGGAAAGAAAATGGTTGATAAATATGCAAGTGAAGTTTTGTATGAGACACCCGTTGAAAGCCCTTGTGTGCTTAAAATATTACAAGCCATTGGAATTGATAGCCTAAATGAGCTTAAAGAAAAAAACGAAAAGTCAGCTATATTTATAAGGAATTTATAGGGTAATTGCAAGTTTTATTTTACATAAAGCTTGCAATACTATTTTATAAAAGACTTTATATTATAAATTTTTTATAAACCTTGAAGGAATTTATTTTTATATAAAGAATAGTATAAGGGGATTGATAAATTAGTACTAGCACTAATAAAGCTAGCAGCGCAAAGTTATAAGTATTTTGTAAATTCAAAAGAAGGAGATGATGTGATGGCGGAGGTTACCATCTATGAGGTAAAAACAAGTAAGCAGGAAAGGGAATTTATAAAGCTCCCATGGAAGATATATGAAAATGACTCAAATTGGGTGCCCCCTCTTATATCTGATTTTAAAAAAACTATTAGAGGGGAAACAAATACATTAAAGAAAAGCGGCCCTTATGCCTTAATTATTGCATATTTAGGCGCAGAAGTTTGTGGAAGGCTTATTGTAGGCATAAATGAGACCTTAAATATTGCCAAAGATTATAAAGAGGGATATATATCATTCTTTGAATGTATGGATAATGAAGAAGTTGCAAAGACAATGTTTGATTATGCATCTGAGTGGCTTAAAATAAGAGGAATAGAAAAGATTATAGGCCCAATATCAGTTCCAGATGGGGATGATAATAGGGGACTATTAATAGATAATTTTGAAGACCCACCAATTGTTATGAATGTTTATAACCCACCATATTATAGAAAGTTTTTTGAAGACTATGGCTTCTACAAATATTGGGATGTGTATGCTTATCATTTTGATATTACCAAAGAATTAGATGAAAGATTCAGCAATGTAACTCAATATGCAATGAAAAAGTATGGGTTTACCGTGGATAAGCTTGATTTGAAAAATATAGATAAAGATATGAAAGATGTAAAAACAATAATTGAAAAGGCCATGCCAGAGGAGTGGGAAGACTTTATTCCCCCTAATGATGATGAGATTGCTATAATGGCAAAGAGCCTTGTCCCTGTGGCAGATCCGGATTTAATATACATTGCAAGGGATAAAAATGGAGAGCCAATAGGATTTAATATAGCAATGCCAGATTATAATCAGGTCCTAAAAAGGATGAATGGAAGGGTATTCCCAATAGGATTTTTAAAATATTATTATTATAAAAGGAAAATTAACAGGGGAAGGCTTTTTGTATTGTTTGTAGTTCCTGAATATCGTAAAAAGGGTGTTGCAGGGGCAATATATCTAAAAGGAATAGAGACTGCAAAGAAGAAAGGGTATGTAGCTGGAGAGGGCTCAACAATATGGGAATATAATACAATAATGAGAAGAGACGCAGAAAGCGTTGGAGGGAAGATATATAAGACTTATAGAATTTATAAAAAAGATATATAACGGTATTATAAATATTATAAAAAAAAAGAGTAGTTTAAACTACTCTTTTAATTTTGAAACATCATCTAACATATTTTTTACCTTTGACTTTGATATTAAAAAATCTGCTTTGTCGTTTTTGTATACTGCGTAGAAGTCATCATTGTAAGGGCAGTAGTTTACCGTTATTTCCTTAGTCTGTCCCTTATTTAAGGTGTAGGTAACTTTAACCTCAGGATTTTCAGGGACTTGTTTATCATTTTCGGATTCATATAAAAGACCGATTATGCTTTGGTAAGTGCTCTTAAATGCCTTTTCTTCTACCTGTTTTCCATCTATTTTGTAGGTAACATTATCTTTGTCTTCATCCTTATCTTTATCTTTGGTGTCCTTCTTAGTCCTTGTAAGGGTAAGTGTACTATTTACTCCAGGGCCTTCCACGTGTACCTTGTCAACATTATCTATAGATACAATGCATGCAAACTTACTTAAATAATCAAATGGGTTAACATTTAAACTAGCAACACTTCCTGATGACATTGTATAAACTGACTTAGATTTATCTGTCATAAAGTAGGTACTGCTTTCATCTTTATTTGCTCCTATATACAAATTATATATAGTATTATCTGCTTTTATTGTTAATTGCATATGAGGTTTATCAAGCCCATATTTAGCTAAATCCTTTGGAGAGTCTTCCACAAAATCTTCAACTGAAAGAGATACAAGGCTCTCTAAAAGAGGTTCTATTTTACTTTCATCACCATAGTAGGCCATACTATATGGCTTTTCCATGACCCATGAATTATCACCAGTTTTTTCGACCTCGGATGGAGGCTTTGCATCCTTATTAAGCTCAATTAATGGATTCCCGTCTTTTAATATCTTGACATATCTTATATTTGCAGGTTCCATAGAAAATACATTCTTTCTTCTTATATCAGAAAGCCTATATCCAAAATGATCGCCGTCTGCAGAAGATATTGTATATATCTTCTTATCTCCATTTACCATAAAGTAATAAGAACTTCCACCAGGGGTTTTATCTCCAAGGTAAACTGTTTTTGAAGTTCCATTCTTTAGTGTGGCTACAGCAGTTGCAGCCGGTTTCTTTAATCCATAGTTTTCTAGCCCCTCAGAGTTTTCCGAAACTATTTTATCTGCGTATAAAGAGGAGAAGCTCATAAGAAGGTTGGTTGCTGCACCATTATCAATTAATATATCAGGATGAGATGTTAGCTTAAAATCATCTCCATCCTTTTCAAATATAAGCCCTTCGTCTTTAGTAGATACAGTCATTTTTGTAATATCGTCCGAATTAAGTTTTAAAATCTCTATACTAGTAGAGTCATCACCATTGTCAGCATCTTTTTGCTTTTTAGGCTTATTATTTATATATAGATAACTACCTAAAAGTGTTATAAGTACAATGGCTAGTATAATAAGATTTTTCTTTTTCTTCATTGATGCTTCCTCCTAAACCATACCCTCAAGCCCATAATTACAATAACCAAAGGTATTATTATTACAACCAGTCCAGATATAATGAGCTGCTGTGCTGCATTTATATTCATTATATTGTTGTCAAATTCCTTTGGTACTATTGAAACTGAATCCTCTCTATTTTGTAACCAGTTAAAGCTATTTGTAATAAAGTCAACGTTTGCAGCATTCATTGCATATTGGCCATTTACAAACAATGAGTTTGATACAACCACCATCTTTGTTTCATTACCATTGTCTAAAGTATCAGTTATAGCAACAGCAACATTAAATGGGCCTGTTAAATCTCCTGGCTCCTTTTCGGTAGTTGTTGCATCAAGGTTAGTTTTAGCCCAAGAATTCTTTGATGTAACAAGAAGCGGCTCTATTTTTGTAGAAGACTTCTTTATCTTTTTAAGCTCTATACCTTGTGCACCAGGCATTAGTATCTTTAGTTTATTTGATGTAACAGAGCTTAAAATATCATGGCTTTTCATTTCAGGTATTATTACTATTGGGTTTTGAGTACTGTAACTTGGCTCCCCCTCTACTATAAATGATTTTTGTATTCCTACACCATAGCTATTTAGCAAAGACTCAAAGTTAGGCAAATCTGTCCTAGTTAATCCCATTAAGAAAACTGCTTTACCACCTTTTGATAAATAGCTCTTTATAGTTTCAGTCTCACTTTGGGATAAATCCTTTGAAGGTCCCATTATAAGCAGTGCTCCATTATCATCTAATTTTGCATCCTTAAGAGTAAGGTTCAAGTTTTTAATTGTATAGTTAAGGTCTAGAAGGTGCTTTGTTACCTCTTCTGGAAGGGTTTGTTCTCCGTGACCTTCTAGTGCATATATAACAGGGTTTTCTTTTGACGTTACATATGTTATTGCTCCGGTTACCCTTTGTTCTATTGCAAGGGAGCTTGCTCGTGGATTTCCAGACATATCGTAACCATAGTTTACCAAGTCATATGGACTTATTACCCTAAACTTATCTCCACTTTCTACAACTATTGAGCCCTGAGCAACTTCTCCAGTGTCGCTATACTTTTTTGCAAATTGTGGATACTTTACAGGGTCTTTGTACTCAATTTTTACTTTCTTAGATCTTGCTGCATATTTTTCAAGTATTGCTTTTATTGTAGGTTCCTCTTTTCCAGACTCAAAAAAACCATATATGTTAATATCTGATGTTAAAGAATCCAGCACCTTATAAGTAGGCTCTGAAAGAGAAAACATTTTGTTTTTTGTCATATCAACTTTAAAATCTAGGTTTGTTACTATCAGGTTTATTATAATGAGTATTGCTAAAAATACAGCTGTTATTAATGTAGCATACCCGCCATACCTGAACTTTTTATTCTTAAAAGATCCTGATATATCAAATTTTTTCATCATAGTCACTCCTTAGCTCCATCTTCTCTTGTCTATCATACGTACAGTTAAAAATATAAATGCAGCAGAGAAGGTAATGTAATATACTATATCGCTTATACTGAGTATGCCCATTGAAAAGTTCTCATATCTTTTAAGCAATGAAAACCATCCCAAAAACTTAACTGTAAGTCCTTCAAAAAGGGTTTTTTTAGCAAAATATATAATTGTGATTACTGCAGCCCCTGCAATGCCTACTATACCGCTTACGTATATATTGTGAGTGGATGCATATACAATAAGACATATAATAAACACCAATATAGCGGCAAATATTATACCTGATTTCTGGCTTGTTGGGAGGCTTTGCTGTATCCAGCCTAAAATCCATATAAGCAGCAAGGCTCCAAAGGTGCCAACTGCAGATACTACTTGATTATCTGTAAGTGAGGATATAAAAATCCCAATAGCTATAAAGGATGAACCTAAAAGTGCAAAACCAATATAGCTTCCAACAATTGACCATACATCAACCGTTCCATATATAGAAAGAATCAAGGGGTATATACATGTAATTAGCAAAGTTATTAAAAACAGAGCAACTGCTGCAAAGTACTTTCCTAAAATAATCTCAGTTAGGCTAATAGGTGTAGTATAAAGCAGCTGATCCGTTTTCTGATGAGTTTCTTCAGCTATAGTCCTCATTGTAATTACAGGTACCAATAGCAAAAATACGAATGTAATATTGCTAAGTACTGGATTAAAATAAGTGTTAGGTTGTTGAGTTATTATATTTGATAATGAAAAGAATATTCCTGATATTAAAAGGAATACTGCCATAAAAATATATCCTAGTGCAGAGTTAAAATATGATTTAAACTCTTTATTAAATACTGCCTTCATACAATCTCCTCCTCTTCTGTATTTGTAACTTGCAGGAATACTTCCTCAAGGCTTAAATCAGTTGATTTCATCATGAGTATTGGAAGATTGTTTTTGCTTAAACATCTAAAAAGTGATTCACGGATATCTACATCCTTTTTAGCTTCAACATCCACGTCGATTGTACCATTTTCAAAAGTGCCAATACTTTTTACGGATTGTAATCCCTCTATAGTATTTATTGCAGTTATTATCTCATTTTTGCTTCCTTTAACCCTTAGCATAAACCTATTGCTATAGCTTAGGCGTTTTGAAAGTTCTTTAGGAGTACCACTTGCAACTATTTCTCCTTTATTCATAATAAGAACCCTGTCGCATACTGCACTAACTTCTGATAGTATGTGGGAGCTTAGTATTATGGTATGCTTTTTTCCAAGGTCTTTTATAAGGTTTCTGATCTCAATTATTTGTTTTGGATCAAGGCCAACTGTAGGCTCATCAAGTATAAGAAGCTTTGGGTCTCCAATAATTGCCTGAGCAAGCCCAACCCTTTGCCTGTATCCCTTAGATAGATTCTTTATAAGTCTACTTTTAACATCATCAACTTTTACAAGATCCATAACATATTTAATGTTTTTCTCTTTCTTTGAGGGGTCAAGTTTTTTAATGTCGCTTACAAAGGATAGATATTCTTCCACAGTCATATCAATATATAAAGGAGGAATCTCTGGAAGATATCCAATATTCTTCTTAGCTTCACTTGGGTTTTCTAGTATATCTATATCAGCTATTTTTACATTACCCTCTGTAGCAGAGATGTAGCCTGTCATAATGTTCATGGTAGTAGATTTGCCTGCTCCGTTAGGCCCTAGCAGACCAACTATTTCACCCTCGTTTACAGAGAAGCTTACATCCTTGAGAGCGTTTCTATTACCGTAACGCTTTGTTACGTTTTCTACTTGTATCAAATTTATCACCTCTAGTTTATTTATGTGCTTGATAGTTATAGCATTACACATACATATTATACATCAAAATTATGTAAAAGTTGTGTACTTTGTGTTCACAGTTTGTTCATAAGTATATAAAAGGCAACAAAGTAGAGTTTCCTATTGAAAGTAGAGGGTATTATAAAGTATAATGGAATAAAGAAAAGGTTTTCTATAGGAGGGATTGATTTGGATATTAAGCAGTTACTAAAGAGATTTACAGAAATTTATGGCGGGGACGAAAAGGATGTACGTAAATTTTTTGCACCGGGAAGGGTAAATCTTATAGGAGAGCATACGGATTATAATAAAGGTTTTGTATTTCCTTGTGCTTTAAGCTTTGGAACATTTGCAGCAGCAAGGAAAAGAAAAGACAACGTTATAAAATTTGCTTCAACTAATTTTGATCTTCAGGTTACAGTTTCAAGTGATGATATATACTATGCTAAAGAGGATGATTGGGCAAATTATCCTAAAGGAGTAATAAAAGAATTTAAAAATATGGGATTCGAAATAGGCGGATTTGAGGTTTTATATGATGGAAATATTCCAAATGGAGCAGGGCTTTCATCGTCTGCATCAATAGAGCTTGCAACATCAGTGCTGCTTAAAGGACTTTTTGATTGTAATATAGATATGGTGGATATGGTTAAGCTGTCCCAGAAGGCGGAAAATAAGTTTATAGGAGTTAACTGTGGCATAATGGACCAGTTCTCAATTGGAATGGGCAAAAAAGATAATGCCATATTGCTTAACTGTAAGACCTTAGATTATGATTATGTCCCAGTGGTACTTGATGGATATAAAATAGTAATTGCAAATACAAATAAAAGAAGAGGCCTTCAAGATTCTAAATATAATGAAAGAAGAAGCCAATGTGAAGAGGCTGTTTCATGTCTAAAAAAAGAATTAGATATAGAATATTTGGCTGATATAGATTCTAAAACATTTGAGGATTATAAATATCTAATAGATGATGAAGTTGTATTAAAAAGAGCAACCCATGTTGTATATGAAATAAAGAGAACATTAGATGCTGCAGAGAAACTTAAATGTGGAGACTTAGAGGCATTTGGCAAACTTATGAATGAATCTCATGAGTCGCTTAAAGATTTATATGAGGTTACAGGTATAGAGCTTGACACCTTAGTGGACGAGGCACAGAAGATAAAAGGAGTGGTAGGCTCTAGAATGACTGGGGCAGGATTTGGAGGATGCAGCGTAAGCATAGTTAAGGAAGATGCTATAGATGAGTTTATAAAGACTGTTGGAGAAAATTATAATAAAAAGACAGGCCTTTGTGCAGACTTTTACATTGCTGAAATAGGAGACGGAGCAAAGGAAATATAAAGGGGGAATTTGGCATGAAAAGTATTGATGCTTCAAAGGAGATAGAAAGGTTAATATGTTTTGCTATTAAGCAAAACGTTATGGATGAAATGGATTCTTGCTTGGTTAGAAACTATCTTTTAGATTTATTTAATATAAACGAGCCTTATGAGGGGGAGGACATAGGGGATATTCCTGAAAGTCCTGTGCCAATACTTGAAAGGCTTAAAGACTATGCAGCATATAGCGGAATGTTAAAAGATAATACAATTGCTCAAAGAGATTTATTGGATTCTAAAATAATGGGGATTGTAATGCCTAAAGAGTCAGAGGTGGTTAGAAGATTTAATTATAAGGCGGAACATGAGGGAATAGAAAGTGCCACAGATGATTTTTACCATCTTTCTAAATGCTCTAACTATATAATGACAGAGAGAATAGCCAAGAATATTTATTGGCAGACGAAAACCAACTATGGCGATTTGGAGATAACAATAAATCTATCAAAGCCTGAAAAGGATCCAAAGGATATTGCAGCTGCAAAAAAGGTACCCCAAACTAATTATCCTAAGTGCCTGCTTTGTGTTGAGAACGTGGGGTATGCAGGAAACTTAAATCACCCTGGGAGACAAAACCATAGGGTTATTCCAGTTGCAATAAGCGGAGAAAAGTGGTATTTTCAGTATTCTCCTTATGTTTATTATAATGAACATTCTATACTGTTTTATGAAAAGCATGTTCCAATGAAGATATCTCATAAAACATTTGCAAGGCTTATGGACTTTATTGACAAGTTTCCGCATTATTTTATAGGGTCAAATGCAGATCTTCCAATCGTCGGAGGGTCAATATTAAACCATGAACATTTTCAAGGGGGACGCCACGTATTTCCAATGGAAAAGGCCTCTGTTTTAAAAAGATACAAACATGAGGACTTTAAAAATGTAGGTATTGGAATTGTGGAGTGGCCAATGTCTGTTATAAGGCTTTGGGGAGACGACAAAGAAGCAATAATTAAATTGGCATCTTTGATATTAGATAAGTGGAGAGATTATAGCGATGAATCATTAGATATATTGGCATACACAAAAGAGGATGGAGAGGCTATTTCTCATAACACAATAACACCTATAGCTAGAAAGAATGCTAGTGGAGAATATGAGCTAGATCTTGTTCTTAGAAATAACAGGACCACTGATGAATATCCTTTAGGAATATTTCATCCTCATGAGAGACTTCACCACATAAAAAAAGAAAATATAGGGTTAATCGAGGTAATGGGACTTGCAGTTCTTCCAGGAAGGTTAAGCTATGAGCTTAGTCTTATAGAAGATATACTCACAGGTGAAGATGAGTATTCTAAAGCTAAATTAGAAGATGAGTCAAATCCATTATATAAACATAGGGAATGGATTTATGATATGGTTAATATATATGGAAGATGCAATGATCTCCAAAAGGCAAAAGATATATTGAAAAAAGAAGTTGGAGAAAAGTTTTTAGAAGTTTTACTTGATGCTGGTGTTTATAAGAGAAACAAAGAGGGAATGGATGGATTTAATAGATTTATGGAGAGCTTAGGTTTTAAATAGTATTTAGTAAATGATATTTAGTAAAAAAGCCGGTATTCCGGCTTTTTTATATTTCTATAGTAGATATTAATACCTCTTCTTCATTATGGCTTTTTGCAATCTGTATAAAACCATTAATAGGATCTAATGATTGAAAGTTAATTTTATTTTCTGTGTTATCTCTTGATATAATGGAGGATTGTCCTTCAAAATTTAAGCCAAATATATTTCCATTCATCATTGGATTTATTGCATATTTAAAGAGCTTTTTATTATGTACTGAATTGTATGCACCTTTTAGCCAGTCTTCCTGCTGCCACTTAGACCATTCCCCGTTATTTGCTGAAGGCTGAACTAGTATATCTGCTTCATTTTTATATAGCTTGTCTAATACATCCTCTCTAAAACCATCTAGACATATGGCAATTCCAACGTTCCCAAAAGGTGTGTTAAATACTTTTATTTCATCTAAAGATCCTTCTGATAGGTCAAAACCTGATTTATTTTCAAAATCAACTAGATGAACTTTTTTTTGCTTTCCTATAACATTTCCATCAGGATCGAAAAAGTAGGATATATTATATACATTTCTTTTACTCACGTGGGGTTTATTTGCTTTAAGTTTTATATCTGGAAGTGTAATGGACCCTGCAACAATATATGCATTATACTTTTTTGCTGCAATAGAAAAAGCTGCTTTATATTCTTTTTCCATCCTTATGCTTTGGGACAAAACTAATGCTCTAATAAAGGATATACCAAACCTTAGTTTGTATTTAAGCACTGGAGCAAGATTGGATGATATAAGGGATTGAAGTGCATCAGCAAAGGAATATTTTTTGTTCATTATCTCGTAGGAATTATATAGAAGTATTGGGGTTCCAATATCCTCGGGAAAGACTACCATAAGAGGAATAGAGCTATCCACCCTTGACTTTATATCCTCCATTATGGAATTTATTCTGTTTTGAAAGGTTACCCTACTTCTATAGTCCTCAACCTTCAATTTATACTGCACCGCAGCAATGTTAACCAAGTTTCCCATTAATACACCTCCTAGTGTATAAATATACTAATACTATTTGTTACTAATGACAATACTTATGGTAAAATAATACATTAATTTGTTTAAATAGTCAATATGAATAGAGGTAAGTAGAAAAACGTAGGGATAATGTAGACTAAACTTATACATATAATATATCATATTAGTAAGTGCAAAGGTAAATTAATCAACATTTACTTAGTTTACTTAGAGACGAGAGGAAAAGTATTACAATAAATGTGAGGTGTATGAAGATGGCAGAAAATCAAAGAATAGATAAGGTATTAGCAAATTTAGGATATGGAACGAGAAAGGAAGTTAAAAGTATAATAAAAAATGGAGGGGTTGCCATTGATGGAATTGCTGTATATGATTCCGGTACCCATGTAGATCCTGACAGGCAGTGCATAAGCGTAAATGGAGAAAGGATAAATTATAAAGAGTTTGTATATATAATGATGAACAAGCCTGCAGGGGTTATATCTTCAACAGAAGATTCCATGGACAAAACAGTTATAGATATTCTAACACCGGATTATAGGGTATTTAACCTAAGTCCAATTGGAAGGCTTGATAAAGATACTGTAGGTTTAATGCTGTTAACTAATGATGGTGATTTAACCCATAGAATAATATCACCTAAAAATCATGTACCAAAAGTTTACTACGCAAAAATCAATGGAGTTGTCACTTCAGAAGATATACAAAAGTTTAAAGAAGGCGTAACACTAGATGATGGATATAAAACAATGCCAGCCAATTTAAAAATAATTGAAAGCGGCGATGTATCCACCATAGAACTTGAAATATTTGAAGGCAAGTTCCACCAAGTAAAGAGAATGTTTGAGTCTGTTGATAAAAAGGTAACCTATCTTATGCGCCTATCCATCGGTCCCATAGGATTAGACCCATCCTTATCCCAAGGCAGCTTCAGAGAGCTAACCTATGATGAACTGTCCATTCTTAAAACTTTTTAAGGTTGGGGGTGGGG
>DIRE01000088.1 GCA_002426575.1 Clostridiaceae bacterium UBA5444 | reverse complement strand
ACACAAAATTATTTACACAGCCGCTAATAATTTAATATTTATGGGATATTTTCAAAAGTACTTGACATAAAATTGCATATCAAACTTATTTACTTTCAGGTTGCTTACTTACAGGCTTGATGTCATCATATATATACTTGTTTATCTGATCTTTTGTAGCTTCTACATCAAATACAAGGCAAGCCGCTTTATTTATATATTTACCTTCAAAGTATCCATCTACAGGGAATCTGCACCAGTCAATTTGATTTATGCCTGAGGTAAATAAATCAGTACCAATTGTTATCATATCCATATTAGAGAGGCTAGTCTCAACATTTGGTGCTAAAGCAGATACTATTTGAGGATATTTTGTAACTCCCGCATTTTTTATCTTTTCAATTAAGGCAGTAAACACAGTCTTCTGCCTTTCTGTACGTTCGAAGTCAGAATTACCAACCTTTCTAATCCTTGCATAAGCAACTGCTTGTTTACCATTTAGCTGCTGCATACCACTTTCCTTAATAGGGGTATATTTCTCTTTTTTATAATCTGCAACCTGCTTTATATATTTGTTTATCTCTTTTATTTCCTTTTCTTTTACATCGACTTCTACACCGCCTAATGCGTTTATTATATTTTCAAGCCCGAAAAAGTCAACAGTAACATAATCCCTTATATCTAAATTATAATTTTTATTTATTGTCTTTATTGCAAGCTCTGGGCCTCCATAAACACTAGCAGAATTTATTTTATGGCTGCCATGTCCATCTATTTCTACATAACTATCCCTCATAATTGATGAAAGTTTAAGCTTTTTATGCACTTCATCAATTGTTAAAATCATTATAGTGTCTGTATGGGCAACCTCACGGTTTTCCCCTCCAGAATCCACTCCAAAGAGTGCTATATTTACTATTTTATCTTCCTTTTTAACTTCGTTATCTTCATTAATGCCTAAGTCCGTATCTGATTTTGATATATCCGCCTTTTTTACTTTATCAAGCTGTGCATATGTATACGTGCCAGCTACTGCAGCTCCTACTACAACAATTAATACCAAAACCAATACTATTCTTAAAATAGATTTCCCTGATTTCTTCATAAGTGGCTTCCCTCCAAAAATACTTTACCTTTTCATATAATAATACAAAAGAATCCAGCAGATTGGTTTACAAATAAATTAATAATTATTACAAAACAGTTACGGGCTTTCTATACTATACACCGTACTACATTATTTATCCGTCTATTTAAGTATGAGTATTAAAAATATATATTATATTGTATTATAGTAATGTAACGCATTACTATAATATTTAAGGGGGTTTTAATTTGTATAAAAGTATTATTTTGGGCCTTATTTTAATATTTTTATTTTCTTTAGTGGGATGTGGCTTTGTAAATAAGCATGATTTAATAGATGTTCCCGCTAAAGAGGATGTATCCACACATGATGAAATTACCCCAACTCCCACTCCTTTAGATATAGAAGATACTGATGAAATATCAGAAAAGATTGATAAAATGACAATAGATGAAAAAATAGGGCAAATGGTTATTGCGGGTTTTGATGGAACTGAGACCTCAGAAAATGTAAAGAATTTAGTTGAAAAATATAAAATAGGAGGCCTTATACTTTTTAAAAAAAACATTAAAACTCCAGGCCAACTGCTATCCCTAATAAACTCTATAAAAATGCTTAATCAAAATAATAAACTCCCGCTATTTTTCTCTGTAGATGAAGAAGGTGGATCCTTAACAAGAATGCCTGACGATCTAAAAAAGTTACCTACAAATGAAAAAGTTGGGCTTATAAACAATGAAGATTTCTCCTATAACATTGGATCTATAATTGCTCAGGAGGTAAAATGTTTTGGTTTTAATTTAGACTTTGCACCAGTTTTAGATATAAACAGTAACCCTAAAAACCCTGTAATAGGCATAAGATCCTTTGGACCAGATAAAAACTTGGTAAGCAAACTTGGGGTTGCAACAATGAAGGGAATCCAATCACAAAATATAATACCAGTTGTAAAGCATTTTCCAGGCCATGGTGATACCTCTGTTGACTCCCACTTTGCACTTCCTGTTGTGAACCATGATTTAGAAAGGTTAAAAAACTTCGAATTAGTACCTTTTGAAAATGCAATAGAAAATGATGCTGACGCAGTAATGGTTGCTCATATACTTCTTAAAAAAATAGATCCCAATTTCCCATCCTCTCTATCTAAAGCAGTTATAACAGATTTACTAAGATATGATCTTAGATTCAATGGTGTAGTTATAACAGATGATATGACAATGGATGCTATTTTAAAAAATTACAATTTAGGAGATGCTGCGGTAACTTCAGTTAATGCAGGGGCAGATATAATACTAGTGTGCCACGGGTATGAAAGACAGATTGAGGTATTAAATTCTCTTAAAAAAGCAGTAGAGGATGGAAAACTAACCGAGGATAGAATTGATGAAAGCCTATACAGGATATTAAAATTAAAGCAAAAATATAATCTATCTGATGATGCAATAGATTCGTTTAATATAGAAGACATAAATAATAAAATAAGCTTTTTAATCAAAAAGTATGTGAAATAGTATTAGGGCTAACCCCTAATACTATTTCACATGTTTATTTTAAAGCTGTAAGCTCTTTTGGATACTTATTTAATACCTCGCACCCATCATTTGTTACAAGTACAAGATCCTCAATTCTTACCCCAAACCTTCCCTGCATATATATACCGGGTTCAATTGAAAATATCATGCCTTCCTCTACAACCATATTGTTTGCAGAGCCTACATCTGGGTACTCGTGAACAGAAATGCCAATATTGTGTCCTGTCCTGTGAGTAAAATACTT
This sequence comes from Clostridiaceae bacterium UBA5444, assembly GCA_002426575.1. Lineage (GTDB taxonomy): Bacteria > Bacillota > Clostridia > Clostridiales > Oxobacteraceae > UBA5444. Next base: position 55,187 of record DIRE01000088.1, on the reverse strand, counting down.
TCCGTATCCTCCATTTTCTATTACATTCCTTGCAGCTTTATCAATATCTGAAAAATAAACTCCCGGCTTTACAGCTTCAATTCCAGCCAAATTTGCCTTTAAAACAAGCTCATATATTTTGTTGTATTCCTCACTAGAATCTCCATATATAAAGCTTCTTGTCATGTCAGAACAGTAATTATCTTTAATTCCTCCTATATCAATTATTACACAATCACCTTTTTTAAGTGCGGTATCATCTGATGAATGGTGAGGCTCTGCTGCACCTTCCCCAAAGCATATAAGAGGTTCAAAAGATACGCCCTTAGCACCATGCTTTTTATATATATCTTTTAAAGCATTGCAAGCTTCAATTTCAGTCATTCCCTCTTTTAAAATATCTACTATATCACCCATTACCTTATCATTTACCTTTGACGATTCCCTCATAAGGCTTCTCTCGTTCATATCCTTTATCACCCTTGCCTCATCTACTGCAATAGAACCAATCTCAACCTTTAAATCCTTTTGTCTTAAAAGCCTTATAAGGAAATGGGATGGCCAATCTTTATCTATCCCCATAACCATATCTTCAGAGGCTACCTCTGATAAATAAATTATTGGATCTTCTCTATCGTTATACACGCATACATCTACTCCCAAATCCCTCTTTAATGGGAAAAGCTCATTTATAAATAGCTTTGCGTCGCTTTTTTTGTTTACATAAAGTGCAAGCATTCTCTCCCCTGGATGTATCCATTCCCCCAATAGATAAAATATTGATTCTGGGGATGTAATTACCATCTGGTCAATATTGTGCTTTTTCATATTCTCAAGTACTTTTTCAAAACGTTCTTTATTCATATAACTATCCCTCCTCCAAACTTATGTATATATCTATTTTACCTTTATTCCCTTTTTTATTCTATAACCATGTCCCAAATTAAAATATAAATGTGCCAAAGTCCCCATGTCACGTTTTACATACTATGCTGAATATACTGTATAATAGATATTTAAAAGGAGTTGGAACATATTGCAGATACATGTAGTTAGGCCTGGAGATACCTTGTTTGATATTGCAAGGCTTTACAGTCTTCCTACTAATATTTTAATACAATCAAATGAAATACCAAACCCGGATAACCTCGCCATAGGGCAGACAATTGTAATTCCTATCTGGGGAAGTTACCATATTGTAATGGTGGGCGAAGATCTTACACAAATAGCTAATACTTATAATACAACTGTCTCTGAAATTGTTAGAATAAATGGCTTAAAAAGTCCAAATGCAATTTATCCAGGCTTTAGACTATATATCCCCCAAAAGGAAAGACTCTCTGTAGATGTTGGAGCATATATAGACCCAAGAATGACAGTAGGCACTTCAGGCAAGGTAGTTGATAAGGTTGGAGATAATTTAACCTCTCTTTCAGTGTTTAGCTATGAAGCTAATGCTAATGGAAGCTTAACCCCTGTTGTTGACGAGCCTTCAATAAATGCAGCATATAATCATGGAGTAGTTCCCCTTATGGTTATTACAAACTTTAGTGAAGGAACCTTTAGCACTGAGCTTGCATCTACCATATTCAACAACCCAAGTTTGCAAGATAAACTGCTTGATGAAGCAATTGCCATAATGGACCAAAAAGGTTATCTTGGTCTTGATTTTGATTTTGAATACTTAGGGGCTCAAAATAGAGAAGGTTATAACTCATTCCTAAGGAAAGCATCTGAGAAACTTAAAGCAAAGCATTATTTTATATCAGCCGCTCTTGCTCCTAAAACCAGCGATGAGCAAATAGGGGTACTTTATGAGGGCCATGACTATAAAACCATAGGAGAAATTGTTGATTTTATTTTCTTTATGACCTATGAGTGGGGCTGGTCTGGAGGCCCTCCTATGGCAGTATCACCCATAGATAAGGTTAGAGATGTTTTAGAATATGCAGTTTCAGTTGTTCCTAAAGAAAAGGTAATGATGGGCATTCCACTATATGGCTATGATTGGACACTTCCCTATGTACAAGGAGGCCCTTTTGCAGAAAGCATAAGTCCTCAGCAAGCAATTGAAAGAGCTGCCCAAAATGGTGTTACAATACAATATGATACTGTTTCAGAAGCACCCCATTATTTTTATACTGATAGGCAAGGAAAAAGACATGCGGTTTGGTTTGAGGATGCAAGAAGCATTCAAGCAAAATTTAATCTTGTAAAAGAGCTTGGCATAAGAGGATTTTTCTACTGGGTACTAGGCAACGACTTCCCACAGAATTGGCTGCTTATACAAGATAATTTTATTGTAAACAAAAGAGTATAACAGCAATAAATGCTCTCTTTATAGTAGTTAGATCTTTTTATTTAATATATCTACTATAAAGAGAGCATTTTATTTAGACCGCAATGCTATATAATACATTAATAATCCGAGCTATAATAGCTATGTTGGTAACTTAAGTAAGCTCTACTGCAATAAATCGGTGATTTTTACAGCTCCATAAGGACGAATTATCATAGGATATGTTGAGTTTTCCAAAAAGTTAGTCTCTATATATTCAATATATGCTTTTGTGTTTTCTTTTGGAATTATTGCCATAATAACACCAGCAAACCCACCACCATGAACTCTTAATGCCCCTTTTCCTGTCTTGGAAATAAATTGTCTGGTAAGTTCTAATGCAAGGGGTATGCCCTGCTCAGTTATATTAGATACTGAGTAACAATTTTGGAGCAATTTCCAAGATGAATTTCCTGAGGCTGATACTAGATTTAAAAATTCATTGAAATTACCATCTTCCAGACATTCTACCTGTTTTTCCACCAATTTATTTTCATTAAAGAAATGTATTGCTCGAAGAATAGCACGATCACTTACTTGATTGCGTAGAGTTTTAATGTTAGATATGATATCGTCTAACTTTAGCTCTGCAAGCACGTTCTTTCCAAAGTAAGCCGCTACTTGTTTCATCTCTTTTGGTATAGAGGAGTATTCTTCACTTAAATCAGCGTGACCTTTACCTGTATTTACAATAATAATTTCATAGCCAACTTTATTAAAGTCAAAATTTATCTTCTTAATTTCTGGATTTTCCTCATTTTTAAAATCAATATTGACAATTCCTCCAACAGCACAAGCCATCTGATCTAATAGACCCGATTCTTTATTCCAGAAATGGTTTTCGGCATACTTGCCGATTAATGCATATTCAGTTTTGCTCACATGATTTTCATTAAAAAAGTGATCAATTATTGAACAAATCAGCATCTCGAATGAAGCGGATGAACTAACGCCGGCTGCAGCAAGGACATTGCTGGTAACATATACATCGAAGCCGCCTAAGTTTTTACCAGTTTCCTTAAATCCAGCTAAAAGACCTTTGACCAATTCAATAGTACTGCCTTCGTCCCCACTGCTCAGATCATCAAGGCTAATTGAGAAGTCCAGTTGATAATTTTCACTGACAATAGATACATAATTATTTTTTGTTTTTGCAGCAATACCAATACAATCAAGATTGATGCTGCCTGCAAGTACTTTCCCCCGGTTATGATCTGTGTGATTGCCTCCTATCTCCACACGACCGGGGGAGCTAAATACCTCAAAATCCTCATGGTGGAATCTTTTTGTAAATCCCTCAATAGCTGATACATAACGTTTTTTGTTCATCTCTACATTATTTTCACCATAGAGATCTACAAATAATTTTGCATTTTGCGCCGAATTAAGCGCTTTTTCAAATTCAATTTTGTTCATTACTGCACCCCACTCATAAATTAATATTTTTTTAACGTTTGGCATATTAGAGATTGCATACATCCGCCTAGAATACCAATTAGAAACTTCTCGTCTTTTGAAACCGGTTTCAACGGTGCCCCTAAAAAAATAAACTAAAAATATACCACCTGTTTAAAGTTTTCTAATTCTCTTTTTGCAATACCTAATAGCTCATTTACTGTTGACACAATTATACACCTCTTCCAACTATTCTACAACCAGTAAAAACCCAAATGTATTAAAATGGACTCTTGGGCAAAAACTGATACTGCCCAAAAGTCCCTTTTAATATTTATAAACTTGCACATATGCTATCTACAACTATCTTTTAACTATACTCTATATGAACCTTTGAGCCATCTCCCCCATCAACTGCAGGACTTACGATTAGTTTAACAGGTACCCTATTTTTAAGCTCCTCTACATGGCTTATTATGCCTACGCAAAGCCTGTCGCTGTGAAGCCTCTCTAGAGAGGTCATAACCGTCTCTAAAAGTTCACTATCTAATGTTCCGAATCCTTCATCTAAAAAGAAGAATTCAAGGGGTGCGCTTCCTTTAAGCTGTATCTGAGACGAAAGTGCAATGGCAAGGGATAGAGATGTAAGGAATGTTTCTCCCCCTGATAAGGTGTCTGCTCCTCTTCTGTTTCCTCCATTAAAGTCGTCCCTCATTACAAAGTTTCCTGATGCATCAAGCTCTAATGCATACCTTCCTCTTGTAATATCTTTAAGCCTTTTAGATGCCTCTGCAGCTATATAATTAAGCTGTCCTCTTGCTACATATTCAACAAATGCATTTCCTTGGACAAGCCTATCTAGCTCCTGCAAAAGATCTAACCTATGTTCAAGTTCTTTTTTCTGTTTGTTTAATACCTTTACTGTTTCAAGATCCTTTTCCATATCTTTAATTTTTTGATTTTTAGCTCCTATTTCAGAAGCCTTTTTGCTTAAAGTATCAGCCATATCTTTAATAGACTTTTGTATCTCTTCCCACTTTTGTTCATCTATGGTCTTTCCTTCTAACTGCAGGTTTAACCTTTCTATATTTTTATCTACAAATACGCTTTCGTCAATATACCTTTTTATCTCATCCTCCATAGATAACATAATGCTTTTATCAATTAAATATGCTAATGCTTCATCCTCATCTATAAATTCCATATCTTTCAATGCTTCATCTAGCTTTTTCTTGTGGGTATCATATAGATTTTTTAAAGTTTCATAATTTCTTTCAAGTCCTATCTTTTTATCTTGAACCTTTTGCCTTTCATTCTTCTTTGATTCAAGTTCTCTCTTTAGAGTCTCTTCTTTTTCTTTTATAGCTGATATGTTGTGTCTAACCTCTTCTATATACTCCTTAGGATCTTTCTTTTCTGAAAGCTTATCTACCGTGTCTTGTTTCTCTTTAATATATTTTGACTTTTCCTTCCCACTCTCTTCTATTTGAGCCTTTTTAAGCTTTAACCCATTTAGCCTATCAAGCAATGTATCCTTCTTTTTATCTAAATCTTGCCTTATAATTTTTAAACTTTTATCTTCTTTTTGAAGAGAATCAATCTCCCTTTCATTATTATTTATCTCTTTTAGTTTTAAGCCTATATTATCAATATCTAGTTCTTTTTTTTCTTTTTCATATGAGCGTTTTACCTCTTCAAAGCTTTTGTTTAATGTATCCATTTCTTTCATTAGGGTATCTAAAAGGTTTTGGTCTTTGCTTAATCCTTCCTGAGCCCTAGCATAAACAGCTCCAATGGTTCCTTTTCGGTCTTTAAGCTCTCCAAGCTTTTTCTCTATTTCCTCTTTTTCAACATTCCAAATAGCTATTTTATTATTTAATGCTTCAAACTCTTTTTCTTTTCTTTTAACCTCTTGCTCTAAACCTTTTATATCTAAATCATTTTGGGATTCCTTACTTTTCTCAGCATTTTTTATATCTTCCTCAGCTGTTATCTTTGAGATATTTACATTTATAGTATTTATTTGACTACTTAATTTGTCAATATAAGCTTCCAAATCCCTCATTAGGCTTTGCTTTTCATCAAGCTCTTTTGATGAGGTTTTGGGTGCAAGTTTAGGATGCTCTATGGATCCGCATAATGGGCATGGTTCCCCTTCCCTTACTTCATGTACTAATGCACCTACGATATTTTTTATCTTTAAATCTTCTATTTCTTTTTTTAATGTATCTAAGTCCTTTACCTTTTCATCAAGCTCTTTCTTAAGTTTTCTATATTTATTTTGCTCTTCTTCCTTTAATATAGTTATTTTAGATAAAGCATCAGAAATATCTCTATATCTTTTATCCCTATCAACTGCTTCATTAAATCTTTGCCTTAAAAGTTCAAGCTCCCCCTTTTTTGATATCAGTAGATTAGTGTCACCAGGGAAGCCTTTCTTTAAATTACTTTGCTTTTCAATAAATAGTTTAATATCTCTTTCATTCTCGTCTTTATTATTTATTATGGCTGCATACTCTTGCTTCTTTGCATTTATATCTTCTTTTAATTTTAGTATTCTATCTTCTTTTGCATTTATGTCGGCTGAAATCCTTTTATATTCCTTTTCTAGGTCAAAAGCTGCCATAACCTTTTGCTTATACTCAGGATTAAAGTTTATCTTTGCTATTCTATTTTCAATTTCTAAAGATCTGTTTGATGCATTATTAATATCTAATATATATTTATTAAAATCCTTCTCATACTTTTCAATTTCCTTTTTATTTTTGTCATATTCAACTCTTAATTCAACTATCTCTTTTTTTATATTTTCTATCTCGCATACAATATCAATTGCTTGCTTTAGCCTTGCCTCTTTCTCTATAAGAATTGGTATTTCCTTATCCTTTTTTTCAAGTGCTGATGAATATTCCTTTTCTATATTTGAAAGATTACTATCTAAAGCCTCAATAAGTGATTTAACTTTTTCCATCTCTATATTATTATTTTGTATTCTATTTTTTGTATCATTGAAATTATCTATAAATGGCTTAACTGAAAGAGCATCTTTTGCCCTTTTAAGCCTTATCTTTTTATCTTCTATATCCTTTAACCTAAGATTTAGTTCCTCTCTTTTTAACTTTATCTTTTTAAGTTCCTCTTGTTTTTCCCATATACCCCTATACTTTTGATACATTTTATCTTGCTTCTCTTTGTCTTTCTTTAATACCTTTTCTTCTTCTAATAGGCATGAAAGCTCCTTTTCTAAACCTTTATAAATATCTTCTGATATACCTACATACCTATTTAACTCTCCCTCAAGCTTGTTGTATTCCGATTGATTTTGCCCTTTGGTAAACCTTATCTTTTTAACAAGTTTTATTCCATACTTCTCGAGTCCAAATATTCTCTCAAGCATATTTCTTCTATCAGATCCTGTAAGCTTTAAAAATTCATTAAACTTTCCCTGGGGAAGCACTACGGAGCGGGTAAAATCCTCAGCTGAAAGGCCAACTATATCAGTTATAGTCTCTTGAACATCCCTTGGCCCTTCTGCAAGTATAACATCGCCATTTTGGGTGGCCTCTCTAACCCTTGCCATGGATGTTTTATATCCACCAGTTTTTGTATCCCTTTTTACGCTTCTATCTACTATGTATGTTTTTCTGCTGCTTCCTTTTCCTATTTCAAATTCATAGCATACATTAGCAGTATCAGATTCCGTATTTATAAACTCTTTTGTGTCCCTTGATATTTTCCCATACATTGCAATTGTTATGGCATCAAGTATTGTAGACTTTCCGCTTCCTGTTGGCCCAAATATTCCAAATAGTCCTTTTTCGGTTAGCTTATCAAAATCCACTGTCTGCTCTTTGCAAAAGCTATTAAGCCCCGATATTTTCAGCATCTTGGGTTTCATCGTCTCCACCCTCTTCCTTTGTAATGTCTAAAAATAGATCCATAAGTTCTCCTGAAAGCTCTGTTCCCGTCTTTTCCATATAAAAGTCTCTAAAAAGTTCTTCCATTGATCTCTCTCTCATATCTAGTCCCTCATCTTCTTTATCCATGCCCTCTATTTTAGGTATAATCTCAACTATATCTGGCAATAGCTCTTTCATCTCTTTTATCTCAGATTGAGTCAATGTTCTATCGGTTTCTATTTCAATATATGCCCATATATCTCTATCCTTATTTTGTCTGCAAGTTTCTATAGCATCCTCAATGCTGCTGCATTTAAATACCTCTATTGGTTTATAGTTTTTAAACAAAACTTGCCTTATATCAGGCTCTTGTCCAGCCTTTATATCAACAATAAAGCAGCACTTGCTATAGCCTATTTCACTTTTACTATACTGGATTGGGGATCCTGCATAGTAAATGTTTGACCTTTCTGAAACTATTTGGGGTTTATGAAGGTGTCCTAAAGCTATGTACTGAGCCTTATCTGGAAGGGCTGATACATCAACCGCCATACTCCCGCCAAGCTGTATAGGTCTTTCCGAATCGCTCTCTTTGCCCCCCGCTACAAATAAATGAGAAACCGCTATATTTATAGTATCCTCTCTATATTTGCTTGATAGGGAAGCAAATATTTGAGCTACCTTTTCAGAATAACTAATTTGTCTTTCTTCTTCATCAGTGCTTTCCGTAAATATTTCATTTAGTCTTTTTTCACTTGGATAAGGGAGTGCTATTATAACAGCTTTCTCTCCCCTCATTTCAATCTCAATGTACCCTTCTCCAGAGTCATTAATGAGAAGGTCGCCATAATGGCCTTTTTCTGCCACGTCTTTAGGAGTTCCTAATAAAATTATCCCATGGTCATCAGCAAGTGGGCCTGCAGCAATTAGCCTCTCCGGGTTGTCGTGATTTCCTGCAATAACCAAAACAGCCCTTTTTCCCCCATTTGATATCTTTTTTAATGTACTATAAAAAAGTTTTTCTGCCCTTGCTGGAGGATTCCCAGTATCATAAATATCTCCAGCAATAATTACAAGATCCACATCATTTTCATCTACTATATTCACAAAATCCTCTAAAAACTTTTCCTGCTCATCAAGCCTTGAATTCCCCTCAAGGCTCTTTCCAAGGTGCCAGTCCGCTGTATGAAGTATCCTCAATTTAGCTTCACTCCTTAATATTTTAAAATATCTCCATTATAGAAAAGATATATATACCTTTCTTTTACCCTTTTACCTGTGATCCTCTCTAAAGCCTTTGCGTAATAATCAAGTTGAACCCTATACTTCTCTCTTAAATCCTCTGACCTTCCATTTGGTACATAATCTGTCTTATAGTCAATAAGTACAAGGCCATCAGGCTCCTCAAAATAGCAATCTATTATTCCTTGGAGAATTATTGTCTCATCTTTGTATATATCTTCATCAAGATTAGGATAAGTTTCACTGCTTTTTATCTCCATATAAAAAGGCCTTTCCCTTTTTACATTACTAGATGAACACATCCTCTTGCCAATGGGGGACTCAAAGAAGCCCAGTATCCTATTTTTATCTATTCCTGAAACCTCTTTTTCTGTGATGTATTCATCTTCTACTAACCTTTTTATAAGCTGCTCTAAGCCTATTATAGATGGCGTATTTTGTATATCAATCTTTTGCATAACAAGATGCATTATGGTTCCTCTTCTTACTGCAGAAAGCCTTTCCCCCTCTTCCATAAATTTAGGCTTTTTAGTCAAGGGAGGAACAAATATATTTGTAGACAGCTCATCATCTATGGTATTTACTACCCTTTTTAGCTCTGTTACTGTAAGCTTTGCAGGAAGCCTTGAGGCTTCTTTATATGGATATTTAAACTCAAGCCTTCTTTTTATCTCATCAGTATAGTTTTTATCTTCTTCTGTATCATCAATATTTTCTGCTATCTCCTCTGTAGCTTCACTATCATCTATAATTATGTCCTGTCTTTTCTCTATAAAAACATTCCATTTAGAATCATCATCTATTAAGTTTTTATTATCTGCCATTGCAGATTCTCTAATAGAATTACATCCTATATGCTTCATGAGACATGGCCCTATCCAGTCTAGGTATCTATCTCCATTTATTATTTCATGCTCCGGTATCTTATGCCCAGGGTAATTTAGGCTATCAGCCCATTTTGATAAAGCCTTGTCTGCATCTGACACGGTTCCAGTTATTATAATCTTCTCCTTTGCTCTTGTAAATGCAACATATAATACCCTCATCTCTTCAGAATAGCTTTCAAGTTTCATCTTCCTTTTTATTGCTTGTTTTATCACTGTAGGGTAGGATATCCTTCTTTTAGGATCAACATAGTCAGGCCCTAGGCCTAATTCATGATGAAAAAGTATATCGCTGTTTAAGTCCATTAAATTAAACTTTCTTCCCGTGGTACTTACAAATACAACTGGGAACTCAAGTCCTTTACTCTTGTGTATGCTCATTATCCTAACTACGTTTTCATTTTCTCCAAGTATTTTAGCACTCCCCATATCCCCACTGTTTTTCTTTAACTTGTTTATAAAGTTTATAAAATTGAAAAGTCCTTTAAAACTTGTTTCTTCGTATTGTCTTGCCCTTTCAAATAATATCTTTAAGTTTGCCTGTCTTTGAACTCCTCCAGGCATTGCACCCACATATGCAAAAAAACCTGTGTCAGTGTAAAGGTACCACAAAAATTCTGATATGGATTTATTCTTTGACATATCCCTCCATCTATTTAAATCGTTTAAAAAGTTTTTAGCCTTTCTGCCCACCTCATCATCTATAGAAGCTTTAATATTTAGCGCATCATAAAATGTCTTTTTATTATCTGCTATCCTTATCTCAATAAGATCTTCTTCAGTCATTCCAACTATGGATGACCTAAGAACCGAGATTAAAGGTATATCCTGCCTTGGGTTATCTATAATCTGAAGAAGTGATAAAACTATTTGAACCTCTAAACAATCAAAATACCCGCTGCCAGTATCTGCAAATACAGGTACACCTGAGTTTGTAAGCTCTTCCATAAATATAGGCCCAGGCATTGAGGTTGCACGCATTAGTATAACAATGTCTCTATATTCAATTGGTCTATACTCTCCTTTATTCTTATCAAATACTACAAAGTCGCTTCTGATTAACTCGTTTATCCTCTTTCCAACCATTCTTGCTTCAAGCTGTATGCTCCCTATATCCTCATCATCTTCTGCGTCCTCGTCTTTTTTAGTCTCAATTATATGAACTTCAACAGGGCCTCCACAGATTTTAGACTTATCTGCTTCAGGATAGGCAGCGCCTAAGTTTAATTCTTCGTTTTCATCATATTCAAGCTCACCTATGTTTTTAGACATTATAGACCTAAATATATAGTTAACTCCATCTATAACCTCTTTTCTGCTTCTAAAGTTTTTATATAGAAGCACCTTCCTATCCTTTGAACAATCATCCATTTTATAGGTATTATATTTTTGGAGAAAAAGCTCTGGCTTTGCTTGTCTAAATCTATATATGCTCTGCTTTACGTCTCCCACCATAAATATATTGGGCCTTTTACTATCTTTTCTTGATATGGTAGAAAGTATTAGCTCTTGAACCATGTTGCTGTCTTGATACTCATCAATTAATATCTCCTCAAATCTATCCCTATAATCTAAAGCAGCAATAGATGGTTTTCCACTTTCCTTATCTATAAGTATATCAATGCAAAAATGCTCTATATCATTAAAGTCTATTATATTTTTTTCCTTCTTTTTCTCTCTGTATCTATCTCCAAAATCTAATACGAGACGGGCTAGAGATTTCATGGAAGGGTATAGGCTTTTCATCTCCCTTTTTATCTCTTCTGAGTTTGATACTAATATCTCACTTTTTATATCATTTATTCCTTTTTTTACTGAATCCCTTATATCTTTTACAGCCTTTTGGGTATCTTTATCCGCCCCTTTTTTGCAGTTTGGAAGCCTGTCAAAGCTTATAGATGAAAACCCTTCATATAAACTATCCCAACTGTAGTCATCACAAAGCCTTTCTATACTCTTTAATTTATCTATTTCTATAATTAAATGATCATAATACTTCTCAAAATCCCCAAGCCCTTCAATCATTTCAATTGCATTTTCATACATTGAAATATATCCTGAAAGCTCTATTTTTATATTATCCGTTAAAACCTTTGCCCAAATAGATGATGAAAAGTCAAAATCATCATCCACGTTAAACATATGAACCACATCTTCTATCCACTCTTTTGGCCATGGGGTGCTCATGGAAAATTCATATAACTTAAGCACCATATCTAGTAGGTTGGAATCTCCCCTTCCTCCTCCATACATTTCAACAAGATCTATAAAATCCTCATTTTCCTCTATCTCATAATTTTCATCAAATATTTCATCCATTGCCTCCTGCCTTAGAAGTATGGTCTCTGTTGCATCTGCAATCCTAAACCCCGGGTCTAAATCTATCATATGAAAATTATTTCTTATAACCTCAAGGCAAAATGAATGTATAGTGGTTATATAGGATTTGCTAAGAAGTGCAATCTGTCTTTGAAGCCTTTTTGAGTCAGGGTTTTTCTCTATCTCCTTAGATATTGCATCTCCAATCCTTTCTCTCATTTCAGCTGCTGCTGCATTGGTAAATGTAACCACAAGAAGCCTATCTATATCAACTGGATTTTCTTCATCTAATATCCTATTTATTATCCTTTGAACTAAAACTGCAGTTTTTCCAGCCCCTGCAGCTGCTGCAACAAGCAGGTTGCAGTCTCTATAGACTATAGCCTGTCTCTGCTCAGGCGTCCAATTTGTAGCCATTACTTTTCCTCCTTTGCAGAAGTATTTTCTGTTATAGTTTCCCATATCTCATCCTTGCTTTTATTTCTAATTATTCTATAGGTGTTCTCTTTTATAGATACATCAAACCTGCATATTGCCTTATATGTGCAAAAGCTGCATGGTGTTCTATCTTTATTTTTATATGGGCTTATCATTATGTTTCCCTTTAACATATCTTCACAAAGCTTAATTGTAACATCCTTTACATGTTTCCTTAAAGCGTCAAACTTTTCTTCATCAGCTACAGAGCTTGAGGATCCTAGACCCCCATCTGCCTTAATCATTGCAGGTATTATGATTGAATACCCATCTATATCTTTATCCATCTCTCTTATTACCTTAACATCAGATAATAAAAGTCCCTTCATTTTAAGGCTCTTCATTATTTCATTTTCAATCTCTTCATCTTTTATCTCTCCATTTGTTTTAATCATTGGATCATCTATTCTAAAGTACAATATTCCTCCTGGAAGTACAGGCTTTTTACTGTTTTTCGAAGCATACTCAAGTATTGCATCAAGATATACTAAAAGCTGCAGCTCAAGGCCATTATATATATCAGATAAATCAAAACTTTTGTTTCCAGTTTTATAATCAACCACCCTAACATATATTTCATCCTCAGTTTCTAATGTATCAACTCTATCAATTCTACCTATTAGTTTTATGTTTTCTCCTGATGGAAGGTTAATAGATATGGGTGGATACTTTCCTCCATCTTCGAAAGAAACCTCATGGCCTGCCGGATTAAATCCCCCTCTTTTTATGTGAAGAGCTATAAGGTATACCGCCCTTGTAATTACCCTTTTTAACCTATTTTTTAGGTATCTGTATCTTGCTGAACTAGATAAAATAGAACCTGCTTCCTCCTCAACGGTTTTGTCTACTATATCTGATATAACATCATTACACCAACTGCTGTCTACCTCTCTCCAAGTTAGATTGTTTTCATCTAAATACGTAGAGAATCTATCAAGTATAGTGTGGATAAAGCTTCCAACATCAGGAGGTGTAAACTCGTATATGTCCCTCTCTTTTGCTTTAAGTCCATACTGTACAAAATAAGCAAAAGGACATGCAGAATATCTTTCAAGCCTTGATATGCTAAAGCATAGCTGTTTTCCATATATATCATTTATTTTATCTTTGCTAATTCTTTTTGCCTCGTTTTTATAGTTAATTCCAGATAAGGCCCTCTCACACCTGTGCCTCCATATATCATCCTTCATATACCAGCTGTATACATCTTTCCACATAGTATTTACTAAGTCCCCATCCCTATTTAATCTTACTGCTGAAATTAGTTCATTAAAGGTTGGGGTAGGACTTGTTATAAGGTTTAACACCTCTTCATTTGTATCTTCTTTTATTATGTCACTATGCTCACTTATATTTTTAAATATCTTTTTAAATCTAGATATAAGTATTGAAGGCCTCATGGCTCTTCCTTCATGGTCTGCTATTGGATAGCTTACATATAGATAATCCTCTGTTCTAGTAAATGTTGTATATATTAGAAACTGCTCATTAAATATCTTCTCCCTAGTGTCAGGTGCAAGCTCTATTCCTAATGATTTTAAGCTCTGCCTGTCACTATCGCTAAGTATTCCCTCATCCTCTGCAGGAGATGGAAATACCCCATCATTTACCCCAAGTATATAAAGTGCAGAAACATTATGGCTTTTAATTCTCTCAATTCCTCCGAACATAACCTGATCAACAGATGGAGGAATAAGCCCCATATTGTATTCACCAAATCCTATTGATAGTATCTTAACAAAATCCGAAACTGAAAAGTTATCCTCTCCAAGTACCTCAACAGCTTGATCTAAAACCTCAATTAAGGTGTTCCAAACTCCGCTGTACTCGCCTGCAAGTCCAAAATCTCCCCTATCTTTAAATTCATATATCATGCCTTCCACTCTTTCAGGAAGCTCTATAGCACATAAAAATTCAAAGAGTGATTTCGTCATTTGTTTTACATTTTTGCTCTTATTTAAATTATCTTGAAGCTCTAATATTGGTCCTGTAACCCTTCTTCTTATTTCATTTATTTTGTCTAAAGTATCTTTATCTTCCTCAGATGCTGCCCCCCTTGGCCAGTATTTCCAATCCTCATCCACTGTCCATCTTTTCCCCTTTATTCCACTTGAAAGTGCATAGTTTTCAAGCAAATCAATATCCTCTATTGGTATGCCAACAAGGCCAGTTTTTAAATACTTAAATACTGACTCATATGACCAATTTTTACTTAATATCTCTATGGCTGAAAGTGCAAGAATTATAATAGGGCTTGAACTTATCTCCCGCCTTCTATCTAAAAAGTAAGGTATGCCATACTCTGTAAATATAGCTTCAATTAGGTACTCATATCCTGAAGTATCCCTTGTAACTACTGCAATATCACTATACCTAATCCCTTCATCTCTAGTTAATCTAACAATATCCCTTGCAGTATTTTCAACCTCTGTATATTTATTCATTGCCTTGAATATACTTATATTGCGAGTTTTATCCTCATATATGTCATATGGAAATGAAAGCAGATTTTTCTCTAGATGCCCCAATTCTCTATTATTCCTAAATTTGTAGGGTACTTCCCTTTTAAATGACACTGGCTCATCAATTGATATGTTGTTATCTCTTGCAATATTTATTATTCTTTTCTCTATACCATCAATTGAAGAAAATACATCTTTGTCCTTGCCAGTTATATCAGTACATAATGTTATGTTAACTCTTTTAGCATTATTTAAAAGCTTTTCTATTATCATATATTGCTGAGGATTAAAAAGAGAAAACCCATCAATCCAAATCTCTGCTCCATTAAACATTGACGATTTATCTAACTTTTGCGCAAGTAATATTAAATCGTCATCTGAGTCTATATAGTTTTCACTAATTACTTCATCAAATTTTGAATAAATCAGACCTATATCATGGAGCTTATCTTTAAGAGGCTTCTCCTCTATTTTTTCTGTTGTATCCGCAAGTATTTCTGGATTTACATTATATATTTTAAGCTCTGTTATAATATCAGCCATGGTATCTACAAATCCTTGCATCGATACCGCCTTTGAAAATACCTTTAAATCCCTTTTAACCTCGTCCATTATTTTATATATTATCATTGCCTTTCCAGCACTATTCATATGCTGCTTTGTAAGGCCTCCAACTTCATTAAAAACGCTATACGCCATCCTCTTAAAGCTTAAAACCTTTGCCTTAAGTAAACCTCTTTCTCCAACATATCTTAAAAGATCTTTCTCCGCTTGGAAAGAAAAATCCTCAGGTACCAAAAGTATAAGGGGGTCATCACATCCTTCATCTATTCTTCTTTTTATATCCTGAAAGCAAAAATGACTCTTGCCACTTCCAGCTCTTCCATATATAAATCTAACGCTCATTTTTCTCCCCCCAGATTTTATAGTTTACATATATTTATAATATCATAATTAAAGGTATATTTTCAGCAACCCTTAAGCTAAAAATATACCCTTATACAAAATATGTAATCTGTATTATTTGTATTTCTCCTTGAATTCCTTGAATTCCTTGAATAATTGTTCATATTCACTTCTAATTGCAAACCTAGGAGTCGTTAGAGGCCAGTACCTCAATGGTAAATTGGATTCGGAGTGGAATAGAAAACTGCAAATTATATTTTTTCCATTTACCCAAACTTCAGCAGATATGTTACCTTCATTTAGCTTATCTTCCAACTCATACATATATATATCTATTGGCATATCTAAATAACACTCTGGATTTAAACCAATCTCTGAGGAGGCTAATATTCTCATTTTGTAAACATCAATATCTATAATGCCTTTACCTAATACTCTCCCTTTTTCTGATAAACCTCCACTTGCCACGCTCCAGCCGTATTTATTAAGGAATCTAATATTTCTTTTATTGGCGTATGTTGTAGATATACTATACATATATATACCAACACAAAATACTATTAATATTAGTGGGAGAGAAAATATCATTACCTTCTTTGTCTTTTCCACCGCTTTTTGCCTCCTCATATAAGATTAGCATATAATAAGAGTTTTAAGGGCTAGTATTTATTATTACTTAAAAAGTTAATCATTTATTTTATGATAATTCTTATCTATACCTGGTAATTGAATATTGGTTAAAATAAACTTAACAAGTAAGTGCTATTGAGGAATATCAATTATGGTATTATTGTCATAGTCGATGCTGCAGGTATTGAAGTGGCAGTATAATAACGTTCATAGTAACCAGCTCCAGTATTAACTACACACCAATAATTTATTTTACCAACTGCGCCTACAGTAATAGGTGTTGGTCCACTAACACCTCCTAAATATGAGTATATCGCATTACCCGCATATCCCTTGCTTTTCGTTTCCGCACCATAATCTGGACCATTTAATATATTTTTGTCTAGCCCAAACTCTCTATAGTAATCCCACTCAGCGATGTTATATAACCCCATTTTGCTTCCTGTCATAGGATACATACTTACTGTTGTTTTTTCCATTGTAAACGTCCAATTGAGAGTTTGAAATCCTATGGTACTCCCAAAATATGCAGGTATGATCATATTGTATGACTTCGTTTTATCCTTTGGCCAATGAGTCCCGGAAACAGCAAATGGGTCACTACTAGATACTATTTTCACATTAACACTGCTTGCCGCACCTGAATTTTCAATAACATTATATCCATAGGTTCCCCTCATAAATCTTTCAAAGTTACTTGTATTTCCATATACCTTGGCATATACATGATTACTATTCTGAATCTTTGCAACATTTTGGTAATACACACTTGTACTAACAATAGGTCCCCATTTAGTATTGCAATAATCTGTGTCTTTATGGTTCACATCGTAGTCATTTGCGTTATAGGCAAGGCTCGGTTGCTCAGCTGCTATACTATCTAAAGCGGGAGGTTTTATATTATCATTTAATTCATTGTATAAGTATTCTCTCGGGTTCTCTTTTTCATATATTTCTAACCTTCTATTAATTGCTTCTCTTGTTTCTATAAATTCTGTACCAAAGTCTAAAATTACGGGAACTTTATCTTCACCATTATATACACCTATTGTAGTAGCTATAAAGCATTTATTTTTTTCAGGCATATAATGTATTGATAATATAATACTATTATCCTCATTATCGATATTATCAAGGTATCCGTTAAGTGGCCCAATATAAACAATGTCATTTTGAAGTGTTATAACTGGCATAAGACTTCCATGACAGTTTAATGAGTGTTTAACTCCACCAATAATAATATTACCTCTTGCCTCGAATGGAATATCTGTATTTACCTTAACATCACTCTTACTGGTTAATTGCAATTCCAATTCTACTTTATCATCTCTTATACTTGTCATTGACTTTCTAAAAAACTTCTCAAAGCCATTAATATTTATATCTGAATTATTTATATTATTACTGTTTAACTTCTCTTTTATGTTATACACCTTTTGATTGTAAGCGCAAGGCTCATTTTCTAAAGGTTTAGTTGCTGCCAACCCCCAACAAGGAATAGAAACTACTAATATAAGCAACAATAAAAGAGTCTTTTTCTTCATAATATAACATCCTTTCGTTTATTATTATATATTTCTATTGATATAAATATTGGACATTAGTAAACATCGGAATAACTCCCTTTAATAATAGATAGACATTCCACAACTCCACTTTCTGAAACCCTACGAAAAGGGTGGAGATGTCCCAAAGCAGTAGTTCACAAAATTACATTAATGCCTACTAATCTTGTATATTCCCCATCACCCATCATACATAGGTAATTTAGGTATATTATAACATATTATGAATATGATGTAAGCATAGATCATATAATTCTATAATTTCAATACCGGTTATCAATGTTTTCTCTACTCCTTTACACAAGATATTTCTTCGTATATAAGATATCAAATAACTGCGGATCTTTGACACTTACACGATAAGAAAATCACTGAAGCCATTGAAAAGGCTTTATTTTTTCAAGTTTTAAAGATATATATTAGATAATATACGGCAATAGGGCCTTCAATTTCTAAATCTACAAATTCTACATTACTTTATGTGATTAAATCAATTTATGAAACGGTGTTCATTCAACTAAAGTTGTTGAAAAACTAGGTACAGTTAAGGGGCTAGAAGGAAAATTAAATGTGCTAAAGAATATATTGAGGAACTTAGCAAAAATGATAAGGAAAACAAGGCATATCTACCGGGTATAACCAGTCAAAGCAGATTGAAAGGGCAACCAGAGATTTTATACCCTCTAACTATCAAGGGCGAGAGTATATTTTCAGCAACCCTTAAGGTGAAAATATACTCTTATATAAAGTATGTAATCTATATTATGAGAAGGAAAATATAACTACCTTATTATTGAACAAGTATAAATTGTGAATCTTCCCATATATATTCAGCTTCCTTATATCCACCACCCTCAGGCTTAGGTATTGTTACCTCAATTCCATTACCAGCATCATTCAGAACAAATTCAGCCGTATGATCTGAGCTTGCGTTATAAATATAATCATCCTTCACTGATAAGTGCCTAAGCTTGCCAGTTTCTTCTATACTAAATACTACATATTTGAAAGTTCCGTCTTTAGCAGGTTCACCAATTGCAAAATCAAGATTGCCAATAAAAGTGTGAAAAAATTATGGCTTTATATTCCATAAAACAGCAGCCCCCCACTATATAATTTACATTTGAGCTATCCCCAATATATGTATCTAAACCAGTAATATACCACAAACTGCAAGAAAACAAGCAAATTTTGCAAGCACCTTGTTTACAAGATAAGGTAAACAAGTTATTATCTTGGTAGCTATATTAATCATATGGAGGTTTTTCTTATTGATGGGGAGGAAAAAATTTTATGAAAAGGATTGAAAATATGCGCAAGGTAAAAGCCATAGGTAATATATTGATTGTAATGGGATTATTGTTATTAATAATTGCACTTTTAGTAAATTCAAATATTCCGTTACTTATTCCGTTACTATCAATAGCAGGAGTTGTCATAGTATGTATAGGGTATGTGTTTTTCTTTCTTTTTTGGCGATGCCCATTTTGCCATAAGTGTTTACCAGTTAACGGAATGATTGGAATGGAGAATTGTCCATACTGTGGCAACAAAATATACACATAAATTTAAAACCAGAAAAATCTCCATATAATTATGATTAATATGTAAATCCATTATTTAGAGACCCAAAAATGTATCTAAAAATTGTCGTTGCGAAAAATGCTTTTTTGCAACGACAATTTTTATTTTGTCTTTTTGTTACTCACAGTATGTTAATACAAAAGAAATGTTGAAAATATATATATCTTGCTGCAAAATAGTACAACAAACACTTCTTTATTTATTCCGGCAATGTCGTAATCTCCCCCGACAAAGTTATAAATAATTTTGACCTTCTGAAATTGCTCCCCACCGACCTTTTATCACCATCGAAATTGCTTTTTCTGGATTAAAAGTATTATCACCTACCGGCGAAAGTCCTTGTCCGCCGCCACCCGTTCCAATGCTGACAATCTCGTAGGCACCCTTGCCAACTTTTTTCACCCTTATCTCCATATAATTATCGGGCCATGTTCCCTTGCCCTTTGCACCAACTGATGGATTAACATAGCTATCATTGTCAGTTGTAAAATCATAATTCAAGGAGACACAGAACTCATTGATATCGCCCGCTAAAAGCGATATCTTTTTAAGTTTATAAGAGGTGATCCGTTCATTGACAGGCATCTTTTCACTTATCAGTGAGGACATATATTCGTCGAAGGCGATTGTTCCAAGCTTTATAAGGTTTGTTTCTGTACTCTTAAAAGAAAGTGTTTCGCCATTTAGCGTAAATTTATTGTTCTTAGGATTTACCAATAAACCAATACTCACCACCACTACAGCAATCACTGCTGCCACAATAATCCAGGATGAAGGCTTCCTGTAGTTTAGCACGTTTTTAATCCGACCTTTGACATTGCCCTCACCAAAGGCAAGGGGACTTCCGTTTAAGATAGGCCTGCCCGTTGCAAGGGATAAAAGCGAAGTGGAATAGGCTTTCTTAATTTCGCCACCCATTTCCTTAATAACCTTTTCGTCGCAGGAAAGTTCCATGTCGCTGCTCATTAGCAAGAAAGCAATCCATACCATAGGGTTAAACCAATGGATACTCAAAACTAAAAAAGCAAATGGCTTTACGATATGGTCGAATCTCCGAATATGCGTTTGCTCGTGCAGTATAATAAAGCTTTTTTCTTCTGCTGTCAACCCAGTAGGAACGTAAATTCTCGGTCTGAAAATTCCAAGTACAAATGGGGTTTTCAGGTTATTGGCCTCATAAATATTTTTCTCTGTTTGCTTTGCATTTTTAAGATGCCTTTTTAAGATCAAAACGGAGACGATACTGTAAACAAGCATTAAAATAATGCCCAAAATCCAGATATAGGAGCCTATCCAAGTATAAACTTGTAAAGGATTTATACTTGCCCCGATTGAGGGGGAAGGTAGTACACTGTTCACAAATGTATCAACGATAGCAATACCACTATTGATTTGGGGGCTTTGCTCATAAGCAATATTATAGGGAATAGGTGCAGCATTTGTAGGCAAGAGACTGAACATGCTCTCAAAGGAGAAAGGACATAGAAGCCTAAATGCCACAACACCCCAAAGTGCATAAGAAATAACTTTAGGTGCTTTTTTGAGAGGTATACGGACAAGCATCACAAAAATAATCACATAACTAGCCGTAAGGCTCATATTTAAAACGGAAAGAAACAGCTTCTCCAAAGTTATCCCTCCTTAAACTCGTCAATCAGTTTCTTAAGCTCTTCAGCCTGATGATCACTAAGCCTTTTTTCTCCGATAAAGGCTGTCAGGAATTTAGGCAATGACCCTCCAAAGGTATCTTCAACAAAGCGTCTGCTTTGCTTTGCGCAAAGCTCATCTTTTTTTACTCTAGATGATACCACTGCATTTTCATTTTGAAAAATACCTTTTTTGCATAGCTTCTTTAAAACTGTATATGTGGTAGATTTCTTCCAACCCATCTCTTTTTCGCACAGTTTTACCAGCTCACCGGAACTGATTGGCTCGTACTGCCAGATTAAATCAGAAAATTTTGCTTCGCTTTTTGCAAGTTTATAATCATTCATAATTTAAACCTCCTTGGTCTATTATATATCGACCTTAATATACTAAGTCTACATCTAGTAGACCCAAATGTCAATATTTTCATTTTAACTTTTTATTAGGAATGTAAATAGGCGTTAATTATACCTTTTAGTTTATTAGAACCTGCTCCACCCTCACCCATCAAATACTGATATTTTGTATTAAACTTTCCTCTAAATACTTGATACCCACATAATAATCTTATGCACTAAAATCAAGGAGGTAATTACTATGGATAATTTTGTTTTTCAGTGTCCTACAAAGATAATATTTGGTAGGGATACAGAAAAGGAAGTAGGAAGGGAAACTAAAAAATTTAGCAGTAAGATTCTTCTTCACTATGGTGGGGGAAGTATAAAAAAATCTGGTCTTTATGAAAAAGTAGTTAATCCTTTAAATGAAGCTGGAGTTGAGTTTATTGAACTTCCTGGTGCTCAGCCAAACCCTAGTTAAGCCTTGTGAAAAGAGGCATAGATATATGCTGCAAAAATAACATAAATTTTATTCTTGCTGTTGGCAGGCTTAAAAAGATTTATAAACAAGATGTATTAAATATACTAAACCTTGCTAAATAGTAAAAAGTTTCCACGTATATATACGTGGAAACTTTTTTAAAATGCTCCGCCGCCGCCACCGCCGCCAGCTCCCCCAGTGCCGCTTGAACCTCCACCGACACCTGTTGAAGACGATAGGTCAGACATTATGGTTTTTATACTACTTGATAATCCATCTATTCCGCTAAAAGAATCTCCTCCACTGCTTCCATGAAGATAAGTAAGAGAAGAAGTATAAAAATCATCACCACTAAAATTCTTTTTTATATGTTTGGCTGCGCTATTATAATACCCAAACATTATTGCATAAGGAAGCTGGCCTTCCCATATTGGAAGTGTAAATGTATCTTCCTTCTTTTCTCTTGTAACATCCCTTAAATAGTTTCTATAAGAGTTCCATTTAGCTCTTGCTTCAACCATTTTAGGAGATACATCCCTTATAAGGAATGAAAATATAAATACAAAGAATGATGAAAGTCCTGCCGATGCTGTAAAGCCCCACATTCCTTCAAAAGCCCCTGCCAAAATGCCTAGGCATAAACTTATAATGAAAAATATAAGTCCATATTTTACTGCATCAGTTTTTTCGCTTATAAAGCCTAACTTTTCTGTATCAGCTTTTATTATCTTCTTCCACTCCTCAAGATCTTTGCTAAACTTTGAAGAGTTTTTGTGGGAATAGTCTTTAATATCTTTAAATGATACCTCTGTTCCATCCCCAATCTTGTCAATAAACCAATTTATCAAAAACTTTTCATTATCCATAAGTCTATCCATTAGCATAGAGATATTTTTCTTTATTATATAATCAGACTTTGTTGCTTCTTTTCCAAAGTATTTCTTTGTATCACTAGCCTCTTCCATTGTTAAGTACCCTTCATTTACCATATGCATTATCTCTGCAGTAATCTCTCCTGCACCAACTATCCCAAAGTTTGTTATATAGCTTGCTGAAGCTGGTCCATAATCTCCCGGCGCAGTTGTTATATATGTTTCGCCTAGGTCATACTTTTTATTTTTACCATACTTTTTATATAGCACAATATAAATCATAGCTGATAAAATAGGCCATGCTATTGAAAGGCCTCCAGATACTTTAGAGACTTTCCTTTTTCTATTTGCCTTTTCCGCTCTTTTAGCTTCATCATTAAGTATATTATTTAGCATATCTTTATTTACTGCATTTTTACACTCAGGAACTGAAGAGTTTGGAAATAAAACTCTTATTTCTGTAGGAGTCCTCATACCTAATTTATCTATTTTATATTCTACTGTTTTACTATCTACTATTTTTGACTCTCCATATAAAGGTCCATGGCTAAATACTTTAAGGTTATCTTTAGCATCCTCTGCTAGGGATACATTTACTTTTACATTCTCTAAAGTACTGTCCCACCTGCCTCCTATAAAAGACCAAAAAAGCTCTGCAGTATCATTATATTTAACAATTGCACCATCTAAACTATACTTTATTATATATTTCTTTTTCTCTTTATCTGCAGGGGAATATACCTTTATTTTTACACCTTCCCAGGTCTTATCAAGAGTATATATATCGCCCATTCCATTTTTGGCTTTTCCTTCTTTATATTGCACAATTCCTTCTTTAGTTTCTTCATATACACTTATATCATGAATTGTGGCATTTTGTCCTCTTTGATTCTTTAAATCAATATCCCTATATATACCATTGGCTTTGCTCTCAAAATCATAGGTTATCTCCTCAACCACATCCACTATACCGTTTTTTTGTATATTAGATACTATATTATATTCTTTTACCTTATAATTAACTGAATCAGCTTTTGCAACACTAGATATAGGAAAAAGCAATATTGCAATGAGTAAAAATATACTAATTTTCTTGTTTTTCATATATACCTCCATCTTACGGGCGAATAAAAACAACCCGGCTATTGATAGCTAAAAAATACCAAGCCTTTCCACTATTATACATTATAATATGCATATGGTACAATTAAATTTAATTTAAAATATCACCTATAACTCTAATTGCGTTTAAATGTAATATCTTTTCTATCTCTCCTTCTGTAAAATTAGCCTCTTTGAGCTTGTCTATTAGCTTATACATCTCTCCAGCGTTCTTTATCTCAAGGTTTTGGTCTATACCATCAAAATCCGTTCCGAGAGATATAACATCAATGCCTCCTACATTCTTTATGTGC
Source organism: Clostridiaceae bacterium UBA5444 (assembly GCA_002426575.1). Classification (GTDB taxonomy): domain Bacteria; phylum Bacillota; class Clostridia; order Clostridiales; family Oxobacteraceae; genus UBA5444. The sequence goes on along the minus strand of DIRE01000088.1, from coordinate 30,754 downwards.
TTTATATGGTCCACCATATAATCTACCCTGCTTATATCTCCTTCTCCTAAAAAGCTTCTCTCAAAGTTTATACCCATAACTCCGCCCTTTTTAGCTAATACCTTTATCATGTCATCAGTTAGATTCCTACAACTTTCCTTTTTTGCTCTAGCATTTGAGTGGGAAGCTACAAAAGGCTTTTTAGATAGTCTTGCAACATCATAAAAACCACCATCTGAAAGATGAGATACATCTATAATCATTCCTAAATTGTTCATTTCATATACCACGTCATGTCCAAACGAAGTAAGACCTTTATCCATATAACATTCTTTGCAGTTTGGATATCCTATTTCATTAGGATAATTCCATGTTAATGTCATAAGCCTAACTCCAAGCCTATAAAAGTTCCTTAAATTCTCTATACTCCCCTTTATTGTGGCTCCTTCTTCTATTGTAAGAAATGCTGATATTTTGTTTTTATCCATGTTTTCATTTATATCTGAAATTCCATCTGCAAATGCGATGCTGTCGTTATTTTGATCTAGCTCCATATAGAATCTATCAATCATTTTAAGGCAAGCCTCTAATGGATTATCCACCTCGCCTAAATTAACAAACATAGCAAAAAACTGTGCTATATAGTCTCCCTTTTTAAGCTTTTCAATATCAACATTAAAGTCATTTTTTTTAAGGCTATCCTTAGCCCCGCCTTCTTCCATAATCCTTAAAATTGTATCACAATGAAAATCAATAACCCCCATAAAAATCCCCCTTTAACGTGTCTTAACATGTGGTCTTCAAATGTTTATTAAACCACTCTGTTATTTCTTTAAGCCTTCTTACTCTGTGCCTTGGCTTGCCACTTCTGCTAAGCTCATGGTTTTCTCCTCTAAACATACATAGCCTTGATTCAACTCCATGATATTTAAGAGCAGTGAACATCTGAATCCCTTCTGCAATATAGCAGCGGTAGTCCTCATCAGAATGTATAAATAGCGTAGGAGTTTTAACCTTATCTGCATATTTAAGAGGTGAACTGTCCCAAAGCTTATTATAATCCTGCCATGGTGTTTTTCCAATCTGATCATCTACAAAATAGTACCCTATATCAGTTGTACAGAATTTTGATGTCCAGTTAGATATACTCCTTTGAGATGCAGCAGCCTTAAACCTATCAGTATGGCCTATTATCCAATTAGTCATAAATCCTCCATAGGATCCGCCCAAAACGCCAACCCTGTCTTTATCTATGGAAGGGTACATCTTAAGCACATAATCAGTAAACCTCATTATATCGTCATAGTCAATTGTGCCGTATTTTCCTCTAATATCTGCAAACTCATTGCCTCTTCCATCGCTTCCCCTTGGATTACAGAAAAATACGAAATACCCTAATCCAGCCCAGTACTGCATTTCATGATAAAAAACCTCTCCATAGGTTGACTTTGGTCCTCCATGTATATTAAGCAGTGCAGGATACTTTTTATCTTCTTTATAAGAAATAGGTTTCATAACCCATCCATCAATAAAAATTCCTGACTCCGTTTCAAATTTAATCTTTTCAGGTATAGATACATTTCTTTCATTTAAAACCCAATCATTAAAATGAGTTACTTGGATCTCTCTATCTTTATCATATCTATATAGCTCCTGCAGTTTAATGCCTCTTAATGCTATAAATATTATTTTTCCATCTAATGCATCAAATCCATCTATTGAGCCATCCCCTGTTATAACCTTTTCAATATCTCCATCTTTATCTATTCTATTTAGGTATGTATTGTACCCCTCAGTAGTTGTAAAATACATATAATCCCCATCCACCTTTTTAGTTGATGATGCACCATATCTGCAGTCAGATCCTACAGAATTCCAAAGGCTTACGTCTAAATCAGGTGTTATGGACTTTCTATTATTTGTATCTAAGGATATTAAATAGAACTTAACATTCTCATTTAGCCCATAACCTTTCATATCACTTCCAGTGCATATAATATCATCACCCAAAAAATCTGCATAATCATATATAAAAGTCTCATCAGGGGTTATTTTATTTATATGCTTACTATTTAAGTTACAAATATATATAGCATTTTTAATATCCATTTTGCCTTTATAGCGGGATCCTATAAATACAATCTTATTCTTATCTTTATTTAGCCTAAACATCTCTACGTTTATATCTTCATCCGTAATAGGCTCATACTTTTTAGAATTTAAATCATATATATATAACTGCTCTCTATTTCCATCTACAAATCCTTCTCCATTGCTCCAAAAAGGTATCTCCTCGAGAACTTCAAAGTCTTTCTCTTCATTTCTTCTTTTAAATTCTTCCTCTTTTTTAGATTTATCTAATGCATCAAGGGGAATCTTGTTTTTTTGATGAGTTGAAGAAAATATTAAGGTATTATCATTAACCTTCATTATATTATTAACATTTTTAGGTATTCTAAATGCCTCAATTGCTTCTCCCCCGTGTATATTAATTTTATAAAATACAGTAAATTCATCTCCTGCTTCTTTTCTTGCTTTATCCCTATCATTTCTTATTGCTTGAAAAAGTATTGTTGAATTATCATACCATATAAAATTGCTTTCATTATTAAATGATGTAAGTTTAAAAACATTATCATCTTCAGTATTATAAATCCAAAGGTTAGAACTATATTTATTCTCCTCATAGTCCATTTTGTGGTTTACAAAACATCCATACCTGCCATCATCTGAATACTTTATTCCCGATAAAAATTCATAATTCTTAAAATCATCAATTCTTATATTCTCCAAAATAATCTCCTCCTTAAAAATTAAAAATTTTCCTCTACTTAATTATAATCCAATTTAATTAAATAGACTAATAAAGATGGAGTATGCAAATAGGCGATTCAATATGAACCGCCTATTTATAGCCATATAGGTTAGTTTGAATTCATAATATAATACTGAAAGTTTTCATTAGCCCATTCCTTGTTATATACATGATTTACCATTGACTTTGGGTCATGTACAGAAGCACAATAGGCATCTCTTTTTCCTTCTGCTAATTCTCTAAACGTCTCTAAATACTTCCACCTGAACTTTCTAGCAAAAGGTTCGTTTACATTTGCTCTTTTCCCTAATGTGAAGCAGGTATTTATGCTCCTATTAAGTTTGCAGAAATCTTTTGCCCTGCATTCGCCACATCCTATTGTTTGTGCCATATCTATTTCAACTGTTGTTATATATCCCACCTCAAAATCTGTATAATGCTTTACCCTTGGAGATAGCTCTGCATCTCCATACCCGCTCTCTTCACTCCAATATCCTATTTTGTCTATAAGCTCAGGTCTTAAACACTGAAGCTGGCCAGGTATAAAATCTAAATCAACCCCAACAGATGCATTTTTTAGCTGCAAGTATGATATATTTCCCTTTGCTTTTGGTATTACAGGGGAAAGGAATCTTGGGTATGGATTATCCCTCATAACCCCTAATACACCTACTTCTGGGAATACTTCAAATACTTCTAGATACCTTGATATCCAGTCCTTAGTTTTTATATAAACGTCACTATCTATAACAAAATAATATTGATCAGGTCTTCTTTTGGTAAGATTGAGGTTTATAGGATATATAGGCCCCCTGTTTAAAGTAAGGCGTGTTTTTGACTTAATGCGGTCATCGTTTAGTGTCTGCAAGTAATCCCAAGTATCGTCCTTTGAATTAGAATCAATTATATGCAATTCAAAGTCCTCATTGGAACTTAAAATATTACTTAAATTCTTTTCTGTTAAACCTAAACGATTAAGCGTTACATAGGTTATAAAAGGAGGAATACTACTTATTGTACTCCTTCTTAAATAACTATCCCTTGAATTTATTTTGCCTGTATATAGCGTAGTCATATATTCATATATCCCTCCTGTAGATACTAAACTAGTATTTATTCGTTTTAATTACCTTTGCAGGCACACCTACAGCCGTAGAATATTCTGGAATGTCTTTAATTACTACAGCTCCTGCACCTAAAATTGTCCACTTCCCTATTGTTGTATTAGGTAATACAACAGACTTTGAACCTATTTCGCATCCTTCATTTAACTTTACATAACCACCTAATGTTACATTCCAATACAGTGTTGAATAGTCTCCTATTATTGCATCATGACCAATCCCGCCCGTTGGGTTTATTGCAACATGGTTTCCAATCCTTGTATTAACAGATAAAATAGAGTTAGCACAAATGATGTTCCCATGGCCGATTTTGATATAATTGTTTAATCTTACACTAGGGTGTATTAAATTTGCAAATTTAATATTATAGTCCTTAGCTTTATTAACCAGTTTAAATTTATCCATTGTGTTTCCAATTGCACATACTCCCCATATATTTTTTGTACTAGTTTTATCTAGCCAGTTAAAATCTCCAAGCACCAAATTTCCATTTATACTTTTACCCTGCTTTTCTTCTGTCTCGTCTATATATCCTATAAAGTTCCACATCTTTTTATATTGGTTTATTTCTTCTACAAGCTGTGCAACCTCTCTTCCAAAAGCTCCTGCTCCTATAATAACTAAATCCTTCATATGCTTTTTCCCCTGCTAATAATGCTTATGGCGCTTATAATACTGCATATTTTTTCAACGTCTATATCTGATAAAGCTCCATAAAGAGGAAGTGCAAGTACTGTATCTGCAATAGTTTGGGCTATGGGGAGGTTTTCCTTTGACGCTGATTTAATATCTCTATAGCATGAAAAGTTGCTGCATAGGGGATAAAAATACTTTTTAGCAAATATATTATATTGTTTTAGCCTTTCAAACAGCTCATCCCTTGATAATCCATACTCATCCTTTTGTACCCTTATTACAAAGTATGGGTAGTTATAGTCTGCGCCTTCAACCTCATTCATTAATTTTATTCCTGGAATGTCTTTTAAAAAATGCCTATATAGTTTGGTTAACTCTTGCCTTCTTTTAATCTCGCCTTCTACCTTTTCTAAAAGTAGTATTCCAACTGCTGCTTGAACTTCATTTAGCTTTCCATTAGTGCCTGGTTCATTTACATTATCATCCCTTATGCCAAAATTTTTTAGTAAATCTGCCCTTTCCTTATAGTAGGGATTATTAAATGTTAATGCTCCCCCTTCAATTGTGTTATATACTTTGGTTGCATGAAAGCTAAACATTGATATATCTCCAAATGAGGAAATTGGTTTTCCGAGGTATTTAACCCCAAATGCATGGGCCGCGTCATAAATTATCTTAAGCCCGTATTTATCAGCTATCTTTTTTATATCATAAACCCTACAAGGGTTTCCAAAGACGTGAACAGGCATTATTGCAGTTGTATTTTGAGTAATCAAAGGCTCTATGCACTCCGGATTAATATTAAAAGTATCTTCCTCTATATCACAAAATACTGGCTTTATATTATTTAAGGCAAGAGCATGGCAAGTTGCAGCAAAGGTAAAAGGCGTGGTTATAACCTCACCTGATAGCCTTAGTACCTTACATGCTATTTCAAGTGCAATGGTCCCATTTACAAATAGTGAAAGATACTCTGCTTTTAAAAAAGATGATAATTCTTTTTCTAATGTTTGAGCCATACTGCCATTATTGCTGATTTGTTTACTATCCCATATCTTACCTAATAGCCCTTTTAGTTCATCTATATCAGGCAAAAGAGGCTGAGTAACATATATTGGCTTTGGGAAACTCTCCATATACCAAACCCCCTTTAAGCTTACCAGCTTGCATTTTCTACATAAAACTTGAAATTTTCAATTGCCCATTCTTTATTGAATATATGGTTTTCCATTGAGTTTGCATCAGATGCTGAAGCACAATAAACAGGCCTTGCACCGCTTTCCATATCTCTTACAGTCTCAACAAACTTCCATTTAAACTTCTCAAAAAACTCTGGATTTTTGTATACCCTCTTGTAAATTGAAAAACAGGTTTCATCGGTTCCCTTTAACTTGCATTTATCTTGATATAGGCATTTATTACATGGTAAATGCTGCTTTTGGTCTATATTTATATCGGTTACAAACCCTGATTTAAAGGAAGTATAATTATTTACCCTATAAGACATTTCAATATCACCAAAGTAGTTCTCTTCGCTCCAGTATCCTATTTTATCTATTAGCTTAGGCCTTAAACATTGAAGGTGGCCGGGGACATAATACTCACCCTCACTTGGAAGTTGCCCTACAAGCTCAAGATAACTTGCTTCCCCTTTTTCCTTATACAAAACTGGAGGGAGGTACCCGCCATAGGGCTCGCCCCTTTTTACTCCAAGAAGCCCCACTTTAGGAAAGGCTTTAAAAACCTTCATAAAGCGGGATATCCAATCTTTTGTCTCTATATATACATCATTATCCACGGTTATAAAATATTGACCAGGCTGCCTTTTGATAAGGTTTAGGTTTAATGCATATATCTTTCCAATGTTTGCCTCAAGCTTGGTTTTTGTAATTATCCTGCTATCCTTTAAGCTCTTAATATACTCCCATGTTCCATCACTTGAATGATTGTCTATTATATGCATATGAAAATCTTCATTTGTATCGAGAATTGCTTTTAAGTTTCTTGCCGTTAACCCTAATCTATTAAAAGTTATATAACTTACAATAGGAGGAATCATTAAATCTCATTCCCTTCTATATTTTATTGCTATTTTTCACTATAAATTATGCCGATTGCGTTATTGTGTTACATACATTTGTTGAATTTTATATTTTATTGACGAAATATGCACTATTTTGTAGATACGCATATATTATATATAAGCCCCTAAGACTCATAGGCTTACGTTTTACGGCTTACGCTCACATTTATAAAAGCCAATATTATATATGGAGGTATAATATGAAGGCATTAATCTTAAGTGGAGGTACAGGCAGCAGATTAAGACCTCTAACCTATACAAATGCAAAGCAGTTATTACCTTTAGCAAACAAGCCTATTTTATTTTATATAATAGAAAAAATAGTGGATGCAGGTATAAATGATATAGGTATTATAGTTGGAGATACGGGAGAAGAAATAAAATCTAAAGTAGGGTATGGAAGAAAATGGGGTGCAAATATAACCTATATTTATCAGCCCATTCCTTTAGGACTTGCTCATGCAGTTAAAACAGCTTCAAGCTTTATAGGCGATAGCGACTTTTTGATGATACTTGGCGATAATATATTTAAAATGAATCTTAACTCTCTAGTTTATAATTTCTATAAAAGTAAATCTAATTCATCAATATTGCTTCACAAAGTTTTAGACCCTTCCCAGTATGGGGTTGCAGTTGTAGAAAAAGGCCAAATAGTTAAACTTGTAGAAAAGCCAAAAGAGTTTGTAAGCCCTTTTATAATAACAGGCGTATATATATTTGATAAAAGTATTTTCAATGCTATTTCAAATACCAAAGTATCTAAAAGAGGAGAACTTGAAATAACAGATGCAATACAAAAGCAGCTGGATCTAGGAGGCAAAGTTTCCTATGAATTAATAAAGGGTTGGTGGAAAGACGCAGGAAAGCTTCAAGATATATTAGAAGCTAACAGGCTGATACTTGATGATATAAGGTCTTCAGTAAACACACCTACCAATGAGAATTCCATCTATTCAGGTAAACTGCAGATGGGAAAAAATGTCTTAATTGAAAATAGCATAATAACAGGCCCTACCACTATTGCTGATGATGTTAGTATAAAAAATTGCTTCATTGGCCCTTACACATGTATAGGTCAAGGAGTTAATATAGTAAACTGCGAGATTGAAAACTGCATTATACTTGAAAACTCATCCCTTCTCGATATAGATAAAAGAATTAGTAATAGTCTAATTGGCAAATCTGTTTTAATAAGAGGCGCCCAAAGAAGACCTTATACAAATTCTTTTTTAATAGGGGACAATAGTGAAATTCAATTATAATAAGTTTGGAGGTATAAATTGTGAATATGAAAGTATTGCTTGTAACAGGGGGAGCTGGTTTTATAGGAAGCAACTTTATAAATCTTTTCTTAAGAAAATATAAAGACTTTACCCTAGTGAATATAGATAAGCTAACCTATGCAGGCAATCTTGATAATTTAAAAGAAATAGAAGGAGTACCAAGATATCACTTTATAAAGGGGGATATATGCAATAGTGATCTTGTAAGCTATGTTTTTAAACAATTCAATCCTGATTATATTATAAACTTTGCTGCAGAATCCCATGTAGATAAAAGTATTAAAAATCCATCTCTATTTATTAAATCAAATGTCTCTGGAACATTAAACCTTCTCCAGTGGGCATATAATACTTGGAAGAAAAACGGATTTGATGATAAACGTTTTCTACAAATATCAACTGATGAGGTTTATGGAAGTCTTAAAAATAATGATGATCTTTTTTATGAAACTTCAAACCTTTTGCCAAACAGTCCCTACTCGGCATCAAAAGCAAGTGCGGATCTTTTGGTTAGATCATTTACGAAGACCTATAAAATGCCTGCCATAATTACAAGATGCTGCAATAACTATGGCCCTTACCAAAATGCAGAAAAGTTTATTCCAACCTGTATTATAAATGCCTTAAAGGAGGGACTCATACCAATATATGGAGAAGGAAATAATGTTAGAGAATGGATCCATGTAACAGATCACTGCGAAGCAGTTACAAATGCTTTATTTTATGGGAAAGTAGGAGAGATATATAATATAGGAACTGGCAATGAAATATCAAATATTAATATGGCAAAAACTATTCTAAATGTATTAGGAAGGCCTCAAGATTCTATAATTAAAATAACTGATAGGCCAGGCCATGATATAAGATATGCGCTAGACAGCAGTAAGATTAAAAATGAATTGAACTGGTTTCCTAGTTATAAATTAATTGAAGGAATTGTGGATACCGTAAAATGGTATGTAGATAATAAATCTTGGTGGGATAAGTAAAATAGGGCGGCTTGACCGCCCTATTTTTTATTTTTAAAAATATATTAATTATTGGGAACATAATTCCATTAATTACTGTCTAATTATTATAGTATAGCCATAACATACCAAAAATAAGGAGGACGATAGTAATGAAAAAACGTTTTACCACTTTTATAGCCTTAATATTAATATCCATTTTTGTTCTGCCTGTGGGGGCAATGTCTGCAGATGGAGGAACCAAAGGACTTGAGACTGCTATAAAAAAAGCTAAATCTCTTCTAGACATTAAAGATGATTCAGACTATGATGTTTTTAACTACAACATTGATTCTCAAGGGGGCAAGACAATTTATAACTTATCTTGGGAGGATACTAAAAATAAGCTTGGTAGTATTTATGTAAGTATAGACTTAAATAACAGGATACTAAACTACCATAGCTATAAACCCTCTGATGAGAATGTAAAACAGCCTTCCCTTCCTAAAATAACTAAAGAAGAAGCCCTAAAAATGTCCAATCAATTTATGCAAAAGGTTGCTCCATGGTTATCAAATAAAGTAAAGCTTACTGAAAACAATATGCCAATATATGTAGGCGATTCTTATTTTAATTTTAATTACTATAGAGTTGAAAATGGCATTCCATTTATGCAAAATAACGTAAATATAACTATTAATAATAGGACTGGTAATGTAACAGACTTTAACTGCAATTGGGATGATAGTATAAGCTTTCCTGATACTAAAAATGTAATGTTCCAAGATAAGGCTGAAGATTATTATTCTAAAAAGCTTGGACTTAAATTAATATATAAGCTAAATATTGATAGGGATAACATAAAGCCTTATCTTATTTATACAAACGTTTATGAGGGAAGATATATAGATGCAAAAACCGGTGAAATAGTAAGGGGAGGTATATATGGCCCTTATTATGGTAAACAATATGCAACTAATGAAGATGCAAAAGGTGTAGCCGAAAATGATGCTAGCCCTATAAATCTATCACCTAAGGAAAAAAAGGCTGTTGAGGATTCCTCAAACTTTATAAATGAAGCAAAAGCAGAGGAAGCCGCCAGAAAAGCTTTAAATATAGACAAATCCTACAAATTAAACAGAATAAACCTATATGGTGTATGGATGAACAAATCAGATTACTCTTGGGATATGAACTTCTCAAAAGATGGGGCAAATAATAATATAAGCATATCTCTAGATGCTAAAACTGGTGAGATATTAAGCTTTTACAAGTATGCGGATCCTAATACTAGTAAGCCAATAAAATATGATAAAGAAAAGGCATTAAAGATAGCAAAGGATTATATAAATAAAATACAGCCTTCAAAATATAAAGAGGTAGAATATACAGACTGGAACGAACAAGAGGCCTATTTACGAGACCCAAATGGAAAGCCTACCCAATATTCATTTATGTTTAATAGAAAAGCAAATGGGGCGTATTTTATAGATAATGGATTTAATGTAACTGTTGATGCCATCTCAGGATCTGTTATTGGCTATAATTATATCTGGTATAAAGGAAGTCTTCCATCTACGAAAGATATTATACCTATTTCAAAGGCTAATTCCATACTATTTAAAGAAATAGGATTAACAAAACAATATATAGGCATTTTTACTCAAGACTCTAAAGGAAAGGTCATTCCCCCTATACCACAAAACGGTAAGCAGACAATAAAGCTTGTATATGGATTAAACCCTAAAAAGGCTGTTAATATAGATGCTGTATCAGGCAAGCTTCTTGACTATTTTGGAGCCCCTTATGATGAAGTGTCTGTTCCTAACTATACAGATATTAATAGCAGCAATATAAAAGATATAATAAATCTTTTAGCTCAATATGGTATTTCACTTCCTGGAGATAAGTTTAAGCCTAATGAAAATATAACCCAAGCCGATTTTCTATACCTTGTTGCAAAGACATTTAATTATTATGAGAATACAAGAACCTACGATAAAACTAAAAAACAAGACCAACTATATGAATACCTTATAAACAAAGGTATTGTAAAAAAAGATGAGAAATCCCCATCATCAAATGTTTCAAGGCAAGATGCTGCTAAATTCCTAGTAAGAGCTCTTGGTTATGATAGTGTTGCAAACATAAAGGGAATATACACTCTCCCCTTTATAGACAAAGACAAAATAAACACTGAATTGGTTGGTCATGTATCTATTGCCTATGGTTTAAATATTATAAAGGATACCAACGGATATATAAACCCCACAGATGCCACAACAAGATCTCAGGCCATTGTATTTATATATAATGTGCTCAATATGAAGTAACCTATAATTAAAAAAGGTAGGTTCAAAGGTTTTTAACAAGACTTTCGGACCTACTTTTTTAATTATAAGACATTTAGGCTTTTATAACGTAATAGATTATGAAGGATATAAATAATAAAGCAAGATAACCATAAATTAAAAATAGGGAGATAAAAATGGATAAGAGGTTATATAGGTCAAAAACAAATAGAACTATTGCTGGCGTATGTGGTGGAATAGGTGAATACTTTAATATTGATCCTACAATAGTTAGGCTTCTTTGGATAGGATTCTGCCTTGCTGGAGGGGCTGGAATTATATTCTACATCGCAGCTTTAATAATTATACCAGAAGAGTAAAAAATAAAAATTCCAACCTTTCTTCTTGTTCTGTGTCTATATATGTGAAAGCTTTCAAGGAGGTCGAGCAAATGACACGAGAAATTGCCGAGAGGATTACAACAGAATATATGAAGCCAATCTACGGTTTTGCATTGAAACGTTGTTCAAATGCAGAAGACGCAGAGGATTTGACACAGGAAATTTGTTTGAAGCTGTATAGGGTAATGCTTATACGTAATGATATTAAAGATGTAAGGAAATTCGTCTGGACAATGGCACACAACTCTCTTTCTAATTATTATCGAGGCAAGCAGCACGTCGGTATTGGTGTTTGTATCAATGAGTTTGCTGAAGTTTTACCATCAGATGTCAATGTTTCCGAAGATATCATAAAAGCAGAAACCGAAAACAGGCTCCATAGAGAAATTGCCTACCTTTCCAAACTTCAACGCAAAATCGTCATTGCTTATTATTATGAGAACAAAAAGCAAGACGAGATCGCAGAATCACTTGGAATTCCCCTAGGTACAGTCAAATGGCATTTGTTCGAAGCAAAAAAAGATTTAAAGAAAGGATTGGATACCGTGAGACAAGCAAGTGAACTGAAATTTAATCCTATAAAATTTGCACTTTGCGGAAGTAGCGGCGCTGTTGGCACAAAAGGAAACAACAGCAACTTTTTCCGGAGCGCATTGTCACAGAATATTGAATATGCAGTCTGGAAAGAAGCAAAAACCATTAATGAAATTGCCGATGCACTCGGTGTATCCCCAGTTTATGTGGAGAGTGAAGCTGAATATCTTGAGGAGTATGGATTCTTGACAAAGCAAGGTAACAAATACCTATGCAATATTCTGCTCGATGAGCCGACAACAGAGCTTAACCGTATGCACGATGAAATGTATCAGCAGGCAGCAAAACTATTTGCAAATGAACTTTTTGATGAATTGTCTGCAAGTCCATTGCTAAATGATGAAAATTATATTGTTTGCAATCATATGACGGATATTGTAAACGGCAGACCAGTTTGGAAAAGGGATAATAATTTTATACTTTGGTCCCTTATTCCATATATCGCTGCACTAAGTGGTGAAGCGATGATGGATAATAGTATTTCTTTTGAGGAAGCATGCACTGTCCGCCCTGACGGTGGACAAAACATCTGTTATGCTTCTGTGATTGCACCTAATGCTATACCGCCAATGTATTTCGATAGTATGCTTAATTGGTGTGGACCAATGTGGAACTCGAAAGGGAAACTCACACTTTGGCAGATAGATTCCGAATGGTCGGCAAAAAGAGCAGATGATAATTATCAAAATCGTGTTGCACGAGATTTGACTTTATTACAGCACCACTTTGAAAATGATAGACTTTCAGAGGATGAGTATGCCTATTTAGCCGAATCTGGCTATATAAAAACATACGGAAAATATAACGGCGAGCACTTTGCAGCCCTTAAAATTGTACAGATACCCTCAATTGAAGCAAAACGAAAGTTGATTGCCATAGGCGACAAAATCAAGAAGATGCATAAAGAAGAGTTTGATACGCTGAAAGAGCCATTTGTGAAAGCCGTCATGGATGCTACGCCAAAGCAGCTCCGAAAAATGCAGGCTTATAGTATACAATATATTTTTTATGCTGATGGCTGGTTTATTCTGCATTGCATGAAAGAGCTTGTCAACAACGGCAAGCTAAAGCTCCCAACAGAGGAACAAAAAAAATCGCTTTCGACTATTATTGTACCAAACGAGTAAAAACGAGCAAGGCACTCTACGAGATTGATTACGTAGAATGCCTTGTTCTTCTTTTACTTTTCACAATATCGGACATAACTTGTAAACTTTAAGTTTATTCCCAATTCCCTTGCCAAATCAGCTATAGTGCTTTCATCATCATTTGTATACCAACATCCATCAATTATACTGTCAATTTTCAGAAAACCAGCAAGAACTGTTTCCTCATATAGGTCATCAAATATATCAAGACGTTTTTCCTTCAATACTTTTTGAGCATACTCCGGCAGTGACGCCAATGTTTCTTTCGTTACAAAGCCCGTCGATGTTACAAGTAAGCCACCCGGCTTTAATACACGATACGCTTCTTTCAACGCTTTCCCTTTGTCTCCTTCCGCATTTCCAATTCCCCCGCCATCTGAAACGACGTCAATGCAACCATCTGAAAATGGTATATCACAGAAGTCAAAGGCTGAATAAAAAATGTTCGGCGAGTCAAGTTCATTATCCAAAAAGTGCTTCCACTCACACGCAATTGTCGGCGAAAGATCGCTGATAATAATAGTTGCATTAGGATTGCTTTTTAATATGTGCGGCATATAACCGCCGCCTGGGCCTGTTCCTATTTCAAAAATCAAACCACCTTGCTCTGATATGCGTTTACCTATACCGTTGCTTATTTTGTTATCATTATACTTGCATGTGCTCCAGTTACGAGATATCCACTTACCTGAAACAATTTCTTTTGCCCATGTAGCATTATAACTTCGTTCGGCTTTTGGTACAAAATAAGCTATGTCATCCATTTCAAAGGGACGATTTGCTAATTTGGCAATTATATTCCCATCTTCAAGCAATTCATTGACGGACACATTATATAACAGAAATTGATAAAAGGAAAGCGACACCTATTCTAATATCACGTCTATGATACAACCACAAGTTGCAACATCAGTAGTATTGAAAAAAGCATTTTAATACTATTATCAAATTTTAGTTTGTTGTTAAAGCTTCCAATTTTATGCCAATATCCAAACTAGTGAGTTTGCCATAAAACCCTGCTCTAATATTCTTATAAATTATATATCGTAACCATTGCTTTCAATGCACTTTTTATACCAGTAAAAAGAGTCTTTACGGCTACGGTTCAGGGTGCCTTTACCTTCATTATCTTTGTCCACATAAATGAAACCATAGCGTTTTTTCATCTCTCCTGTGCTGGCGCTTACTAAATCAATACAACCCCAAGGGGTATATGCTATCAAATCGACTCCATCTTTTATGGCTTCTGACATCTGCACTACGTGTCTGCGCATGTATTCGATGCGATATTCATCGTGAATGCTTCCGTCTGCTTCCACCAAATCATCAGCGCCGAGGCCATTTTCAACAACCATGATCGGTATTCTGTAACGCCCGTATATTTCATTTAAGAAGTAGCGAAGGCCTTCAGGGTCGATGACCCAGCCCCAGTCGCTTGCTTTGAGGTACGGATTTTTTACACCCATCATCATATTGCCTGATGTTTTAAGCACGTTCTGGTCAGTTGAAGTACAGCCTGTAGCATAATAGCTTAAGGAGTAGAAATCAACGCAGCCTGATTTAAGCGCTTCGGCATCTCCGTCTGCAAAATTGATTGCAATGCCATTCTCATCAAAATAACGCTTTGCAAAGTGAGGATATTCTCCCCGCACATGTACGTCGCCGCACAGCCAGTTGCCTATTTCCATACTCTTCTGATTTGCAAGTATGTCTTCTGGGCTGCAGGTGTAAGGGTATGAGCACATACCGGCAATCATACAACCAACTTTATTATCCGGGTTTATTTCATGTGCCATTTTTACCGCCTTAGCGCTTGCAACAAACTGATTATGAAGGGCATTGAAGCGGATGTTTTTAGCTTCGGTGCTTTCTTTTGCTTTGCCTGATAAAAAATCAAACATATTGGAGTTATCTTCAGGTATAATGCCAGCCATAACCCCGCCAAAGGGAAATGTCAGAACATTGATTTCGTTAAAAGTAAGCCAGTATTTAACAAGCCCTTTATATTCTGTAAATATAGTTTTACAGTAATTAAGATAAAAATCTATCACACGACGGTCTGCCCAGCCATTATAGGCTTCAGCTAGGTGGTATGGCATTTCATAATGGGAAATAGTAACTAATGGCTCAATGCCGTATTTTTTACACTCTTCAAATACACTCCTGTAATATTCAATACCCTCCCTGTTTGGTTCAACATCATCCCCGTTAGGATAAATGCGTGTCCAGCCTATGGACATGCGGAACATCTTAAAGCCCATTTCTGCAAAAAGTGCAATATCCTCTTTATAACAATGGTAAAAATCAATAGCTTCGTGGCTAGGGTAAAACTCGTTTTGTTCAATGCCTTTTGTGAATCTACGGGGGGAGGTTCTGCTGCCTACTGTCATATGGTCGGCTATGGATGCACCCTTACCCCCCACATCAAAGGCTCCCTCGCATTGGTTTGCAGCTGTTGCTCCACCCCAGAAAAAGTTTTCGGGAAATCCACTATGCGCTTTATTCATATTTAGGTCTCCTTTTTATTATATGTTAGCTTGATGAAATTGCATAATTTCGTCTTTTTAAAAGTCTTATTTCTTCTGTTGTAAAACTTCTTTTGCTGTCATGCTTTAACTTAATAAAATATTTATTATCTATTCACAGAGCGGGCCATCCTCGCAAAGGTGTGCCTTTTCCCCCTGATTGCTACACTGTAGTCGTATATGTTCTCAGGAGAAGCCACGCCCGATGGATAGGCTGCATCTCCAATATGGTGCATATCGGTGCCGGTCATTTTGCACATTAGTGCAATTTTCTTTATTGTATCACTGTCAGAGCCTTCCTGGGATGTGCCAATGGCTGTCATTGTTAACATACCTTCACTGTGTGCAAAGCTTACCAGAGTGTGCACATATTCCATCGTAATACCTGGTACTGTGCCCGGAGCAGGAATAAGTATTATATCTGCTCCCGCCTCTTTAAATTCCTTAATATCCCTCTCTGTGATAATATTCTCCCCTGCTTCTTTCAAAGAGCCTGAAGCATGCATTTTCCCTGCCATAAGCATTATCTTATCTCCGTAATTCCTGCTTATTTCTCTCAGCGAACTGATAATTGCCCGGTTAGTGACACCTGTCCCGGGGTTCCCTGTTAAAGCAATCATGTCTGCTCCAAATTCAATAGCCTTTTTTGCAGTCTCAACAGATGCCTGCATCCCTTTTGGTATTGCTTTTATCTCCCCTATTGTCTCTCCTTCGCTGTCCACAGGCTCAAGGTTCACACCCACTAGCCTCCCTGTTAGCCTTTTAATCTCCCTTATTACATTCGCGCCTTTTGGTTCAGGGACGCCTAAAAATACAGGGGCATCAAAGTCTAACGCATTGAGCAGCAGTATATCTGCGCCGAAGGCACAGGCTAGTTCTGCATTGCTTATATTCCACAGTGCCGGAGGGAAGCAGCCTATAACCTCTGAGACGATTACTCTGCCCTCGCTGGCAGAGATAGATTCTAACTTATCCTGCTTTGTCATAACGACAAGATCCGATGTGCTGCAATCTAACAATCTTTTTGACATATAAAAAGCCTCCTATCAATTATATTGCTTCTGCTTCCTTTGCTAGCTCTTCTCTTGCGAGAGCTTCCTTTTCTACCAGCTGCTTCTCGTAAACCTTGAAGAAGGGACGGTAAACAATGTAGGCGATAATAAATGCGACTACGGGCATAAGTGCATTCTGCCATGCCATGCTGCCTAAGAACTCGCCTACTCCAAGGGGCATTAGTGTCATAATCATTACATAAGCCGGCTTGAAAAAACCTATGGCATAGCCGCCCCATACAGCAAGCAATACTATAATAGGGTTCAGTATATAACCTATAGCTAAAATAGGATTGTACATTATTGGGAAGCCAAAGGTCACAGGCTCATTGATGTTGAATATACCGGGAATTAAAGCAGCTTTGCTTACGGCTTTAATCTGCTCAGATTTTGAACGAAGACCCATTACAACTAATGGCAGTGTGTTTCCGGCACCGCCGCAGACTCCTAAGATGCCGAACAATGCAACAGGAGCAAATACGGCTGGCTTTCCTGCTGCAACAAGGGCTGCGTTATTTGTAACATACTGTATCATTGATGGCATTATTGCAATGTAAATGACCATGCTTCCATGTATTCCAAAGCTCCAGAGGAGTGTTGCAAGGAAAACACAGATAATCATCCCGGGAATGCTTGTTAAAGCGCCTAAAGGCATTGCTAAAATGGCGGCAATAGCTGTAGGTAGCGTAACAGTAAATACCTTTACAACCAGGGTGTTTAAACCGTGCCAGATAAGTACGTTGACTCCTAAAGGAATTAAGGATGTAAAGGAATCCTGCAGGAACTGAGGTACCACATCCGGCATTTTAAAAACGATATTGTGTTTTTCAAAGAAATGAGATATTTTAACCGAGAAAATAGCGATTAATATTGCTGCGAATATACCCGCACCGCCTAAGGAGTCATTGCTTAGGCCGGTAAATATTGTTTTACCATCAGCCAGTGTAACTGTAGTTGCTGGCGCCGCAACCATAAGGAATAAAAGCATTGAGTTGATTCCGTTTACAAGCTGCTTCATGCCTAACATTTTAGAATAGGCATAAGCGATAGCGAATGCGATAACGATTGATATTAGCCCCATTGTCATATCATAAGGAAGTATCGTGAATTTGTAGAAAGCGCTGTCTTTTGTGCACCAGCCTAAAAGTGTAGACGTGGTGGCTATTATCTGGAATACTGCGCCTACGAGCATAAGTCCCATTGTAATCATCATACCGTTTGAAATCGCCGAGAAGACTTTGTTTGATGAAAGCCTTTCACCGAAGCGCTGCAGTGATTTCATAAACTTGCTTTCGTAAAGGTTATCCATACTAATTTTCCCCCTTAAATTTTATTTATTTTTTTTGGATAAATCTTATCCACCTGTTTGAATATGTTCTCAGCATTGCCTATGGCATAATCGTATGGTGCTATAACATCGACAGGCATATGAGTGGCCGCCTGAATCTCAGCCTTCTTGTAAGAAATTTGCGGTCCTAACAGCAAAATGTCATAGTTCTTATATACGTCTTCGTAAGCCGTTGCGCCAACAGCCTCGATTTTTAATGTAAAACCATGCTCTTCGGCATACTTGATGAGCTTTTTCATCAAAATGCTTGTAGACATGCCGCCTGCACAGATTAGTAGAACCTTTTTTTTCATTAGATTTTCCTCCTTATTTTAAATTATTTTTTATATAAACAAATAATTTCCTTAATAAGTTCTTTCGCAAGAGTGCTACTCATTAAATGATCCTGTGCATGGGCAAGCAACACGCCCATATTTTCAACTTCACCCATTGCATCCATTTTTAAAAGCTCCCTGTGGGATTCGTGGGCCGTATGCAGATAATTGTCCGCACTTTTTAAGAGCTTATCAGCCTCATCAAAGTTGCCTTTTTTTGCTTCATTAAGGGCTTCAAATGATTGGGATCTCGCAGCTCCAGAATTTGAAATTATCATCATAGCTATTTCTTCAAGTTTTTCGTTGTTCTGCATATATTATTCTCCTTTACAATTTATAAATGATCGTAAGTATGTTTGCAGCCTCATCATCATTGAATATTACGTCGAAGGCTTTTTCAAGAGGCTTTAATAATTTAAGGAGCTCTTTAAACTGCCAGTTATACTTTTCAATAATATCCTCCCTGTGTATATTTTCAGGTGCGGATATATTGGAGCGAAGGAGGTCTATTAAGCAGGCTGTGTGAATAAATAAACCTACCTCTGAATCAAGAGACATCTCACAGATTTTTTCATTAACTCCTGAAATGAATACAGGAAGCATCTTTTTAAGCTTGCTTACATTAGTATGTTCTAGCTGTTCATCGAGGTAGCTGTATACCTCCTCATAATTAATATCCTGCTTTTCTACCCTGTTGAGTTTAAGCAACAAAGGCAGTTTATCCTTCGGAGTGCTGAATACTTCGTCTATGGAGATGAAAGGTATTGCAAATAATTCAGGATCATATGTGCCTACAATACATTGAATATAACTTTGATTCATTATTTTAACGAGCTCTTCACGAAGCCTGTCTCTGTCTAAAATTGCAAGGCAATGAATTTCTGTATTTTCGACTTGTCCATAGCGCTCAATATACTTTTTTAGCTCTTCCGCACCGCCTTTACCTGTGGTGCATAATGTAACGATGGTCCTTTTTAAATCTGTGTTGTAAGTGTAAATGCCTTTTATAACACTCTGGAAGGTTGTATCCACATTCTCGTTAATGGCAGCTTTACGCGCAAGTTCAACACCTATGGTAATTACGGGTATGGGAAGCTGCCGTATAACAATTTTAAGCTCTTCCTCTATGGACAAAAGCATTTCCGACAGGAAGTTTCCGTCATAGACTACTATTACACCTTTTCCACGTTCTATTTTTGATATATACTGCTTCAGAGAAGCATAGATCTCCTCAGGTTCCTTTTCAAAGGACAATTCAAATGCAAATACATTCTCGAGCTCTGTAAGGCTTAATATTGTTTTAGCAATGGAATCCGCCACACCACTGCCGTAGAAAGCAAAGAGTACCACAGGCTTTCCTGATGTGCTGAAAATTGGTGCCTCGTAACTTATAAACATTGTAATCAATACTACTTCGTCAATAGAGAGCTCAGTACCTAAGGACTGGTTCAGCCTCGCTGAAAATTCCAAGCTGAGGGAATATTCAGCTTTATAATTTTCAATGATTTTAGTGATTTGTTCAGGCGGTACGCTGTTTTGAGACTCACGGTTCAAGGCAGAGTTTAAATGCAGGCAGAGCCCGTAAAATACTGAGTTTGAAAAATTACGTCCAAGCTTTAAGGATGCCTCGTCTAAAAATGCCTGTACCATATCTATAATGCGCTTATCTACTAGCATAGAAAGCTGTTCTTTGTTTACCACCTGCTTTGAAAGCTCATTTTTATAGTTGCGGAAGGTATTTTCAACTTCTGCGCTTAAAACCAGATTTATATCTTCATCTTCTAGGCCTTTTGCTGACAGAGATGCGGCCATGCGTTCCAAATTGTCATAAAAGCTGCTGTGTTTCAGCTTTTCTCTGTCTATTGCGCTCATTTCCATGGAGTTTTCACTGAAGGAATAACTATAATCAGAAGGAATAATACTTTCAATCTCATCACGATAAGCTTTATATTTCAAAAATCCTTTGCGCACATGATGCCCGAAGTCTCCGACGAACAGCTGATAAGAATCGCTGCCGCTATTATGTTCCCTGACATAAGCATTTGCACAGCCTGATTTTATGTCTCCTTTTAGCTGCATACAGTTGCCTTCACAGTCATATAATAGAAGGCATCTTAAAAGCTCAGCATTGATGGAAATAGTTTTTTTAAGACGCGCAGATTCAAGAGTCAGAAATTTCTGTATCATGGTCATGCGCTCAATCAAAGGCCGTTCATTAAGCGGAGGAAGATTTATAACTATAGGGAGATTAGAAGCAAAATCATCACAAGCTCCGCGGTTTTTGTCATTACAGCTTACTATAACCATTGGATCCATTTGCTTTTCACTATCATAATCCTGCTGTACATCAGTGCTCCGCGATATTATAAGGCTACGGACTCTTGCGCTTAAAAGCTCTCCGTTATCTATAAAAAGCACACCGCCTGCCGCATCTGCGAAAAACCCCTCTTTATCTTTAGTTCCAAACAATTCATTTATTGCTAACTGCTCGTTATCTACATACTCTCTGCAATTGAATATAAGAAAATTTGCATCAGGGGGCAGTATACCACTTTCTATTGCAAATTTGTGCATGAGCATTACGAGAAAGCTTTTGCCTGTACCTCGGGCTCCGAGAATTACTGTGTTCAAACTTTTCTCAGGATAAAGCACTGCCGCTTTAGCTAACTGTACTGCCCGCTTCAGGCTTCCATTAAAGCCTACAAGGTTTGTAAAGCATTTATCTGCATTAGCTTCTGCATCGACTGTTTTTATATGATATAGGACAGGCCTGCCGTTGGTTTTGGCAATTTTGCTCTCCTCATATAACGCGTTGAGTATGCTGCTGACATTGGTGCGCTGCATATTCAGAGCTCCAGCAATATATTTAGTGGATACTCCTCTTTCTGCTCCGCCTTTTGAATGCAGCTTAATGAAATCAAAAACTTGCTCTTTATTTGTTTTCATGACACAACCTCCTTTGCGGAGATTATACACTTTATACACTAATATAACAATATAATTTCCAACGGGGTATGTCAAAAAGATTAGTGTATAATATATTTATACACTACATGGTGTAGTTTTCAGACTTTTGGCATTATTTCAAACATTGTCGTAAGTAAAAAAGATATACCGCCGAATCTGATGCCTTGAGCACTGCAGTGTATTTATTTTTCTACGTTTATAGCGTTAGTGTATTATTTTATTGAAGGGAATATATATTTTTACTCAATTTTATTGATATCGACAAGAATATATAATAAAAGAATGGAATGCTATGAATAACCTGTCTTTAAGTTAGAGAACGAAAAACTCTGAAGAGCCTTGTAAATGCGGCAGCTCAGAGTTTCCTAAATTTCTAAAAAGTGCGTACGGTCTGTTGCGTAACATAGTCCATGTTCGTATCTAGAATCTACAGCATTATCAATGCATCACAAACCGCATCGCTTGGAATGTTAATCTTCCCATTCTGTAACCAGTCTCCAACAATGGCCTTGAACATCGCCACAAAGACATGAAACCCATTACGGTTTGCTGCTTCTTTAAGATGTTTAGGGAATAGTTTTATATAACCATTCAGATATTGTTTAATCTGATCAGTGTAAAACGGAAGGAAATCAGCGAAAATTTCGTTAGCCAAAGCAATATACAAGTCATAATTTGTTTTAGTAAAAACCGGGACAGCACAAATAGTCTTATTTGCTTCATTTTTAGCAAGATATTTTTCTGCTATAAGTTTCGCAGCAACTTCCTTTTGTTTCTCGCTCAACTCTTCGTTTGTTAAGACTGCATGACAGACGTCAATCTCATGATCATACATCATCTTGTGATATTTAAACGGCGCAAAATGATATGAATAATGTGCTAATTTCCCACTCTCATAATTATTCATGGATTTTTCAATGCCAATACCAATATCAGTCTCAAATGATTTGTCTTGCATAAAACCAGTATAGTCCCATCGATAGCCATCATATCTTTGCTGAATGCGTGTATACTCAGTTGGTTTATATTCTGGTACAAATTTATCGAGCAGCATCACCGATAATAAGCAAAGCATTTCATCAAATGAACGGCCAGAGGTTTGTATACCTGATGAAATTACTTTTTCCGTAAGTTGATGTGATAAAATATAAAACTTTTCTGATACGGCTGCTACAACTTCGTTGGAATGCTCAGAAGCATAAGTGCTTATTTTCTCATCGAAGATAAGAAAATTGGTTTGTATAGTAGACTTAGATGGTTTGATGACTGCTTCTCGTTTGATAAGGTTATCTATTCTTTCCTCAATATAGAATGCAGGCACACCTGTTAATCCGGATAATTGCTCTACTGTCTTAGGTTCACGATATGCATACCACAGGATATTTTGTGACAATGCGTCATCAATGTACTGCCATGGAAATGGTTTATCATTGCCATTGTAATTACCCTCGCCCGTAATACGAATTCTTAATTGCGCAGGTTTTAATGCGGTTTCATTCATTTGATTGCACTCCTTTTTCAATTTATCTCGAGCCAGCGAAAGGCGATAAGTGACAGTACCCTCCGGTAGTCCGAGTTTTTGGGAGATAACCTTACAGGATAAATTATCGTAATAATGCATTACAATAATATCCCTATAGGTAGCAGACATTTGAGCGATTTTCTGGCGTAAAATCTGATATTCTTCATCAATTATAAAATTATGTTCATCCTCAAATGCCAAAGCTGCAACATCATCAAAAGACATTAAACTGCGGGTTTTTGCCTTGCCGCGCTTGAATACTTTAAGAGTTATATCGGCAAGCCGCCAAAACCACGGCTCAAATTTTTTATCGTCCCGAAGATTACCTATGCTTTTAAGCGCTTGAAATAAGATTTCCTGAGTCAATTCTTCCGCTTCCTCTCGCGAAAAGGTACGGGTAATTGACCATGCGTAAGTTTTATCAAGCATCTCAGAAATATGCTCATAGTTCACCTTTTTCACCCCCTCTATTTATAAAGTGCAATAATAAGTCATTTCATTGGGTTTTTTATAAAATTATTTTTTGCGCTAAAGTTAAAGAAAAATCGGCATAGCCGGTAATACATACCAAATTATGCCGATATTTTTCCGGGATTAAAAATCCCTAGGACGCACCTCCTCAAAGGTGATGCTTCTTATTCTTTAATTTCATCTTTTATTTCTATCCATCTGTCTCTAATCATCTTATCAATCTGTGGATTAATAAGTGAGTCGCTGTTACATTTTGCTATAGCATAACTAAACCATTTAGAAGAATCTGATATGTTTCCTATTCTAAAATTAAGCTCTCCTAAAAGATATAACATGATTTCGGGGCTTATGTCCCCTCCCCTGTTTGTATCTTCTAGTTCATAGGCTTTTTCATAGGCCTTAATAGAGCTTTTCATGAACCTTTCTTCCTCTTCTTTATTATGTAATAGTCTGTAAAGCCAGCTTATTCTTAAGCATAATCCCGCTAATGTGCTATTTTTGATTCCTATGGTTTGGCCACTTAAAAGAGCGAGCTTAAATGCCTCAATGGCTTCTTCAATAGTTCTTTCACCGCAATAGTCAGTTTTCTTCCAATGCAATGAAATAGTCTTTATAAACTTTTCTTTCTGCTTATCTGTTAGCCCATCTTTAAAGGTATCTGAGAATGAAAAACCACATTTGGGGCACACATTAATCTCATAAAAGTATGGATTCTCTTTTTTATAGTATTCACACAAATCACTATCTCTCCGCAGAAGCCTTATACCATCGTGCTTAACTTTTACTGTTTTAAATTCATTGCTGCATAAAGGACATGTCGTTGTCCGTAGATACAAATCTGGATTCATAATATCACCCCACACCTTGCTATATTATTAACATCCTATTTAATAAGTTTAAGCTTATTTAAATTAAATTGCAAACCTAATTAAAATGAGCAGGATCTATTTAATCCCGCTCATCTT
Source organism: Clostridiaceae bacterium UBA5444 (assembly GCA_002426575.1). Classification (GTDB taxonomy): domain Bacteria; phylum Bacillota; class Clostridia; order Clostridiales; family Oxobacteraceae; genus UBA5444. Next base: position 6,289 of record DIRE01000088.1, on the reverse strand, counting down.
TGCAGCCATCTAAAATATATCTATTTCTTAAATAGGCCCTTTACCCAATTAATAAATCCGCCTTTTTCCTCTTTTACCTTAACATCCTTTTCTTCCTCGGCTACTTTTTTTACTTCGTCAGTTTTCATTATAAACTTAACGCTGCCTTCCATGTCATCTCCAAGTTCAGTAAATACACTATAATCATCTGACAGCTTTATTATTTCATCCTTAGTTTTTATAATATCATCAATATTCCCGGTATTATCAAGTTTACTGTTTGCCTCATTTTTAAACTCTTTCATACCATTATTAAGGTCTGATGCTCCTTTTGAAAGTTCAGTTGCCCCATCATATAGCTTAATAGTACCATCGGATAAGGCTTTAACCCCTGAAGTAAAATCTGACATTCCTGAAGACAATGATGCTGTGCCATTATTTAGTGCTTGAGCACCATAATTTAGCTTGTCTGCACCCTCCATAAGGCCTTTACTTCCTTGTTTTAATTGTTCTGCTGCAGGTTTAAGCTGTTTGCCGCCTTCTGCAATTTTAGCTGCTCCATTAGCAGCAGCCTTTTGCCCTACTTGAAGTGCGTCTAGCCCGCCTGAAAGCTTTTCAGATCCAACCTTTATAGCTGTTATTCCAGTTTCAAGGTCAGACAGGCCTTTCATATATTCGTTGCCATATAGCTTTGCCTGTTCAAGTCCTGCCTTTTCTTCTTTAAGCCCTTCCATCATCTTTAATGACAGGCCATCTGCTCCAGGTATTTTACTTATAAGCTCAGTAAGCTTCATAAGTCCATCTATTCCGCCTATTAGCTTTTCCGTTCCCTGTATTTCCATTTGTTTTGCATCTTTTAATTTATTAATTCCTTCTAAACTTTTTGCTGCTCCGTCCGTAATTTGCTTTTGTCCAGCCTTTAGTTGTTCAGTTGATTCAACAACTTTTCCAAGTCCATTTGCAAGCTCACCTGTTTTATCTGATATCTGGGCTACTCCATTTATTGCTGCTACTGAACCATCAGCAAACTTTTTAGCGTTTGCACTATATTCAGAAACACCTTTTCCAAGCTCCTTAACTCCGCCGTCAACCTTAGCTGCTCCATCTTCTAATTTTGTTGATGCATCTGCAAGAGAATTTGCTCCATCTTTTAAAGCACCTACATTTTCCTTAAACTTATTTTGTCCTTGTGCAAGCTTTTCTGTTCCATCGCTCAGTTTATTTACAGCGTCTTTTACTTTATTAATTCCAGCAACTAGCTCATCCATATCTTTAGCATTTCTAATAGATTCTGTATCAGGTATCTCAGGTGTTGCTGTAATAACAATAGGTACCATTTTAAAATCTTCTACATTCGCCTTAATACAGAGCTCTTCTTTTAAATCTAACTTGTCACTATCTACGTCTAAACTGTCCTTAAGCCCTGGTATGGAAGCAAAGGTAATGATCTGATTATTACCATCAGATACCATCTCTCCAGTGCTTAATTCTACATTTTTAAAACTATCAATTGGCAGACTAACAACAGTTATTGCAGTAAATGGCGTATATATCCTTTTATTCTTACCATTTATATTAACATCATGGGCTTCGTTATTTGTTAATCTTACTTTTATTTCTATATTACCAGATTTTCCAGCTATATCTTCTGGCTTAACCTCTTTGCCATCAAAAATATATTTTATATCTGCTTTAATAGGCAACTCCTTATTTGCAGTTCCTTGGTAGAATATATCATTATTTTCAGGTTTCCAAACTAATGTCCCATCTTTAACCTCTGGGGTTTCATTTCCTTTAACATTTACTATATTATCTAGTGTAGTTCTATCCACTATATCTTTATCCGTATTATCTGTATGGAGCCAGTCACTTACAATCCTATCTTTTACTTCCCCAGTACTATTTAAAGTAACATAGACTGATTCATCTTTTTTAACTAAACTTCCCGCAAATGCAGTATTTGTTCCGAGCATTGCGACAACAACTCCAATAGATAGCACCCTTTTTGCTTTATCATTTTTCATCATAATTATTCCCTCTCCTTTGCTAAATTCATTCCTAAATTAGGTCTTCTCCACTTTAAGCTTGTTGCTGCAATAACCTTTTCTGACACAAGCAGTACAGATGGCAACACAAATAGTATAACTAACATACTTATAAGTGCTCCTCTAGCAAGCATTCCACAAAGTACCCTTATCATATCTATATTGGATACAATCCTAACCCCTATGGTTGATGCAAAGAATGCAAGTGCACTTGTAACAATTGATTTTGCTGAGCCTTGTACAGATATTTTCATAGCTTCAAACTTTTCATGCCCATTTCTCAGCTCTTCTCTAAATCTAGTAGTAAGCAGTATTGCATAGTCAACCGTTGCTCCTAACTGTACAGTTCCTATTACTATGGAAGCAATAAATGGTATAGTTGTATGTGTGTAAAATGGAACCGCCATATTTATAAATATTGCAAGCTCTATACTTAATACAAGTATTACTGGTACAGAAATTGATGCAAACAAGAAGAGTATAATTGCAAATATTGCTACTATGGATGCAATATTTACATTTTTAAAGTCTATGTCTGCCACCTCTATAAGGTCTTTAGTAAGTGCCCCTTCTCCTGCAACAACTCCTTTTTTATCATAGCTTTTAACTATTGATGCCATTTCATTTATTTGATCATCCATTTCTTTTGTTGCCGCTTTATATTTCGAATTTACAAGCACAAGTCTATAATCATTTGCCATAAATTTTTCTTTTACCTTATCTGGTACGAAAGATTCTGGTACCCCTGGTCCTACAAACTTTTCGTAGGATATTACCTTATCTATTCCATCAACCTTTTCTATCTTGTCCACCATTTCTTTAATCTTATACTGTGGAACAGTGTCATGTACGATTACCATATGGGTGGTTGTCATATTATACTCTTTTTTTAGCTTGTCTAATGCTTCCACGGAGGCCATATCCTTTGGCAGAGACTCATCAAGGTTATAATATACCTGTGCGTTCTTTTGGCCATATAATGCAGGTATAAATGCAATTAAAAATAGTACAATAAATAATTTATACTTACTAGTAACAACCTCAGCTAGTTTGTTAAAGCTAGGTAATAGGCTTTTATGCTGATATTTATGAATAGGACCATCCATAGCCAAAAGCATGGCTGGAAGTATTGTAACAGTAGATATAACTCCAAATAAAACTCCCTTTGCCATTACAAGCCCAATATCCTTACCAATGCCAAGTTTCATAACACAAAGGGCTATAAACCCTGCAATAGTAGTTAAAGAACTTCCGCTAATTGCGGAAAATGTATTTGCTATAGCTATGGACATAGCTTCATTTTTATCGTCAGTAGTCTGCCTTTCCTCCTCATATCTATGGAATAAGAATATGGAATAGTCCATTGTTACTCCAAGCTGAAGTACTGCTGCAAGAGCATTTGTAACATACGATATCTGTCCAAAAATAATGTTTGTTCCAAAATTATATAGAATAGCCATTGCAATACTTGCTAGAAATATAAATGGAATAAATACTGATTCCATGGCTAATGATAGTACAATAAAGCATAATAAAACTGCAATTAATATATAAAATGGTGTCTGTTCATCAGCTAAGTTTTTTGTATCCCTAGCAAGAGCTGATGTTCCACTCAAGAAGCACTGCTTATTCATTACACTTCTTATTTCATCTATAGAATCTTGAGTTAATTTAGCTGATGCAGTTTCTTTAAACTTAACCAAAACAAGTGTTGAATTATCACTATAAAAAGTGGTTTTAATATCATTTGGGAGCATCTCTTTAGGTATTGTGATATCTGCAATATCATCTACCCATATAACATTTTCAACCCCATCTATTTTAGCTATCTTATTTTTAATCTTTATAACATCTTTTGGTTCCATATCTTCAATAATTAACATAGCGGTTGCCGCACTTGAGAAATCCTCATCTAATACTCCCTGACCTTTTGTAGAGTCTAGTCCTTTAGGCAGATAAGTAAGTAAATCATAATTAATCTCTGTTGAGATCAATCCATACAGTGATGGCAGCAATAAAAGAATGGATATAATTAATACTAGTATCCTATTCTTTGATATAAACCTTCCAAATCCCTTCATAACATTTTCCTCCTATTGTAAAATATAATGTCGTTTAAGCCGAAACCATTAACCAAGCATTTTTCTTATTGTTTTAAATAGTATAGGTTTCATTTCATCTATAGGTGCTGGCTCCTCAAGTATTATAGAGCTATATGCAACAGAACCTGTTAGCTCAATAACCATAAACATTGTTTTGTCTAACTCCTCCCTTTTAACACCGCTTCCTTCGATATTATTAAAAACCAGCTCCGCAAGTTCCCTCATTTCAGTGTAATTATTAGGGTCTGCTATTGCTTTCCTGTACAATCCCCAAGATAAATTCTTGTACATTAGCTTTAACTGCTTTTTATTGTTCTTAAAATGCTCTATCACATGGTCTATAAAAAAAATAGTTGCATCTATAAAATTGTCAATTCCCTCTTTCATAGTTGCATGCATGGCTTCTTTTAATATTAAAGTACTCTCTCCTAAAACTATTTGATCAGTTATGTCATATTTGTCTTTAAAGTATAAATAGAAAGTACCTTTAGCAACGCCTGCTTTTTTAACAATATCATCTATTGCTGTTTCATTTACCCCTTTTGTTACGAATAATTCATAAGCTGCATCAAACATACTATTTAGTTTTAATTGCTTTTTGTTATTCCTGTTGCTATCATCTTTTGTCGCCAAATGTATCACCTATCTTAATTATGGAGTTTATGACTATTAGTCATTTACTGCAATAAAATATATTATAGTACAAAATGACTAATAGTCAATATTTATTTTTATATTTTTTATGGGGTGTGAAATTTGTAAGTAAAGGCTCTTATTATATTTTGGTTAAATGGGGAAGTTTTAATACGCATAATAAAACCCTTGTAAGTAATATTGATATTACCTACAGGGGTTTTTTTGTGTCATTGGGTTTGTCAAAGTTTGCACTTGCTTTGGCAGATCACACGATTATTTTATGCTGAGCAAAATATTTAAACTTTAGTTCATTTATGTATCTAATAAAGGCTACGATTGCCCTGTTATTCCTGTTTTATGACTTTAATTACCTTTTGTGTACATATTATTGATAGCGGAATATTTATAATGACAAGAACAAAAAGTGAAATTACATCAGTTAGTGGATTGAATGGTATAAACCTATTCCATATAAATTTTAGTATCCCGAAGAAAAGCACAAAGAAACCGATATTAATAGCCCCGAATATTATGCGTTTTGTCATTACTGAATTCCCCCTTTTTGTATATTATATGGTGTTGCATTTACAATAGCAATACATGATAAGAAGCCGTTATATCGTTCCTTTCAGCGTATTCTTTGCATTCTCTAAGTTGGTCCCTCAAAACTTTTTACTTAAATACAAAACTAAATCATCATCATTTCTACATTCAGCATATGGTGGTAGATTTTTATTTTGATGCCATACACCGCTACCATCAGGAATATAGCCACGTTTCACATACATTCTTTGAGCTGCACCATAATTAGTATATAGTCCAACACCTAAACAAATTGTATCAGAAGTTTCCTTTGCAGCGCTTTCAACTTTATCCATTAGGGCTGACCCCACTCCTTGCCGTTGATACTTGATCAAAACATTGAAATCACAAACAGTAGGTATATTCTTATTTGCAAATGGACCTTCTTTATCATTGGGCAAAAGAGTTACATATCCGGCGATACTTCCATCAACCTCAGCAATAAATACTTGACGTTTATTGTTTTCTTGTTCATTCAGATATTTGGTAAATTGTTCCGTTGACTTTTCAAGCCAACCTTGTAAAGCAAATTCATTAACGAGCTTATCAATATCAGAAAAAATCATATTTCTAACTGTAACCATTTCTTCCCTTCCTCCATCATTTTCAGCATGGTTTGTTTCAGCCTGTCATTCATAGACGAATTTGGATCAAAGCACATTTCAATAAATTGCCGCATATCTTCGTTTGCCATCTGGGGTTTATAATCATATAGCTTGCCCTGCGGTTCGTCACACCTGCCGAAAATATAATCAAAAGAAGCATCAAAAAAATCCGCATACCAAAGCAAAGCCCGATAGGGGGCTTCGGCTTGTCCGTTCTCATACCGGTTTAGGATAGTCAAAATACAGCATAAATCCGAACCCTTCGCCAATTGGCACAAGGTTCGGATTTAAATGTTTCTGGTGCGCCCGACAGGAGTCGAACCTGCAACCTTCTGATTCG
>DIRE01000012.1:4262-8904 GCA_002426575.1 Clostridiaceae bacterium UBA5444 | reverse complement strand
ATTTAGACGTTGTACACATATGTCTTCCTCACTATCTTCATCCTCCCGTTGCAATATATGCAGCAAATAAAAAGGTAAATGTACTTACAGAAAAGCCTATGTCCATTGAACTTAAAGATGCAGAAGCCATGATAAAGGCTGCAGATGACAATGGCGTAACCTTAGGAGTAATATTCCAAAACAGATATAATAATGGATCACAGCTTATTAAAAAGACATTAGAATCAGGAGAACTTGGCAAAATATTAGCAGGAAAGCTTTCTGTAACCTGGGATAGATCTGATGAGTATTATTCCCAAAGTGATTGGAAGGGAACATGGGATAAAGAAGGCGGCGGAGTAATAATAGACCAGGCAATACACACAATGGATCTTATGAGATGGCTTGTAGGCAGTGAAATTGATTATGTTGATGCAAACATAGGAAACAGGGGTCATGCTATAATTCAAGTTGAGGATACTGCAGAAGGAGTAATTAAATATAAAAACGGTGTGCTTGTAGGATTTTATGCAATAAACTACTATAGTTATGATGCTCCCGTTGAGTTAGAGCTTCACTGCGAAAAAGGAATAGCAAAGATGGTAGCAGACAGAGCCTCTATAAAGTTTTATGATGGAAGAGAATTTATAGCAGATGTAAATCCTAATGAAACCTTTGACTATGGGGATGGTGCAAAAGGGTATTGGGGAGTAAACCATATTAAACAGATAAAGAACTATTATGAAAGCCTTGAAAAGGGTGTACAGCCTGACATAACAGGCAAAGAGGCTATAAAGACTCAAAAGATGATTTGTGCTATATATGAATCAGGCAAAACTAAAAAGAAGGTAAAGTTCTAATTTTAAAAAAGATGTGGATTAAAGAAAAGCCCACATCTTTTTTTATTGTCTAAATTAATATTGGATTTTAGATTCCAATATTAACTATTTATAAATCATTGACAGTTATAGTTAGTAATAGTATACTAATTTTATTACGTTAGCACGGTAAAGTGATATAGTAAATGAGAGGTGAAAAGTTTTGAATAAATATATATATAAAATACCTGATGGATTTAATGATGTACTATGGGATGAATGTTACTCAATAGTAGAAATAGAAAGCAAAATAAGGGATATATTTAGAATATATGGATATAAGGAAGTTGATACTCCCACGGTTGAGTATTATGATTTATTTAGCGGGAGGATAGATGCACTCCCTCAAGAAGAAATGATAAAACTATTTGACTCAAAGGGAAGGATACTATCTCTAAGGCCAGATATAACCGTTCCCATAATGAGAATGGCAATTACAAAGCTTGAGAATAAAGGCTATCCCCTTAGGTTATCATACTTTGGCAATATTTTTAGAAATGAAGAAAAGGGACTTTTAGATTTTGAGTACAGACAAGCTGGAATTGAAATATTAGGGTCAGACTCAAAAGTTGCTGATGCAGAGGTAATTGGAACTGCTATTAAATCCCTTAAGAGTGCAGGACTTGAGGACTTTAGAATAGATATAGGTCAGGTTAAGCTATTTAAATACCTAACAGAAGAAATTGATGATGAAGATATACTTGAGGAGATTAGAAAAGCTGTAGCAAACAAGGATAAATACGGACTTGAAAAGATACTGTCAGATACTCATATATGTGATGAAAAAAAGGAAAAGATATTAAAACTTCCATGGTTATTTGGGTCACTTGAAATAATGGAAGATATAGAGGGCATATTTAAAGATGAATGTGAAAAAGAGGCAATAAAAGAACTTAAAAGCCTAATTGAAATATTAAAACAGTGGGGATATGAGAAACATATATCAATAGATTTAGGAATGGTTCAAAGACTTAATTACTATAGCGGAATAATTTTTAGAGGATATGCACTTGAATGTGGCTTTTCAATTTTGTGGGGGGGAAGATATGACTTTTTATCCCAAAACTATAATAAATCAATTTGTGCAGTTGGATGTGCAATAGGAGTAAGCAGGATAATTGATATATTTAAACGCAGGGGACAGCTAAAATCTGCACCGCCTACAGACTTTTTAATAACTGCTAAGGAAGAAAGGCTTGAAAAGATAGCATTTGAAATTGCAGAAGATATGAGGAGAAAAGGATATATAGTAGAAAATGATATTATACAGGATGAGGAAAATATAAAGGAGTATTGCAAAGTACGGGGTATAAGAAAAGTAATAAAGGTATTAGATTATGATATTGCAATGGTTTATGATTTAGAAAATGAAAATAAAGTAAAACATAGCATAGATAATTTGAAGGGGTAGGTGATTTAGTGAGATACTTGACAATAGCTCTTGCTAAGGGAAGAACTGCAAAGGATAGTATTTTGCTTCTTGAGAAGGCTGGACTTAATTGTGATGATTTAAAGAAAGATTCACGCAGATTAATATTTGAGGATGATATAAATAAAATAAGGTATATATTTGTAAAGCCTGCAGATGTTCCAATATATGTGGAGTATGGAAGTGCAGACATGGGTATAGTTGGGAAAGATGTATTACTAGAAGAGAGGTGCAGGCTTTATGAGCCTTTAGATTTATGCTTTGGAATATGCAGCATGGCTGTTGCGGGACCTGTTTCTACGGAGTTTGATTACAAAAAGACTTATAGGATAGCAACTAAGTTTCCTAATATAGCTTCTGACTACTTTTCTGCAAAAGGGATGGATGTAAGTATAATAAAGCTTTCAGGCTCTGTTGAGCTTGCCCCAATTATTGGCCTTTCCGACTTAATAGTAGACATCGTAGAAACGGGAACAACATTAAAGGAAAATGGGCTTGATGTTAAAGAGAAGATACTTGATGTAAGCACAAGGCTTGTAGTAAATAAAGTTAGTATGAAACTAGATGATAAAAGAATAATAGATATAATAGAAAGATTGGAGAAGGTTGTTTTTGGAGGGGGGATTTAGTTGTGGAGTATGCTGCTATAGATGTAATAGATGAGGTTAAAAAGATACAAGGGTATGATGCAGGTGGGAAAAGGCCTGATGTAATGCTTGATGCGAATGAAAACCCTTATAGCCTGCCTATTAATATAATAGATGAAATTAAAAGTAGAATACCCTATGAAAAATTAAATAGATATCCAGATCCAAGAGCTTATAAGCTTTGCAGCAAAATTTCAGACTATGTAGGATATGGAATATCTGGGGACATGATAATAGTTGGAGATGGTTCTGATGAGCTTATAAATATTATTATAAGCTCATACGTTGGCAAAGGCAGGAAGGTGCTTATTCCTACTCCTACATTTTCTGTATATAGCATTTATTCAAAAGTAAATGAGGGTAGCGTAATACTTTTTAATAGGGATAAAGATTTCAATGTGGATATAGATGAGATGATAGATTGCATAAATAAAGAGAAACCTGAATTAGTTTTCCTATGCAATCCAAACAATCCAACAGGTACTTTAACGGATAGAGAAGATATAATAAAGCTTCTTGAAAGCTGCAAATCTATGATAGTAATTGATGAAGCATATTTTGAATTCTGCAATATAACTTGTGTGGATTTAGTAAAAAAGTATAAAAATCTAATAATACTAAGAACTTTTTCAAAATCATGGGGAATGGCCGGAATTAGGCTTGGATATTTGATATCAAATAAAGGTGTTATAGATGAACTTTTAAAGGTTAAACCACCATACAATGTAAATTCCATAACTCAAGAGATAGGAATTACAATACTTGACCATATAGAATATATGAGAAAAAATACATCTTCTATATTAAAAGAGAGAGACTATATTATAAGACACCTAAAATCTATAGATAAAATAAAAGTATATGATACATATGCGAACTTTATATTTTTAAAGGTTCCTGATGCAGATATGCTTTGCAGGGCACTTAGAGACTTAAGTATTGGAATTAGAAACTTTAATAACTGCCAAGGCATTTCAAACCATGTAAGAGTTGGGGTAGGGCAAAGACATGAAAATGATCAGCTAATTGAAAAAATCAAAGAATTAGTAGGTGAGTAATATGGATAAAAGAGAAAAAAGATATACAAGGAAAACAAAGGAGACGGACGTTAATATATATTTTAATATTGATGGAAGTGGAAACTGCAGCATAAATACGGGCATAGGTTTCTTTGACCATATGCTTACTAGCTTTATTACTCATGGAAGGTTTGATGCTGATATAAAGGTTAAAGGGGATACATTTGTAGACTTTCATCATAGTGTTGAGGATACAGGCATAGTACTTGGGAAGGTATTTAATGATGCACTTTTAGATAAAAGGGGAATAAAAAGGTTCGGATCCTCTTTTGTTCCAATGGATGAGGCATTAGTACTTGCAAGTGTTGATATAAGCGGAAGACCATATTTAGTATTTGACTGCAGCTTTCCAAGTGAAAAGATAGGAGATATGGATACTGAAAATTTCATAGAGTTTTTTAGGGCATTTGCGTTTAATGCAGGAATCACTCTCCATATTAAGTTATTCCATGGAGCTAATAGCCACCACATAGCAGAGGCCGTATTTAAATCAACTGCTAGAGCACTTAAAGAAGCATGTACAATTGATAACAGTATAGATGGAGTTTTATCTTCAAAGGGCGTTATTTAATTACTTTACAGACAGGCTATGTTGATTTGACTTACGCAGCGACTTAAATGCCCATTTTT
>DIRE01000012.1:0-4071 GCA_002426575.1 Clostridiaceae bacterium UBA5444 | reverse complement strand
GCAGCGGAAGTCAATCAACATAGCCGGTTTAAAACCTAACAGTTACTTAAAACATAGACTATAAGTATTGGAGGATTATGTGGATGATTATATTTCCTGCTGTGGATATAAAAAGTGGAAAGTGTGTAATGTTAAAACAGGGAAAGGCCGACCTTTGTACCGTGTTTTATGATGATCCAACTAATGCAGCCTTTATGTGGAAGGAAAAAGGATCAAAATATTTACATGTGGTTGACCTTGATGGAGCATTTAATGGAAGACCATGTAATATAGATAAAATATATGAAATTAAAAAAAGAACCGGAATGTTTGTACAAGTTGGCGGAGGAATAAGGGATAAATACACCATAGAAAGTATTTTAGACAAAGGAATTGACAGGGTTATTTTAGGCTCAGCTGCATTAAATAATTTAGAGCTTACTAAATGGGCGGCAAATGAGTTTGGTGGGAAAATTGCAGTATCAATAGATACGGTAGATGATAAAGTGGCCTATAACGGATGGACATCAGTATCTAGTACAGATAAGTTAGATTTAATTAAGAAACTTACATCAATTGGTGTAAAAACCTTTATATACACAGATGTAAGCAAAGACGGCATGATGAAGGGGCCTGATATTAAGGGAATAGAACAAATAAAAAATAGCTTTGATGTTTGTATCATTGCATCTGGGGGAGTCTCGACCATGGAAGATATAACTAATCTAAAAAATATAGGGGCCTCTGGGGCAATAATTGGAAAGGCATTATATAATGGCAGCATAAATTTAGAGAAAGCGTTAGAGGTGATATGATGGAGTATAAAAAGATAATACCTTGCCTTGATATAAAAGACGGCAGGGTTGTAAAAGGTATTAATTTTGAAGAATTAAAAGATGTAGAAGACCCAGTAAAGGTTGCAAAGCTATATGATAAAGAAGGTGCAGATGAAATAGTACTACTTGATATAACTGCAACTTATGAAAAAAGAAAGACAATGATTGATTTAGTAAAAAAGGTTGCAAAAGAGGTTTCTGCTCCAATTACTATAGGCGGAGGAATAAGTACAATTGATGACATGGAAAGGCTAATTGATGCAGGTGCAAGTAAGGTATCTATAAATACTGCAGCAGTTAAAAATATGAATCTAATATCTGAAGCCTCAAAAAGGTTTGGGAAAGATTCTATAGTGATTGCCATAGATACAAAGAAGAACGGCAGTTCATATGATGTATATATAAATGGAGGAAGAGAAAATACCAAAATAGATGTTTACAAATGGTGCAAACAGGCAGAGTCTCTCGGAGCTGGAGGACTTTTAGTTACAAGCATAGATTTTGATGGTACAAAAGATGGATACGACTTAGAACTTTATAAAAATATTACATCAGCAGTTAAAATTCCAGTTATAGCCTCAGGCGGTGCAGGAAGTATAGAGGATTTTAAAAATGTATTTGCTTATTCAAATGTCGCTGCAGCCTTAGGGGCATCGGTTTTTCATTATGGAGAAATAAAGATTAGAGATTTAAAGGAGTATTTAATAAAAAATAATATATTATGTAGGATGTGATTGCATGGTATCTAAAATAAAGTTTGACGATAAGGGGCTTGTTCCTGCCATTGTTCAGGATTATATAACTGGCGAGGTATTGATGCTAGCATATATGAATGAACCGTCCCTAAAAGAAACCATTGAAAGCGGAACTACTCACTTTTACAGCAGAAGCAGGCAGGAGATTTGGAATAAGGGGGCTACATCAGGAAACTACCAATATGTAAAAGAAATAAGCTTTGACTGTGATTATGATGCACTTTTAATTAAAGTTGACCAAAAAGGAGTTGCCTGCCATACGGGAGAGAGGTCCTGCTTTTATAATAAGGTATTAAATAACTCTCCAAATCCAAATCCAAACCTAAACTATACTATACTTTATAAAATATGCGGCATAATTAATGATAGGAGGATGAATCCAAAGGAAGGATCCTATACTAATTACTTGTTTGATAAGGGAATAGATAAAATACTAAAGAAAATAGGAGAAGAATCTGCAGAGGTTATAATTGCGGCTAAGAATACGGACAAGCAAGAAACCATATATGAAACTGCAGACCTTATTTACCACACCCTTGTACTGCTAAATGAAAAGGGTATAGAGCTTGATGAGGTATTTGAAGAGCTAAAAGGAAGATATGAGAAATAGTATTTATCAATTTGTAAATATATAGAGTTTTATAAAAAGCTTATCATAGGATGGGTATGTATTCTATGATAAGCTTTTTAATATTGTAGAAAATATTATAGTTAGATATATCTATTTGAATTTACAAAATATTATTAATATTGTATAATGGAGGTAATATTCACAATACAAAGTTATATGGCAAAAGTCTCCTTAATACCAATAAAACATTAAGTGGATCATTATAATTTTAATGATTTAACTATACTTATCAAATTTAAAGGGGAGGAATAGAATAATGAAAAAAACAATCTCTATTTTTGTATCATTTATTATGATTGTTATGTGTTTATTTCCAAACATTAATGTATTAGCTGCTTCTACTGATGATGTAGGTAATACATATTATGTAGATTCTAAAAATGGAAATGATGATAACAATGGTACATCAGTAGAAAAACCATGGAAAAGTCTAGATAAGATAAATAGTGCTGCTTTTAATCCTGGAGACAAAATACTATTTAAAGCAGGCTGTTCATGGGCTGGAGTATTAAGACCAAAAGGGTCGGGTAAAGAAGGAAAACCTATAGTAATTGATATGTATGGAACAGGTAGTAAGCCAATAATCAATGGGGCGGGGGTAAAAGTTCAGGGAGAATATTTCAGAAAAGATATGCAGTATAGCATTACTTTGCTTCTTGATAGCCAGGAATATTGGGAGATAAATAATCTTGAAATTACAAATAATGCACCTGAACCAGATTATAGACTAGCTATTTATATTACTGGATATGACTTTGGAGTTATGCACCATATATATCTAAATAATTTATATGTTCATGATGTTGTATCTCAAGGAGAAGGAGGAGAATATGAACGTGATAAATTAACTGGTGCAATACTATGTGATATTTATGGAACTAGAAAAGGTGAAGGCAGTGGTAAAATCACATATTTTGATGATTTAAGGATAGAAAACTGCGTAGTAGAAAATGTTGATAGACAAGGTATTGGTGTTAGAAACAATATATTTGGTAATTGGAGACCTAATTTAAATGTAGTGATTAGAAATAATTACCTAAGTAAAGTAGGCGGAGATGGAATAATAACATCTGCTTGTGAAAATGTTCTTGTAGAATATAATTTGGCAAAGGATTGTCATATGGTTCTTGAAGGAGATCATGTTGCAATGTGGCCAATTAGATCAAATAATGCTTTATATCAGTATAATGAAGCTTATGGAACTAAAACAACTAGAGATGGAATGGGGTTTGACTGTGATTTTGAATGTACAGGAACAACATTCCAATACAACTATAGTCACGATAATGAAGGCGGCGGTTTTTTAATATGCAATGCATATAGAACACCGACAGCTTTTAATGAAGATAATACTATAAGATATAATATACTTCAAAATGATCGTAATGCAGAATTTGTATTTTCAGAAGGTAAAAACTTCAATACAAAAGTATACAATAACACTATTTATATAAAACCCGAATTAAGTACAAATATTATTTATCATGGAGCTTATGCAGAAATTTATAACAATATATTCTACAATCTAGGAAATGGTGGGTATGTATATGATGATACATGCTATGTTGACTACAACTGTTACTTTGGGAATAAAGGAGCTATAGAAGGGCCTAAAGAAGCCCATGGAATATATGCAGACCCTAAGCTTTTAAATCCGGGAAGCGGTAAAGTTGGAATGGATACATTAGATGGGTATAGGCTAAAAGCTAATTCGCCATGTATAAATGCTGGAAAGGTTATAAAAGATAATGGCGGAAAGGATTTCTTTGGAAACAAAGCACCTTTTGAAGGGACTCTTCCCGATATAGGAGCATGCGAGTATCAAGGAAAAGGCAAAGCACCTGACAGCTTAAGCAGTGAATTTGACTCA
>DIRE01000030.1 GCA_002426575.1 Clostridiaceae bacterium UBA5444 | reverse complement strand
ATTCCGCTTATTCAAGAACAGGTAGTTATCAATCATAAATTATTGACTATGGCAGAATTTACAGATTTAATCACAATTGCTGAGATGACACCTGGACCAATTTCAATAAATTCAGCTACATTTGTTGGGCAAAGGGTATATGGTGTCGTAGGAGCATTAGTATGCACCCTTGGGTGTATTCTTCCTTCATTTATAATTTGTTTAACACTTGCTTATTTTTATTACAAATACAGGAACTTTTCGGGAGTTCAAACTGTACTAGAAGCTCTTAGGCCAGCTGTTGTGGCTTTGATAGCTAGTGCAGGGGTATCAATTTTAGTTCTTGCATTATTTAATTCTGATTTCAATAATATAGTTCTTGGAAATTTTAGATGGCTTGAATTTGGACTATTTATAGGCGGATTTATAATCCTAAGAAAGTATAAAATAAGTGCAATAAAGATTATTTTAGGTACAGGTGTAGTGGGGACTATTCTACAATTAGTTATTAATGCAATCTAAAATTTGAGATATAATAGGATCTTCATACTGACTTTTATAATAAATATATCTTATTGAACGAGGACAGCTATAATCAGCAAAGTTTAATCTCTTCAAACTTTGCTTTTGTATTCCCTCTTTAGCAGCTAATTTAGAAATAATAGCAAAACCATAATTGCTTTCAACTGCTTGTATAACAGTCTCTAAATTAGTTGCTTTAAATACAACTTTGGGATGAATCTTTCTTTCAATCATGTCGATTTCAAATTGATTTCTATTGTGACTTCCATCTTCACGAGAAATCCAAGGTAATTGCTCTAAATCAGATAACTTTTCTATATTGATATTAATAGGATAATCATATCCTATTACAGCTATTAATTCATCTATCAGTATTTCAACTTCTGTTATGCTCTTTGAATTGATTTTTCCTTCAACAATAGCAATATCAAGTCGATTATCTAATATAAGCCTTTCAATTTCTTCAGTATTATTAACCACGACTTCAAAATTTATGTTTTGCATTGATGCCTTTAACTTTTTAAGATATCCATTTAATAAATATTGCCCGACTGTTACACTACTACCAATACGGATTATCTTGTTTTGGTTAAACATAGCTTCATTCATTTCTTTAAAATTAGCAACGACCTTTCTTGCATATTTCTCTAGTTTTATACCATCAGGAGTTAAATAAAGATTTCTAGAAACACGATTAAATAATCTAGTTGAATAGTAATTTTCTAAATCCTTAATCATAAGTGAAATATTCGGTTGGGTAGTGAAAAGTCTTTCAGCCGCAGCAGACATTGTTTTATTATCAATAACAGCTAAAAATGCTTCTAATAACTTTATATTCATGGTAAGACTCCCAAGCTTTATTTAATGAATGAATATTCTATCATAATTCAGTACAAAATTCAATATATATGAATTTCCACCAGAGATTTCGCATCTAATTACCAACGAGAATTTGCTTTATACTCTAAATAGTATATATTACATTTTTCACCTATATTTTATTAATATAGGTGAAAATTTGTTTTAAATAACTTTTTTCCTACAGTAATTTGACACTATCGATAATAATAGATAGTTGACATTTTTTATTATGAAGGCATATAATAATTATTGTATAGTGTGGTGATGGAGCTCACCAGGTTTAACCAAAACGCTTTTGCTAATAGCCCCTACCTTTAGTTAAAGGTAGGGGCTTTTTATTATATTATTTTTGAAAGTTGGGGATTATAAATGGCTTTTAGAAGTATCATGTTTCAGGAAACAGAAACAGGCACTGAAAAGCAAATAGAGGAAGCACCTGACTATTTCAGTGACCTGAATCTTGATCAGATCGTAGACGCTATCACAGCCGGAATGAAGGAATACAATTTAAAACCATTCTTTTTCACTCCATTACACAATGAAGATACAATCCGATATCGTCAGGAGATTATGTGCGACCTTGAAGATGAAAGCCTGCATAAGATAATTAAAACTTTTTCAAATTGCATTTATGATGTTGCAACCAGAACGCAAAAAATATGCGAACACCTTTCACAGCCTGAAAGCATAAACTTTAATTATTTGGAGAAAGGGAGATTTCTGGATTCGGCAAGTACTTACTGTGAAGCGATTGATAATTTGATACGTGATATAGCATCGTTTGACTTAAAGTCACGGGGGTTATCGGAATTTCGGGAATATATTTGTGAATACACAAGATCCGATGCATTTACAGCCTTACAATCTGAAACTAATAAGATGAAAGCTGATCTATCAACCGTTCGTTATTGCATGCTTATTAAGGGAAATTGTATAAAAGTACGGAAATATGAAAATGAAGTGGATCTTACACCTGAGATAGAGAGGATCTTTGAGAAATTCAGACAAGGTGCAGTAAAAGATTATCGGCAAAAAGTTATTGAAGAACCATACGCCGAACATGTAGAAGCGGGTGTGCTAAATTTGGTGGCTAAGTTATATCCAAACATATTTTCAAATTTGGATAGCTACTGCATAAAATACAAAGATTTTATTAATGGAACAATTTTTGTTTTTTCGCATGAAGTTCAGTTTTATATCGCTTATATAGAATATATGGAAAAATTCAAATGGGCGGGGCTTCATTTCTGCTATCCACAAATCAATGGACACAGTAAAGAAGAACGCAACTTGGAAGGCTTCGACCTGGCCCTTGCCGGTAAGCTGATTGTACAAAATCAGCCTGTAGTATGCAATGATTTTTATCTTAAGGGTGAGGAACGTATCATTGTTGTTTCAGGCCCAAATCAGGGGGGAAAGACTACCTTTGCCCGTGTTTTCGGCCAACTGCACCATCTTGCCAGCTTAGGCTGCCCTGTTGCTGGGAAAGAAGCAAAACTTTTTCTATTTGATCGGATTTTTACTCATTTTGAGAGAGAGGAAAATATTAAAAACCTCAGTGGTAAATTGCAGGATGATTTAATCAGAATGAATGAAATTCTAAATCATGCTACGACAGGCAGCATAATCATCATAAATGAAATTCTTTCTTCTACTACATTAAAAGATGCGATTGCTATCGGTAAAAAAATAATGGAGGAAATTGTACGTCTGGATTCATTGTGTGTATTTGTAACATTTTTGGATGAACTCTCTACGTATAGCAAAAAAAATGTAAGTATGGTCAGCACTGTGGTACCTGAAGACCCAGCACGCCGAACTTATAAGATTATTAGAAGTCCTGCAAATGGGCTTGCATACGCCATACACATCGCAGAAAAATACCGACTAACCTATGATTGCCTAAAGGAGCGGATAAAAACATGAAAGTGCATTTGATGTATAAGAATCGGGATTTTGACAGTGAATTTAAAATAACGCCATATGAACAGGTATTGACACAGGATTTGGAATTAAACACATTGTTTGACGCAATGGCAAATGATGATAAATTTATAATGGAGGTTGTTAGAAGAGCTGTATTCTCAAGCCTTGATAATACAGAAGAGATTTTGTACCGCCAGAGTGTTTTGAAAGACTGCATAAAAAATCCTGATGTAGTAAGAAAGGTTTACAGTATTGTAACCGAAACTATAGAAAGGGAAAAACAAAATTGGTGGGGGATTTCCAGCATGTTTCTATCTTCAGTATTGAGCAGTTCTGTTAGCTTATTGGAGATGTTTATGGAAATGCTGAAAAAGCTTCGCAATGTTGTGGATGATTATGTGGGACAGTTTGAATCTGAAGGTTTTAGAACACTCTTTACAATGCTGCAGCAGGAACTCGATGATACGTATTTCTCTACCCTTGAGACACATCTGAACGAAATGAAATTTCGGGAAGGCATTTTGATTAGTGCAGAATTAGGAAACTACAACCAAGGTATTCATTATGTACTCCGGAGACAACAGGATAAAAAACACCGTTGGCTGAAGTGGCATTTTGCTCCAAGCCTTAGCATCCATCCCCGTGACGATAGTGGCTGTACTGATCTGTCAAAAAGGCAGGATCGGGCTATTAATCTTGTAGCCAACGCACTTGCCCAGTCTGCTGAACATGTTCTTAGTTTTTTCATTATGCTGCAAAATGAATTAGCTTTCTATATCGGATGCCTGAATCTGTATGAACGGCTTTGTGAGAAAGGAGAACCTGTATCTTTCCCTTTACCATTTGATTGCCATGAGCGTAAGCATTCTTTTAAAGGATTATATGATGTGAGCCTTGCTTTGATTATGAAAAATAGGGTTGTGGGCAACTATGTTAATGCGGATGATAAAGAACTTATAATTATAACAGGTGCAAATCAGGGAGGCAAATCAACCTTCTTGCGAAGCATAGGCCAAGCACAGCTCATGATGCAATGCGGAATGTTTGTAGCGGCGGAATCCTTCAGTGCTAATATCTGTGATGGCATTTTTACTCATTATAAAAAAGAAGAAGATGCTACAATGAAAAGCGGCAAGCTGGATGAGGAACTCGCAAGGATGAGCAACATTGCTGATCATATCAAGACAAACTCCATTATATTGTTTAACGAATCATTTTCTGCAACAAATGAAAGAGAGGGTTCCGAAATAGGCCGACAAATTGTCCTTGCACTCTTAGAAAAGCATATTAAAGTGTTTTTTGTTACACATTTCTATGATTTCTCTCATAGTTTTTACGAGCAAAAGATGAATAATACTATTTTTCTGCGTGCAGAAAGGCAAGCAGATGGGAGCCGTACTTTCAGGCTTGTGGAGGGAGAACCATTACAAACAAGCTTTGGTGAAGATATTTATCTTAAGATATTTAAATCCCACGCGTCTGATTTTTTAAGGCTTGGGGAAAAATGAAATACAAAAAAATTTGAAAGGGGGAGGGCTATGCATTGAAAGGTAATCTTATGATGATTGTTAAGAATGGGGAGCTTATTAACATTGATGAAGCCAATATGCTGTAAATATGGGAATACCTAATATCATATAAATCCAAAATATTAAGGAGATGGTTGATATGCCTAAAATTAATTTAGTAAAGGCAAGAGAAATACTTGATTCCAGAGGGAGTTAAATCCGTAACCCTCTATTTCCCGAGTTACTGTTACCCCTGCAATTTTCATTCTTTCAGCTTAAATACTGATACACTGTAAAGACTATTTCCTTTGTATTTTGAGCCCTCGCCCACATAGATTTTGAGTATTTGGCATTTGCCTCCTGGTTTTATGTTATTTCATCTCCCTATATTATATTTAACAATTTTCCAAATTTAAAACCGGCAGCATATCCAATGATTCCAAAAAAAAGAGAACCAAGGATATATATAAATGCATTCATTTTCTCGTTTTTCTGAAAAAGATTGAAGCCTTCATACATGAAAGTTGAAAACGTGGTGTATGCGCCTAAAAAGCCATCGCCTAAAAGTAGATATACACTGTTTTCGGTATTTATACTGGTTATAATCCCTAAAAGAATAGCGCCGGTAATATTGATAATAAATGTACCAATAGGAAAGGTTGTGTTTGATTTTTGAGATATTATTTTTCCTAACTGAAATCTGACTAACCCTCCAAAAGCTCCTCCAATACCAACTAAAATCAAATTCAATTATATCACTTCACTTTCAGTTTCTATTAATTTTTCAGCCTTAGACCTTTCTTTTTGTTCATAATTTTAGAACCAATCTTATGGGCAAGGACAATCCCAAAATATGTCAATCCAAGTCCTAACATGGTCGAAATGGTAATATATGAAATAGCTGAAAAATAGTATCCGCTGTGCATTAGTTCCACGGTTTCCTTACACATAGTAGAAAATGTAGTGAATGCCCCCATAAAACCTGTTGTTATGCCAAGCCTTATGTCTGGATCAAATTTCCATACTTCAAAAGCTATTGTCAAAATTAAAGCAAGTGCGAAAGCCCCGCTGATATTTATTAGCAATGTGTTTAGGGGGATGTTTTCGCGGTAATTCTGTATATGAATTTGTTTAATTAAATATCGCAGTATAGCTCCTGCGAATCCGCCACATCCTATATAAATATATTTACGCAAATTATAATTCTCCTTACCATATCTCTGCACATATGAACCCTCCAAAAATAAAAAAGCTGATAGCTTCCGCAATTATTTGCAGAAGTCATCAGCATTAGATGCATTTTGGCTTGCGCCAAGGGAGTACTTCATTCCCAGCTACAAC
The DNA here is from genome assembly GCA_002426575.1 of Clostridiaceae bacterium UBA5444. Classification (GTDB taxonomy): domain Bacteria; phylum Bacillota; class Clostridia; order Clostridiales; family Oxobacteraceae; genus UBA5444. Next base: position 8,771 of record DIRE01000030.1, on the reverse strand, counting down.
AAACAATATATTATAATATCAATATTAAAAAGTCAAGTCTCATTTCTACCATTTATGTTTCCTTTTAAATCAGTGGTATCAGAAAAACCAGCAAATTTGCTCTAAATCAATTTCATGTAAAAGATGATTGAATAATACAATACGATGTGATAAAATTAAAATGCCGTATAGGGCGGGGGCAGTTTATACCAATTAGGTATCAAAGTCAGCCATAGATAACATGACTAAAACTGGATTAGTAAGCCTATACACACTACAAGTGTGCATAGGCTTTTTGTTTTTACAATATTAAAGGAGGTAAACTATGTTATCTATAGTATGTAATGTATAATATGTATATAGTATATACCCCTTAATATAGCCAGTAATTATAAGAAATAAGAGGATATATATTGTATAAGAAGTAATGTATGATATATGTTAGTGAATAGATTATTAATCAGTAGAATGACTATTGTAAAAAAAGTAAAGAGTATATAATTAAAGTAGTTAATACGTATTAGACATATTAATAAAGTTCGGAGGCGAAAAATGCGTGGAGCTACAGGTTATTAAAGAAATAGGGAAAGAGATAGTTGTTCTACTGGATGATGATATGAAAATTGTAAAGCCAGTCTATGACTACCTTAAATTTCAAAGGCAGAAAGATAAGGCATTAAATACATTAAAAGCAAATGGTAATGATTTAAGAACATACTGGCAGTTCTTGAAAGAAAACGGATATGAGTATAATAAGGTCACACCGAATATGATAGCAGATTTTATTGATTATCTTAGGAGACCTGATAATGGTATTACTTCTATCCATATAGAAAGTGCAAGGACAAATAGAACTATAAACCGTATATTAAGTACGGTACATATGTTTTATCAGTTTTGTGCTGATATGGAGGAAATAGATAATCCTATACTAATGCATGATATAAGCAGACCGCAGAACATGTTCAAGAGCATACTTCATCATACCAGGTCTGACAATCAAACAAAACAATCCATATTTAAGGTCAAGGAAAGTGATTATGCTGTAAGACTTGTGACGGATGATGAAATGGAGGTATTTTTAAACCATCTTACAAAGCGTAGAGATATACTGATGTATAAAACTCTTTATCTTACAGGAGCAAGAATACAGGAAGTATTAGATTTAGAAATAGAATCTGTCCCTATACCTGATATGTCAAAACCCATTGGTGTATTTCAACAAATTAAATCAAAAGGTAAGACAAGGGATTTGTATGTTCCTATGGCACTTATCGAGCAACTTGACAATTTTATATTTGAAGAACGTAATCTTATTGATACAGAAAACAGTTATATCTTCGTATCAGAGCAAAAAAGGCAGTTAGGTAAGCAACTTACTTATAGTGCTGTGTATGACCATCTGAAAAAGGTACAGGATGACATAGGCATATACTTCAATTTCCATGATTTAAGGCATACATTCTGCTCTAACCTTATTCAATCAGGAATGGACATAAGTGTGGCAAGAATCATTATGGGGCATGAACATATCTCCACAACACAGAAATATACACATTTATCCAATCCTTACATTGAAGATAGTCTAACAAGGTATTGGAGTAAGAGTTCATTATTAGGGGGTGCTTCTGATGAAGAATAACATCCCAGATGGTGATGTATGGAATATGAAGGATAATGATATTGAATCACAACATTATGGCAGAAACTTTAGATTTGATTTTTCTTACATCACAAGCGAGGAAATAAAGAAAGTTGTCAAAGATTATGTTTGGCAGAATTATATAATTAAAAGTAGAACCTTGAATAGCATATATACATATGTTAAACGACTCCAATGGTTTAACGAATTTGTAGAGAACAATAATATTAAAAGTTTAAAAGAATTAACCAATAATGATATTGATAATTTTATTACATATTTGCATGTTACTATTTCAGAAAGATACCATAAGCCTTTATCACAAAGCGGACAGAAATCATGTCTTGATTCGTTAAAATCAATTATTTATTGGTGTCAGTTGCATAAGCCTGACGTAGTTCCAGATAGAGAAATTTTTACTGGAAATGAGTATATAGGGATAAATCGAAAGTTAAAAATTGAGTTTATTCCAGATGATGTACTGAATAGTATTAATGAAGCATTAAAGACGGAAGAGAATCCGTATGTGAAATATGGAATCATTATTCTTGAATCAACTGGTATGCGTATAGGTGACTTGTTAAAACTGGGTACTGACTGTATTAAACCACATTTGATTAGTGGGTATACAATTACATGGTTCGACCATAAAAACCGCAAAGAGCGACCTCCTATGCCTGTTAGAAGTGAGTGTGCTATGGCAGTTGATAAAGTGATTGAAGCAACAAAGGAATTGCGTAAAGAAACGGACGATAAAGTTAAAAATGCGTTGTTTATTCATAAGCCAGTTGCAGGTAAAAAGTCAGGAATGATTTGTGTGCCTACAGAAAAATGTTTTATGAATTGGTTTGATAATTTTATTGAACGCAATAATATCCGAAGTTCGGATGGTGAGTTATATAATCTTACAAGTCACCAATTCAGACGTACTTTAGGTACTGATATGCTTTCCAAAGGAACGAATATTAACGTCATTCAACAGGTATTAGGTCATGCTGACCCATCAACAACAAAACTTTTTTATGCAGATATAAAAGATAAGGAAAGAGCCGAAACATTCAAGAGCATAGGAATTATTGGAAATATCAATCAATTGAATGAATCTGCTTTCGATAATGTGACTGAAATGGAATGGTTTAAGGCTAATAAAGAAAAATGCGTAGCAGGCTTATGTGATGGTTATTGTACAAAGCATTTGCAAGATGGAAAGATATGTGACAGGCTTTTAAAAAGACAAAAATGTTATACTTGCAGTCGTTACATAACTACACCCGAATATCTTGAAGCACATAAAAATCATTTGGCTTCATTGGAGAGACAAGTCACAGAGGGTGCAATATATGGAGAGCATTATGCAGAACATTTCAGACCAACTATAGAGGTTCTAAAAGTTATCATTGAAAGATTGGAGGAATTGCAGAATGACAAAAACTAACTTGAGGCTACAACTACAGGTAATAGATAAGGATACAAACTTTGATAATGTAATGATTGGTAATTCCCATTTCAATGATGATGTATGGGATTTAAGACCGTTTATTACTGTAAAAACAATAAAGGAATCACAAAAATATATTAGGTTTGAATATATTGAAAGCCATGATATGAAACAGACAGCCAAACAGTATGCGTACTATAAACTTGGGAAAATAAAGCCTATTACAGTTCATGGTAATATAAATAGTGGACTCCCAATATTTATTGAATACTGTTCCATTAATGGTATTAAGAGTTTTGCTGATGTAACGAAAGATGATTTTCTAAATTTCTCTTTATGGATGAAAGACGAAAAAAAAGTCGCAGTTGGTACAGGATTTATCTCTTCCCATGTGGTAGAGGAAATCATTAAGACAGGACAGATAAAAGGCTGGAATGTGCCACAGACAAATATCTTTAAAGGGATTACTTCTAATCAGTTATGGAATAGCAAAAAGGCTATGCAAGCTAATAAAACTAAGCCTATTCCAGAGGATGTATTTGATAAGATTCTCTATCATGCTGTGCATAATGAAAAAGACATACTTACAAAGGCAGGGATTATTATTCAGAGTCAGACAGGACTTCGTATAAATGAGGTGTTATCTATTTGTAAAGGTTGTGTAAAACCGGTATATGATGGCGATAAAGTCTATGATTATATGGAAGTGACACTTGGTAAGACAGAGAAGGGTGAACCAATAATCCATAAGGTATTCATTAATGATTTAGTAGAGAATGTGATTGAAGAACTTACACAAGCCACTAAACCATTAAGGCGGTTAAGTGGTTTGAAAGAATTATTTTTAACAAAATCTATGAAGTTAAATGGCAAAATAGTTGTATATAAATCTGGTAGATGGGGAGAAGTGAAACTTACTCCATTTATCAAGCGATGGAATATCCAAGATAATAAAGGTAACTTATATCCACTTAAATCACATCAGTTTAGGGCAACATTTGTAAGAGAATTAATTAAGCGGAAAGTTCCTATTGCTATTATTATGAAGCAATATTCACATGTATCAATAGAAATGACATCACATTATCTTACCTTACAGGAAGAAGAAGTTAAGGAAATTTATACAGATATGATTTTAAGTCCTGAATCAAAAATTGCAGGACTTAGAGCAAAGGAAATCAAAGGTAAACTGGATAATTTGTTTCATGGAAAGACAGAAGAAGAGATAGAAACTATAATATCAAATTTATCAAAGAGTATGAGCTTTAACCCGTTACCTACAGGGGTGTGTCTTTATGATTTCAGACGAGGTAACTGCACAGATGGTGATGGATGTTTCTTCTATAACTGCCCTAATTACATTACAGAAGTACGCTTCTACCCTATTTTAAAACAGGAATTAGATTTACTGGAAAAGGAAATGGCAAGATTAAAAGAACTTGGTCAAGAACCTGCATGGCAGGTGCAATATGTTAAATATCAGCATCTTAAGCCATTGATTGAAAGTTTGGAGGTACAGTTAGATGGCAAAGAAAATATCAGCTGAACAGGTTGCTGGAATAAAGGCACATGCTGAACAGAGAAACAAGGAAACCATTGATAAGGTTAATAAAGCGATAGACAAATTGAAACGTACAAAGAAACAGATTAATTTTGAAACCGTTGCAAAGGAAGCAGAAGTATCAAGAGCAACCCTGTATAATAATGCAGAGTTAAAGGAACGAATACTTAGTCTTAGAGCAGTATCAAAATCAAGTCCTCTGGATAATGTAGTGGCAGTTAAAAAGGATAAGGTACAATTGCAGGAAGAAAAGATAATTGCCCTACGTGAAAGGGTAAAGCAGTTAGAAGAGGATAAAAAAAACTAATTATTCAGTTAGTCCAAATGGAAGAATTGAAGAATGAAAATGATAGGCTGAAAAAACAGCTTCGGAAAGGATAAGAAATGACGAATAGAGATTTAATGAATTTATTGAAGCAATTAAATCCAGATGATGAAATCTGTGTTGAAATAAAAGAATGCATCACTGACCAGTTTGTCGATTCAACGTATGACATTGAATATAAACAAAATGAATATGGTCAGCTTGTTTTACAGGTTGATGTAGAAAAAGGGAAATTTGATAACATAAAATAAAAGAAGAATTTAGTTAGATATAAAACTAGGTTTTGTTTAAGAGCACTGTTGAAAATAATGTAATTATTATAAAACGAGTTATTTCGTTATCGTTAGAAAATGTGAACTAGCATTTGATAATAGTTGTGTAAGGGGGAAATGAATAATGAAAGGTTTAGATTTGTGCAGGGAGTATTACAATAGCATAATAAAGCCTATAATAGATGAACATATTGACTTTATTGGAGAAAAGTATGCTTCGGCTTTAATTGGTTGGGGATCAGATGTTTTGGGCAATGATGATGATATATCTAAAGACCATGAGTGGGGACCAAGGTGTATAATTTTTTTACCTGAAGAGTTAAAACAATATGAAGATAGAATGTATGATATTTTGAATGCACAAATTCCACCTATGTTTATGGGTAATCCTACACGTTTTATAGTTGATAAAGAATTTATGGGAGTTAGAAGGTTTTCAACTGATGGATCAGGAGATATACATATAGACATTACCACATGTAAAGATTATTTCCAGGCGAATCTTGGAGTTTTAGTTCCACAAAATGAAATTGAATGGCTGTCTATACCAGAAAATCGCTTGCTGGAGTTGACAGGTGGTGAAGTATTTTTTGATAATGTGGGTGAACTCACAAAATTAAGAAAGTTTTATGGGGAGTATTATCCAGATGATGTCTGGAAATATAGACTTGCATATGCGTGGCAGTCACTTGGATGGGACATTGATCTAATAAGCTTATGCTGTGATAGAGGAGATATTTTATCATCCAGGTATTGTTTGAATGAAACTATATTTAGAATAATAAGGTTAGCATTTCTATTAAATAGACGTTATGCACCATCTTATCCAAAATGGATACATCGTGAATTTTATAAACTTCCATTTATTGCAAAAGAGATTGGTACATATTTGGAAAATATATATATTGAAAAAGATATTAAAATTGCTATGAAGAAAATAACTGAAATATGCCATTTTTTAATTGAATGTCAGAACAGAATAAAAGAATTACCCTCATTAGAAATAAAGCAAAATGCATGCTATAGGGGGTATATAGATATTGATTTTCAGTATATTGCAGAACAAATCTATAGGACAATTTGTGGTGAACTTAAAAATATTCCGATAGATGGTGCGTTGGACCAATGGATTACAAATGAGGATTTTTTGTTAGACACTAATAAGATGAAGTCATTATCAGCTATTTACAAATATAATTAAAACATGTACATACTAACTGGTACGGAATATTCTAATTTTATGAATTATCAACAAGGTTATTAACATGTTATACACAGAAAACTGTATAGAAAGAAAAGAGGTGAGTTTTAGTGAGAGTTTGATACTTATTATACACTCTCTTACTAAAAATAAGATATGATAAGTGTAATCATAACAGCATTTGTTTCATTCGCAAGTACTAATATTGATGATATTTTTGTGCTGATGTTATTCTTTTCCAAGATAGGGAATCAATTGAAAAAACGTCATATTATCATCGGTCAATACCTCGGAATAATGACACTACTTCTTATAAGTACTATTGGTTCAATAGGATTGAATTTAATACCACAGCAATATACCGGATTATTGGGAATAATTCCAATCTTGCTAGGAATCAAAGAATGGTTAAAATATAGAAAAGATAAAATAGAAACTGAAGTCCAAAGCCTTACCGTGGAAGAAATATATATTCCTGAAGACAATGTGATAGATGACTTAAATACCGACATTGCACAAATACAAGGCACTAAAAATGAAAAGATAAAAATCATGTTAAGTAAGTTGACTCATCCCGCCATTATAAGTGTTTTTTTAGTTACAATTGCTAATGGTGCAGATAATATTGGTGTTTATATACCACTATTCACAACTCTGAATTCTTATGAACTTATTGTAACACTTTTTATTTTCTTATCACTGACTGCTGTATGGTGCTTTGCTGCGGAAAGACTCACGAATATTCCCAGCATAAAACATATGATACAAAAATATAAGAATATAATTGTACCAGTTGTATTTATTGTAATAGGTGTATTTATTATAGTTGAAAGCGATTTATTCAGTTTGTTTTAGAGAAACTATTGAGAAGTTCAAAAAGAGAATAACTAATAATTGAAAGCTGACAAATTCCAATTGCGCGCCCAGCAAAGGGTAATAAGCCTAGCAGGTAGAAATTCTGTCTGAATAAGGTCTAGCCAACCAACAGTAGCGAGTCTTGAGTTGTTACCAGTAATGGTAGAAAAGAGCACATTAATGATTAACTAATTTGGAAGGAGAATTATATTATGTTTTTAGATGTAGAAATGAAATTTTAAAAAAGAAATAGAATTTCATTTTCTCGTGAGAGTAAATGCTTACAAGAGTTGATAGAATTAATTCAGTTACAAAATCATCGAACCCTTGTAATGTGGGCACTGAATTGTGCAAAACTGATATTGATACAATTTGAAGCAAAGTATCCAGACGAAGGCAGGCCGAGAACCTGTTTGAAACTTTGTGCCACGCAATTGGTCATGCTGGATTGGTCATGCTGGAGCAACCGTGCATGTAGAAACACATGCTTTGGGGTTGCCTATGTATGAATTAACAGCTATATTATGTGAATAGGGTTTATATATTCTTGTATACCTCGGCTTTTCATAAAACTGTAAAAATCATTGATATGTTTCAGAGAACCGACGATCCGAAAGACATTCATTCTGACCTCTCGAGCCATGTTGAATCCATAATCTTGTTGCAACGAAAAGATGGTTAAATTATAAAAAGAAAATATAATATAATTAAGGTAAAATAAAGATGTGAGAGTGAAAACTTTCATGCCTTTTTTTTATAAAAAATATACGTAGGAATTTTTGATAAGGTACAGGATGAAATGGATAAAAGAATTGATATAATAGATTTAGATCTATATAAAGGTATAATGGAATATTCTAATACAAAGTTGCTTAATTAGTTAAAATTAATTTTCGAATATTATTACATAAATCCTGTCTATATTAGCGAATGCTAGTTTATACAATAGAAAGGGGATACTATGGAAGACTTAGAAATAATAGAATTGTATTTGGAAAGAGATGAAAGAGCCAAATAAGTTGGCTGGACATATGTATTGACTGCGATATGGTCTTAAAAATTCTCTGGAGAAAGAGGAGGTATCACTGTGAAAGAGAAAAAGTTATTTGATTCTATTACAGACATTGATGACCAACTAATTGAGGAAGCAAAGGAGAGCAAAGTAGCAAGATTTAAAATGAAAATATTTTTGGCTGTAGTCGCTAGTATCCTGGTTATAATAAGTATTAGTTTATTGCTTTCTAGAGATAAAGAAGTGAACCATTATGCTAAACCTATTTTAGAAGTTGTTTATCCAAAAGCATATGCTTTTGATGATTATGATAATCGAAGAAAATTAAGAGAAGAAAATCCTGTTGATGATAGTACAATTGGAACAGTCAATGACTTTGCTTATAAAACAAGTTCCTTCATTCTTACAAAGGCTGAGAAAAATACCAACTACTCGCCTTTATCATTATACTACGCTTTAGCTCTTGCAACATCAGGGGCAAAAAAT
>DIRE01000021.1:25025-25768 GCA_002426575.1 Clostridiaceae bacterium UBA5444 | reverse complement strand
CTCATTTTTAAACTCCATTTCATCGCTAAATTTAATCTCATTAAATAAACTTATGAACTCCATGTAGTTTTTCCTAGCATCTAAACTGCCTTTTCCAAAGAAACTCATTACAAAATCTACATCAACTATGTTATGCTCATCTTCTCTAATCCCTAGATAAATACCCAAGCTTGAATAATTGTAGTCTGCAATGCAATTTTTGTATTCCAATAAATCTAGTGGGTTTTTATGTATATATGCTGATAGATTTAAAAGATACTTTTCATCAGGTACAATTTTGCTTTTAAATCTGTCTTGAAACAAATGGCCTCTTCTACCATGGATTCTATTAAAATATTGAGCATAGGATTGGTTTATATCATGCATAATCTGGGAGATATCCGCGCCGTTTGCATCAATTGCTAAATGAGCGTGATTATCCATAAGACAGTAGGCATATAGTTTAAAAGAATATATAATCTCATACTTTTTTATATAGTCTAAAAATTTATCTTTATCGCCATTAGTTCTAAAGAGGAGCGTATCGCTTATACTTCTTATCATAATATGATAAATCGAATCGAAAGATTTAACTCTGGCACATCTAGGCAACTTGATCAACCACCTTCTCATATAATACTTAGTATTATTAACCTTGTGAGGGTAAGTTATACATACGGCATAGATTAATTAAAGTAGGTGAACTGTCCCAGACCCCTCCAGGCCCCTACTAGAGCCTAAAAACGTGAAAAAGGGAGAGAAAC
>DIRE01000021.1:21625-24824 GCA_002426575.1 Clostridiaceae bacterium UBA5444 | reverse complement strand
GTTTCTCTCCCTTTTTCACGTTTTATATATATGCAAACATTTTTACTTCATATATCTCCTTGTATACATATTTTTAACTTTTCTATTCTCTTTTCATCTAATTTTTCTATTTTAAATACCAAATTTTCATATTCTAATAGGCTTTCTTCCACATCGCAGGGGATACTCCCCATAAGATCCATTACAAACCCACCTATCGTATCAGCGTTTTCCGATTTCAAATCTAGGTCTAAATTCTCATTTACCTCATCAATTGTAAGCAATCCATCAACAATATAAGTTTCATCGTCTAGCTTCTTTATGTCTGGTTCGTTCTCATCATACTCATCAAATATATTGCCCATTATTTCTTCAATCAAATCCTCCATAGTAGCTATCCCAGAAAATCCTCCGTATTCATCAATTAAAATAGCCATATGATTTTTCCCATTCTGTAACTCTTTAAATAGCCTATCAATATTTTTAGTCTCAGGGGCAAAATATGCTGGTCTCAATATGCCTCTTATATTAATGTTATCCAATCCAGACTTTTTTGCCTCTATAAAAACATCTTTTATATACAATATACCAATAATATTATCAATGTTATCTTCATATACAGGTATTCTCGAATACTTTTGACCTATAATCTCATCTAGGATCTTGTTAGAAGGAGTATCTACATTTATTAAAAATACCTCAGTCCTTGGTGTCATAACTTCTCTTGCTAATTTATCATCAAATTCAAATATGCTATTTATCATTTCTTTTTCAGTTTCATTTATCACTCCGGATTCTCTACATGTTTGGATCATATATAATATTTCTTCTTCTGATACCCCATCTTCTTCTAATTTATTTACATCAAGCCCTACAAGCTTGACCAGTGCGTTTGTAGATTTAGAAAGGAGTTTAACAAATGGTAGTGTAATTTTAGACACAAAAGTAAGCGGCTTAGCAGCATAAAGTGCTACTTGTTCCGACTTTTGCAAGGCTATCCTTTTAGGAAATAGTTCTCCGAATACAAGGCTTATATAAGCAATTATAAGTGTAACTATTATTATAGCAATATGGTCGCTATATGGAATGTTAGCCTTTTCTAGCAATCCTGCAAGTTTACCAGATATACTTACTGCACCCGAAGCACTTGCAAAAAAACCTGCAAGGGTTACACCAACCTGTATTGTTGCTAAGAATCTGCTTGGTTCATCCATAAGTTTCTTTAATTGTAATGCTCTTTTGTCGCCCCCATCGGCAAGTGTATTTATCCTATTTTTATTTAAGGATACAATAGCCATCTCTGCTGCTGCAAAAAATGCATTAAAAAAAACAAGAAATAATACTATCAAGGCCTGAGGCAAAATACCCCCACTAGGGTCTAGTTCCACTAAAAATTCCCCCTTTTTATTTGTAGCAACTAAAATATTGAAATAGATTATATCATAAATCTTCCATCAGTTCAATCTAGCTAAATACTTGGATAGCCATAATTTAATTACAATTGGCCCATACCTATTTTAATATCTATTACTTATTTACCCTGTGGAATCAGGTGAACTGTCCCTTTATCCCCCTTTATCCTCCATCAGCAGTACTAGCCCTATTCATACTTTTATAACTTTTCAACCCATCTTTCAATAAATGCTTCCTTTATATATTCATCCTTGCAAATATAATCTTTTAATATTGTTCTTAAGTATTCATGGTTATATTTAGGGTTGCGATTATTTGCAAGGCTCGTGTAACCTGTTCCCCTTTGAAGATAGTCAGATGTTCCTACGGTATACCACTTTTCGTCTTCAAGCTTTCTACCATTTATGTAAATCGATCTTATATGCCTTCCATCATGTTCAATTATCCCTCCTGATATATGAAGTTTTCCTAAGAACCGCCCTCTAAACCCAGCTCCCCCTCCATCTTGGGTACAAAAATCAGTATACATGGATTGTTCAAGAGCTTTTTTTATGCTTCTCCCCTGTATCTCCATAAGGGTTGGATTTAGTGGTGAAGGACATATTTCAAGAAGCTTTTTTAAAGATACAGGGCCTTTTTTTATACCGCCACTTAAAACTCCGCTATTTACAAGTCCAATATCACATTTATACAAATCTTTTAAAGCATCTGCTAATAAATTTGTTATTGGATTCTCCTCCATTACATCATGCCAGAGATTATATTGTATGTAGTATAATGGCTTACTTAATCTATCGATGGCCACTTCCTTACTTTCCCTTATTGAGTCCAATATTTCTATATTTTGACCCAAATCTGTTACTTTTACATTTTCCCCGCTAAAAAACTTAATACCATTTGAATAATTAAGCTCAATGACTCCAAGGTATTCGCCGTAGCACCCTGAATGATGTATAATTGTGTTTTTCACCATTTCAGGTTTATTCATTAATGTATGGGTATGACCGCCTATAATTATATCAATCCCATCAACTGTTTCAGCAATATCAATATCCTTCCATATACCAAGATGAGATAACAGTATACAAATATCATACTTTCCCTTATTATTATCAATTTCTTTCTTTATAGCTTGTTTATAGTCTATTGTTCTAATATTATAGAGCTTAAAAAATTCGTGAAGTTCAGGCGAAGCCCCTATAATCAGAAACTTAATACCTGATTTATCAACTATAATACTTTTTCTTATTCCTTCTATAGGTGTTAAATCCAGCTTATATAAATTGCAAGCTAGAAATGGTACTTTGCCTTCAAGAGCCATATTGCTTAATATATCAAGCCCTTCAAAGGTTTCATTGTTACCAACTGCTATTGCATCATAGTTAGAAATACTTAAAAGTTTAGTACCTGCTCTTCCATCTGTTCCCTGAAGTTCTATACGCATAAAATCATTAAAATCGCCAGCATCAAGTATTAAGGTATTTTCATCTCTAAGTTGTTTAATCTTTGTAGATATTTTAGCGAAGTTTTCAAATCGGCTATGTATATCGTTTGTATGTAAAATTGTAAATTTCAATAAAATTTACCCCTCTCTTATAAATATTAAATTTGTTTAAGTCACTTTTGGTAAGTCTTTGGGGTGTATGGGGTCGCTAGGTCATCGTTGTGTTGCGGGATAGCGGGGTGGCAGGGGACAGTTCACTCAGATATTAGCCAAAATTTATTATGTTATAAATAGATGAACTGTCCCTTGACTTCCGACGTCCCCCGACTTCTGCTGTAAGTAGGTGAACTGTCCCCAAGTCCA
>DIRE01000021.1:0-21425 GCA_002426575.1 Clostridiaceae bacterium UBA5444 | reverse complement strand
AGGTGAACTGTCCCCAAGTCCACCCAAGTCCATAACCTTCTATGCACATTATCCACAACCTACCTAACCTCAACTACCTCTATTTCAGGTAAAGTATATACATTTTCGTCGATTGTCACTTCTACGTCTCTTAAATATTTACCTTTTATAATTACGCTGCCAATTGGCCATGTATCTTTTCCGCTAAGAACCACATAATAGTTTTGACTCTGGCCAAGGGCAATGCCTGTCTTATAATTAATATCTGTTATGCTGCAAGAGAAAGATATAGGTTTTCCTTTATAACTTGCTATATTCTCTAATAAAACATCTGTGTAATCCTCTTTTGTATATGAAAATCTATAATATCCGTCCTCATCCGCTTTATAATAACATGTTTTACCTTCTCTATCTCCTGTTGGATTTTCCACGATCAGTTGTCCATTGCTATCAAAATAAAAGTTATCTGCTTCAAACCTAAATATTTCATTAAGGCTTTCATTATCAGAATCATACGTAAGTCCAACGTGCCCTCCTTTTCTAGTATTTGATAAAACTTCAATCACTATAATAGGCTTTTTGTTTTCAATAACCCTTATATACTTAGCTTCTTGTTCATTTCTAAATATATTTTTTTGAGCTGATGTATACTTTCCATCCTTCATAACCCTTATAAAATAAACATCTCCAGTATCATCCAATCCAATAACACAAACAGCTGATCCCCACATATCCTTTATTGATGTAGCAGCTAAAAAACTTTTATCTGGATATACCAAAGCTAATGCAGTATCAGGTTTATTTTTAAACCAATCAATTTTTGCATTTATAATTAACTTTTCAGTATCTTTAAATATAGCAAGCCTTTCATATAGCTCAATAGCCTCTTTATACTTACCTTGCTTTATTAATTCTTTAGCCTTTTTAAATTCGCCATCTATTTTGCTATTTATAGCATCTAATACTTTAGACTTTTTTAAATATGGCTTTATAAATGCGCCATATTTTTTATTAGTATTTTCTAAAAGTCGGTAATCTCCATACTTACTATTATCAGTTATTATTGCAGCTACTGAGCCCTCAACCTTTTCAATGGTCCATTTATATTCAAATGCGTTTTCCTTATTAAAACAAATAATCTCTTCTGCAAGATTAATCAATATTGAGGCATCGTTGTTTTTACATAAAATATCGAATTTTGCATTATCGTAATCTTTAATAAGCTTTTGAATCTCATTCTTTTTATTATCTTCGCCACCGTAGTATTCATAAGGTATAACTAATAATTCTTCTTTAAAACTTTCTTGATCAAAGTTCTGTCTTTTCAAATTACCAACCGCATTTTCTTTAGCTTTTTCTTTTGCCATTTTAAAGCCTTTATCTAATGCATCTTTAAAGTCAAAAAAATCGACAACCTCGTCAAATATTTTCGCACTTTCTTCTCCTTTTTTGACTTCCTCTTCCTTTAATTCTACAAAATTCTTATATATTTCAGATAGCACTACTGCATTCATCTCATCTTCTGTTCTATACTTAAGCTCTTTTATAGCCATTTTTAGTTTTGTTATATTTTTCAATTCATTTAATTGTTCAGATAATATATTTTCATTATAGTTAAAATACTTATAGCTTTTAGCCTTTGAATACCATTCTTCTGCTTCTACTAGCCTTTTACTTGCATAACACTGTTCAGCCTTTTTAAAATATGATACCTTCAAAAGGTTGTATCGCATTTTATAAATAGCAATTGAGGCTAAAGCTGCACACAAGACTAAAACAAAGGTTCTATATATTCTAACCTGCCTATATGTATAAAGTTTCATAATCTTTTCCTCTTAATACATAATTTTTTTAATATCATTGTCTGTACCAAATCTATAGTCTATGACTTCCCTTGTTTCAGCGTAAATATCATTAAGCTCCTTTAAGTTAGAATCTCTAGTAATATTATGCAGCCTCACAATCCTATCCTTTGGTAAAACATCTATGTATCTCATTATAAAATCTTTATATAGTATTATATTCTGCTTTGAATTTACAGCTGCACCTGCAACATTTCCAAGTATATCCTGACCGTTTTTCATCTGGAGAATATATCCTTCGTACTTTATTATATAATCTATAACATTCCTTCTAACAAGAGTTCTATTAAGCTTCAAAACCTCGTCTATATAATTTACCAGAATAGGGCTATAGTATGACAAAATTAAGCTATCAAGCTCTAAATCTTCATCTTTTCTTAAAACAAAGTTGCTAAGGCATAAAAGCTTGTTTTCTTTTATTCTATCATCCTGCAATAAAACTCCTATTTCCCTTAGGTCTTCATAAGCCTGTTTAAAGTTTGTATCTTTCATCTTTTTCAATGCTTTAGCCTCATCCATATCTAATCCCTGCTTTATATCTTGAAAGCTGTTGGTAAATATTTTGTATAAATTTAGGGCTTTTTCAGACTCCATGTACTTTTTATGAATAAGAATCAGAATAATTGTAAAAAATACTCCTGCTCCAATAGATAGGGCTATTTCGTATTTACTTCTTGCTACTATTATACTTACAAAAAATAGGGCAAGCATGATCAAAAGGTCTGCTTGAGATCGCATTTTTACGGCCCTTTCATTATGTTTGTCCATTGTAATCAAATTATTATGTCCGCACTTTGGACATGTTATATTTTCTATTGAGGTGTATCTTCCACACTTTTTGCAATACATTATCTTCTGATACCTGTAATTTACTGGGGTAAATTTGTCAAATAGAATTGGTTTTTTCTGTTCCATACTCATTCTCCTGATTATTGATAAGCAACATTAAAATGTTGTCAGCATCTTTAAAGCTAATACCACCTTTTTCGTTTCTTCTATATGATAAAAATTTAAAAAGTACAAATGCCCCCATAAAGCCAATGACTATATAAACCATAAAAGTACCTCCAACTATTTACTCTGGCTATCTATAAAGCTATTGAATTTTTCTAAAATAATTTTACCAATATCACCGCACAGCTTATCTGCTTCTTCCTTTTGCTTATCATCTTCTGTATTTAAATCTTTTTTGCTTTTTAATGATATTTGATAGCTTATATTAGACCCATTATGCTCATTATTTTCTGTAACCTCAAAATCCCATTTATCATCTTCTGACTTTTCTTTATTTTTGATAGATAATTTATCAGGTCCCCTAAAGCCTTCTTTGTATTTTATATCGCATTTTATGAAATAAAAATAATTATCTAATAAAGTCGATATCTTTTCACCCTTAATGGCTTCTTCTATGCTATTTTTTAATGCTGCGTCATCTATACTGGCATTTGGAGTAGGTATATTTTTGTCAGAAATATCTTTTTTACTGTTTGTAAGCATAGCGCTTAGTTTAATCCCTCCAAATATAAGCAATATAGCAATAACAACCCCTGCAACTCCCATCCATGTCCCTTTTTTGTGTTTTTTATAGAATCTGGCCATAGGATTTGAAAGCTCGTCCTCTATACTTTGAAATATATTGAAGAGTGCCCTGCTTTGGGTGCTATATAACTTTCTTTTAGATTCCTTATGCTTGAAAGCCTTTTTGTCGGATATTAGGAAATAGTCTTTTATACTCTCTCTATATTCATTTAGATTAGGAGAACTGCAAAATACATTCTCTTTATAAGACCATAATACGAAGTTATAAACTTCTTCACTCCCATTGTGGTAGAATATAAAATTTAGCATATCACTATAGTCATAAGAAACTGAGAACATATCTGCATCTCTTATAAACCCAGAAATCAACTTTTCATAATTATTGGGGTTTATATTATTTGCATATATTCTTCTTATAAGCTTTTTAATGTCTCTGCCATAATCTCCATTAAATATATCATATGCATCCACAAGAATGTCCTGTTGCTCATCATCAATAAGCCTTCTAACATAGTCAATGGCTTTGCATTTAGGATCATTTATTCTCTGCAGAAAACTAGAGTTTTTAATTTCATCAGTGGAAATATCATCTAATTGCAGGCTAGAGCACACTATTTCATCTACATTATTTAAAACTTCTATTATAAACTGCTTATCAGCCTCTTTTTCCTTTAATAAAGTATCACAAAAGCCATGAATACTCTTTCCTGCTGCCACCTTGTTATTGGACTTATTTAAAATCTCTAAAGTTTTATCGTTCCAAAGTTCTTTAAAGCAAGGATTACATAGAACTAAGCTAGAAACACTTTCCCAGAAATTAATTTCATTAAATAATTCGCTAGCCTTTTCTAAACTTAAAAACCGTTTTTTAAAATAGGCTTCAATAGCAGGCCTTATATCGTCGCTTTGGCATGATATAACAGCAATGTTTCTAAATAACTCCATGTTATTTTGCAAAGTATCAAATAATTCAAATATATAATCTTGATTCTTTTCAATTTCAATTGCCGCCTTTTTTATAGCAAACAGGGATAGCTGAAGTATTTTTTTATTTGTCTGTTCCACATTTAGACTATAGTACAACGTGAAGCTTTTAAATAAATTTATACTTGGCAAATAATCTTTCTCTACTATGTCTGCTTTTTCTTTTTCTATAAGTATATTATATATGCCATCCATTCTTTTTAACTTCATGTCAAAATCAGGTGAACTGTCCCCGGGGCTCTCGAAGCTTTCGAAGCTTTCAAGATTGGGTGAACTGTCCCTAAAATTCTTCATGTCATGATCGAGTGAACTGTCCCCAGCTAAAAACGGGAATACGCTTTCTGCGACTTTGTCCCTGTTTAATGCATATGGTGACAGGTTGCCTTCTTCAATTTGAAACAGGGTGCATAGTTTGTCATAGGTGGAAAGCTCCTGCTTTTTATCTTCTTTTAAGTTTGCCGTCATATCCTCTGCAAAGGAAAAAAACTTGTTTGATCTTTTGGTATTGTTTATGTTATTCCAAGCAAAGTCAAGGTATGGGAGGTTATCTAATTCTATATCTGTGTTTAAAAACCTACCTTTTACGAAATCAAATACATATTCCATGTCAGTCCTGTGGTTTCCTACTCTTAGGCTATCGCTTTCAACAAATACAATATTTATATATCTTTTGCTTTCAGCCTCTTTTGAGTAGGTTATATACCCGCAATTTCTTCTAACCTCATAGGGAAGAGATTTAAATAAATATTTTAAAAGTATCTTAGCATATTTGTGCATATCGCCTATATTAACATCTAATGCAATATAGACCTTTCTTTTGTCACTTAGAGATGTAAATACTGCATATACTAATCTTTTATAAATATCCTCATCTATGCCTATCTGTTTAAGAAACTCTACACCATCTCCATTAAAGTCTTCAGAAGGGTCATATGGCAATTCTTCAATTTCAGGGATAGATGTTCCATTTTCTATATTATAAGAACTTACATATCCTCCTGAAAATATAGCCTTTTCAATATTTTTTGTATAATATTCGCTTCTTTCTTTAGGTATTACATAGTTGTGGGTAAAAAAGGTACTCCTAAGCCCTGTAAAATCCGCATCAACATATACTGACCTGCCTGCAACCATGTCGCCTGTTTCTAAATGAAAAAGCATATAACTTTCAGGGTATTTAGATGAATCTCCATGGTCTTTATCACCTAATAATCTTGGAGGATCGTAGAAGCAAAACGGGTGAAGATACTTTTTTATGAAATTATTATCTAGATTATCAGACTTTGCTATACTGTCATAACCTTCTGCAGAGCGAAACAGACCTTTTCTTTCTCTTGTATAGTATTGTTGGCTAATACTAATCACCTATATTCTTCTCCCTTCGATGTACTTAAGCTGATAGAGCAGCCACAAAAATGGTTCGTCCACTCTAACTGGGCTTACAGTACTTTGTATCTTTTGTTCTATGGGGTTGCTTCCTAAAGCCGATACTGCAAAATATGCCGTGTTGCTAAAGTATACCTCCATAGCATCAACAAATGCTCTATCTACCTTTTCTACAAACCTTTTAACCTCTCCGTTTATATTTTCAAATTCATTAATATTAAAATACTTTTCATGAGTAACATTATTGAATATATTGCTGTTTTCCTTTATATAGTCCTCTCCTGATAATATTTTAAGCATATCGCTTTTAGTAATAACAACCGCTGTAGGTATGTTTGTTTTCCCCTTCTCTTCATTCCCTATAAAGTTTTCAAACATACCTATTATTACTTCTCTTGGCTCATCATATCTTGCAGTAAAATCCCCTAAATCATCTTCCCTTTTTATGCTTATTTTATTTCTTATGGTTCTCATCTGAAGAGGGTCTACCAAAAAAAGTATGCCTGATGAGTTTTTTATATGGGCTGCAAAAATATCCATATATTCTTTTTCAACCATTCCTTCACCAGCTACATCGAAAAATACCAGTGTAACCGGAGGCTTTTGGTCATTTTTAAATTTAAACTGAAACATCAAAGGCTCCTGTTTAGCTGTCTTTCTTGTAGATGTTAAAAGCTCTCCGTCTCCATATATTGGGTCCTCATAAAGCTCTCTAAACCTTCTGCTTACATCCACGCTTACAGGAAGGCATGCAGCATCAAAGTTATTTGCCGTAAAGTTTTGAAGTGTATGTATTAAAGTTGTCATATATACTGACTTTCCAACCTGAGAAGCTCCAACAATAGATATTATATTTCCTGGCACCTTTCCAGCCGTTAAAGGAAGTTCATTGTGGCATTTAGGGCAGAGTCTTCTTCTTGTAGGTATTCCATATTTATCAACTATCTCAACTAATACCCCGTCTACATATTTTTTATATTCAAAAGGTATTTTATCAGGATCTATAACAGCCTCCATATCTGGTAGAGGTGCTAAATCAAACCTATCCCCGTATTTGTTTAAAGTCTCATCCTCCTGCAGGCAAAACTCCTCATCATCTTCCTTGCTGTGTGAAGCCCTAAAAACCACATCTTCAGGATTAAACTTTTGAAAACAAAAAGGGCATACAATATCATAGAAAGGTGGAACCTCAACTTTTTTCTCTTTACCAAACAAAGCATCTAAAAAACCCATTTTACAACCCCCTATTTTCTAAAAAGCTCGTATGTGTCTCCATACTTTTCACCATCTGTTAAAAATATCTTTATATACTCATTTTTATATATCTCAATATCAGGCATTATGTTTACTCCACTATTAAAATCCTCAATAAATGGGAATACAAGGCCATCCTCTTTGCAAACAGGCATGGATCCCACTTTTTTAACATAGCATAATACATCTTTTGGGACAAAGCTTTCAGGTTTTATTATAATGGTTACTAGCTTTTTGTTACTGAAAAGCTTGCCTCTTTCCTTTACTAAATATTCTATATGAATCTTCCCAGTGGATACAGTTATGCAGTTGTCCACTCCATTTTGATTTACTAAAACCATTTGACCATTTTCTTTAATATATGGAAATATGGAATATTTATATCTTCCTATACTTGTAATCCTTCCATGAAAGCCATTAAATTCAACATATTCATCTCTTGTATATAGCTTTCCATTGTACTTTTGAGGCATGTTTATTTGTATATCTTCATTTTCCCCTGTTCCAAATATATATACAGAGTCAACACCATAAGGCCACATCCAAGTTAGAGTAAATATATGGCCATCCGTAGTAAACTCTAAATCTTTAATTTGCTCTCTATCATTTTCCTTATCCCTGACACTAAATTCAAAGTCCATCAAAAATCCTCCTAAAAACTGCTTTTGTGAGCCCTAGCCCCAACTTTTGTTAGGGGAATTTGATTATCCATACTTCCTCTATAAAACGTTTTTGCCTCATCCTTTGGTACAATAAATGTAAACAATGTAAATATAGTTGATAAAGCAATTACAGCTACCAATCTATTTAAGCTGTCAAGCCATGGAAATGCCAAAAAACCTATTTCAAGTATAAATCCTGCAATAATGCCGGATATAGCTCCTCCAATTGCAAGGCCTTTTGCAATGTATCTGTTATCAAATACAAGTCCAACTCCAAAACCCATTAGTATACCAATTGCCATTATAAAAAGCACTCTCAGGCAAGAATAAAATATACTTGATGAAGCATAGCCACCTCTTTCAGTAACCAGCATCCTTAAATCTCTATTTTTATATATCTTATTAAATGCATAGCTTATATTTTCTGCATTATCTATGCTTACATAGTCTCCTTTAGTTTTTCTTGATATACTCTTTAGCATTTTAGTATCGCTTCCATCCATTGCAACAGTATATATAGGGATTTTTCCCTTTTTAAATGGCAATAGCACCTCATTAAAATTACTCTTTAAATTATATGTATCTCCTCCATCTGAAAGCAATATTACCATGGCGCCCCCTTGGGATCCATTTAACTCATTAGCTGCTTCATTTAATGCTCCTTCTATATTAGTTCCCCCATCAGGCTCTTTGTACTTTTCTAACTTTTGCTTTAGTTCATCTCTAAAGCTATCTGATACATAATCCATATTTAATGCAGTTTCTATTTCATCGTTAAACACAATAATAGATGCCTTTTTCCCTTGATCCATATTGCCTGCTAAATCATATACCGCATCAAATCTTTTATTTTTAGGATCTGTCTTTTTCATGCTTCCTGAAATATCAACAAGCATAACCACATCATCTATCTTTTTCATTCCGCTATATTGAAGTCCATATAAAAGCTGAAAAAACATTCCTCCTACAAAAAGTATCCCAAATGTACAAGGGAGTAAAAACCGCCAAGAGGTCCCAACGTATTTCGTTCTCCATATATTGCTATTTATACTTGTTTGCATTATTTCAGCAATTAAGCAGCCCATTCCTACAAATAAAGCTATAAATCCAAAATACAGCCCCATTAAAACCACTGAGGGAATGGTGTAAATATATCTAGCTAGTAAAAACTCTCCAATAAAAAAGCCTATAACTCCTCCAAGTCCTCCTAAAATAAGCATAAGAAAATTAATCTTTTTTCTACCCATATGCTCCTCCAATCAAAGCTTTACACCATACTCAATTTTAGGAAGACAATTCATGTCTATTCCATGAAGCTTAAAACCTTCCTTTAAATACATGGCGTAATACTTATAACACTTCTTGCCATACACTAAATCCTCTATAGTAAAACCTCCCATAAGGTTTAACTTTTCCATTCCGCTTGTTCTCTTCTCATGAACGCAGCCTAATTTATATGTACGATTTTTCTCATCTACCTTAAATGCATATTTTATAAATTCGCTATAATAGTCCCCAAAAAAGTACTTCTCATCATATCTATGCTTTACAGTAAAATCTATAAGGTACACGCTTAGGGATGCATCCTTCTCAAGCCTATTATAAAGGTTCAAAAAAAGCTCATCCTTAGTTAAAACGCCTTTATCCTCATATCCTGAAACAACATTTGCCCTATGAAGAAGTTCATCTTCAAAATCCTCAAAGAAATATGGGGTAGACAGTATATCCTTTTTGCATACATGAATCATTCTATCCAAAAACTTATCCGCATCTTTATATAATCCTAAAGATACATTTCCTAAAAACCTATCATCTGAATATATTTTAATTCCCCTATTTTCCATGTCCTTCAATGCTGTCTCTACAACAAATCCATAGTATTCATTTATATTCTGACCTAGGTATTCGTCCGTATCATCTAAATTATCTTTAGCAAAGCTTTTTATAGTATCTTTTAAATTTTCTATTTCCCTTATCTTTTGTGAAATATTATTATTAGAATCTAAAAATGCATCTTCCATTATCTTAATAATTTCTACTTTAACTTTAAGCTTAACCATGTTTATCTTATTTGTATATATACTTTCAATTAATTTTCTTTTTAAATCCCTTAAGGTTTTACTTTTATAAAAGGGCAATTTTTGCATAGGCGAAAAACCAATTGTCTCGCCATAAATACCATCCAATTCCTCTTTTAAACAATCTATATCCTTTTCTATATCAAGTTCCATTTGCCTTAAATACTTTATTGCGCCGTTTTCTGATGTAAATTCGTAAGCATAATAAATACCAAGCCCATCATCATTTATTATTTTATTTTCAATATCACCTTTTATGATTCCCTCTACATACTTTCTTTCTATGTTTTTCAAGTATTGTTCTTCAAAGTTATCATTAAAGAACTTTTCACAGCTGTATCCATAAAGTACTTTTTCTGTCTCTTTCATGGTTAGCCCATTAATTTCTTCTAAAGATACATTTGAAGATATAAGTGCAAACATACCATCAATACTAAATTTATTTGGAAAAAACTTTTCTGTAATATTATCTATTGAATATGAATCAAAATTAAAATTTGAAATCATATCTTCTGTATCTATTTTAGCATTTTCCTTTAACCTGCTTATAATTATCTCAAAAAAGTTATATAAAACTGATGCTGCTATAGCGTTATTAGGCCTCTTTATTTTGGCAAGTCCTGCAGTTGCATAAGAAACCCTTTTAGATGATGAATCAATATTGTTTATAAACTGACTGTTATTATAACTTTCATTGTTCCATTCATAAAAACTGCTGTTTCTATTTTTAAGAAAACTTACAAAAGATATTATCTGGTAGTTTCTATTTAGTGCATCTTCATGTATTATACCCTCTTCGTTTTTGTCCCCAAGCAGATATACAATGTCAAACAATGGCCCATTATTTGATACATCAATTCTAACCCCGTGGTCTAACACCTCAATTGGAGATACAAAGCAATAGTTATTATCCTGAAAATATTCAGTTTCTCTAAAAAAGGCCATGGATGAAGCTAAAGAATACCCAAAGTCATGGTCATTATCCTTTTCAGCATATAAAGAATATAAATCGCAGCTTACTATTTTAAAATCCTCGGAAAACTTAGACTTTATAATAGCTGTTATCTCTGGAAGGATTACATTCATTGGGTCATCCACTCTATGAATAACAGATATATTTATCTTTTCAAAATATGAGTAAGCCTTGCCACACTCAAGTATTCTGTCTCTTATATCCCTTATCTTTTTATTTAAATCTATAAGAAGGCTTTCATCATTATAAAAGTTTTTATATATACTTTCCCTATAGCATTTTGCATTGCTGCAGTTAATTGGTACAGCAAAATTGTATAGATTTTTAGACTCCTCCATGGTTTTATCAGAATAAATGTGAAAGTACAAAACCCCATTGCTATTATTCCATCTTTCATCTATATCTTCTTGTATTACATGGATTGAGTCAAAAACCCTATCCCCAATAAAAAGAAATATAACAGGGTTATAGGCATTTCTTTGCTCATCACCTTTATTAATCTTTTTATCTACAGATGTTGAATATTCATTTATATATTCTATAAGTTCATACCTCATGCCTATCCCCCCTTGATTTTTACTATATAAGGTTTCTCTTAATATCATTTAGCTTAATTAAAACCTTTTTATAAAAGTCATACATTTCTTCTCCATTTATTAATTCTTCTCTTCCATAATCAAGTTCTTCCTTGCATATAGAATAGTTTGCAATTAAGTCATTAATTTTACCTATAAGCTCAGTAGTATCCTCTGCCGCTCCAAGGCCTCTGCTTCTTTTTTCAGCCTTTCTGCTTAAAATTCCTCTTTTTTTATCATCAAGGCTACAGAAACTTTTGTATATATAATATTCGGGATACTTTGTTACCTTTAATAGGTTTACAAAAGGTTCCCATTCGTCTTCCTCAATCTCTTTATCATAAACATAAAGAGCTCCTCTTTTATATATTGTGTTAGTATAGATAGCTTCAATGAACGTATCCATTATTCTATCCTCTTCTTCTGCATCTTTAAGTATGGCCTCAATCTCTTCTATCTTGCATACCAATAAATCATATTTTTTTATTTCTATGTTTACAAGCTTTACAATTTCAGGGGAGCGTATAAAGTTCTCAAGGGCTCTATCTTTATTAAAGCTATCAAATATATCCTTGCAATAATCCTTTTCTATACCTTCTTCTAGTAATTTCTTAAGATCCTTTAAACACCTTTTCATCTCAGAAAAGTTTGGCTGATCCTTATTCGTTTTCATATTATATGAAGATATATATTCTTCTATTTCAAAAGGCTTAGTTACTACACATTCATACCTATTATTGGCACTGTCTTCTGACTTTTTAGCCCTTATGCAATTATAATTTATAGCCTTATCAAAAATACTAGCTAGACTGTCATTATATTTTTTTACTCTATCATTGTAATATATGTCCCCCCATGCCCTTTGAGGTATTGGTGAAGGAAGGTATGTCCAGTTATTTTCTTTTGTCTGCACAAGGTGTCTTCCAACACCTTCTTTCTCAAGTATTGTCTTTTCATAAGAAGTTTCATATACCTTAAGAGGTGTATATGCATAAAGAGGTACTCCGTTTTTGGTATTTAGCCAAAATATGCGGTTTTTTACCTCACTTTCTTTTATTGTAAACATGGATTTACCTAGAGAATTTGTCTGGTAATTCTTTATACCCTTTAGAATATCTGGTGCTTTTACAGGTACTGAAACAAACCCCCATGATGGAAGGTCTAAGTTTCCATCGCTATTGCTTAGGTAGAAAACTGGAACTGCATCATCATCAAGCCTTTTAGCAATAGTCCTTTCAACTAATTTATCTATCATTTCCCCTTGCCCATATTTTATTACTAAAAAGTCTTCCATGGACTTTGTTATAATGTCTCCAAATTTATCTGATATGAAATCGCTTATAGATCCTACAATATCAATATCTTGCTCTTTTATCCAATTGTCAGACCTATATAAAAGTTCTCTAGTAAAGCTTCTTATTAAATCATCCTCGTCTTGTTCTTCTAAAAACTCATCTATAGTGTCTAAGACGTCTGGAATGCCTACTATATTCCAATTATAGGTCTTATCTCCTCTGTACTCTACTTCCTGTCCATTAATAAGTATATTACCATTTTCTTCAAATATTTTATTTAATGCATTGAGTATCTCAGTAAATACATTATATATTTTATTGTTTTTCTCATTTATTAGGTTAAATACATCCTCGTAAAACTCAATGATGTACTTTGTTCTTTCCTCATCAGACCTTGCATAATACTCATTTATTTTTTCTTCTATATAGTCATTTTTCTTCTTTTCTTTATTTATTATTGCCTTTTTTGCCTCACTCTTTTTATCTTCAGATGAATACCTATACTTTTCAATATCTTCAGGATACCTTTTTAAAGATACCTTAAGAGATTCTATTGTAGATTCTAAAGTCTTTAATATACAGAAACCTGAATTTGAATTTATAAGCCTTGAAGCATAAAATGGTCCTTGGTTTGAGTTTATAAACATTCTCTTTATCTGCTCATTAAAATCCTCTAAATATTCACCAGGCAGCTGCCTTTTTGCCTTTATAAATTCTTCCCTTGATTTTGATAAAAATGTCTGAAGCTCATCATCTATATTGACTGATTCTGTCTTTATAACATTATAATGGTTTAGCCTTTCACTATGCTGATACCCTGAAAGAGGGGTAGGAATCCTCTCCTCAAACCTTCTTGTTACATAATCAGGATCAAGTTTTAGGCTTCTTATAAAGTCTTCAACCTCCTGCTGGGTTGGGGAAGATACAAACATTTTCTCCATCTTCTTAAACAACCTATATGCAAGATATGTAGTAATCTCTTCAATAGGAAGTACAGCAGATGAGGCTCCTATTATGTTGTATTTATAGTTTGCAGAATATGGATGATTCATCTGAGCTATATTTGTATTTATGTTGCTTATATAATCATGTATTGCAAATTCATCTCCAGAGCGCTTTTCCTCACTTGCCATAAAGTTTGTTATATTCTCCGCAGTTACATTCATGCAATAATCATATGCATTTTCAAGTAGTTTACCCTCTGTATTAGTTGCAGATATTAAATGGCAAAGATTAAATGGAGGCATTGGAGAGTCTACTGTCAGTACATCCCTATAGTTTTGTTTAAACCTCTCTCCCCTCTCTGGTGCATTCATCCAATAATCTAACTCTTTTAATGCTGCATAACCATTTTTCTTTATATAATCTTGTGTATGGCTGCTAATGCTTGGGTTTGCTAGGTTTACATCTGGAGTAAATAAATATCCTAATATATTTACCCTATCAACTCCACCGCTTCCAAACCTTTTTTCCATTATTCCTCTTACAATATATGCAATATCCAAAAAACAACCGCTTCCAGTTCCTCCTGAAAGCCCTGTTAAAATAAATACCATAAGCTTTTCATTAGTACCCTCTAACAGCATGTTTATTTTTTTCTCTATACTTTTTACAACTTGACCTATTTTAGTAAATAAAAGAAGCCTCCCAGCCTGCCTTACGCCGCTTGCACCATTTATACCATCAACAATGGTAAGTTCTGGTGATAGCCATGACTTTATACATTCATCCATTATGCTTCTATTTTGAAGTATTCCCCCTATTTCTGCATTTGACAAAAGTACTAGCTCATTTAAAGGATCAAGGCCAATGCCTTTGTATCTTTTGTTTTTGTCTTGCTGGTTAGTTTCAAATGCTAAAAACTCTATGTTATGTGGCTTTTCCATTTTTCTCTTTGTAATAGGGTCTTCTGGAAGTATAAACCTTCTGTTTATTTGATACTTTAACCTTAGTAAAGAATCTATTCCAGTACCTCCAAGACCAATAACGAGCATTGGATTGTCTATTGTATTTACCCTAATCTTATCGCTTACAATTCCCCCGCCAAATCTCACATCTAACTGTTCTATATGTTCTTTTACAACAGGTTTCATTTCTCTTTCCCTGCCCTTCTTATATAAAATATTCTATTGAAATGCTCTTTTGTATATTATTTAATGTTATGTTAACTCTATCATTTATTCTTATTTCATACCCCTTTGAAGCATCTACCGCCCTGCCTGATCTATCTACTGTACAGTCTGACACATTCTTAATAATCAGGTTATCTTCCTTTCCTGGCATAAATACTATCTTTTCAGCCTCTTTATATTCTGGTACAAGCTGAAGCAATTGGTATAAGTTTACCTTTCCCTTGTATGTGTCAAGCCTTTTATACTGGGGAGGAGACATTTTGTTTGTATTTATATCTTTTATCTCTATCATAACCTGGCCTACAAAATGTTTATTTGCCTTTTTAAATATGAATATTAATATAATTGCAAGTATTACTAAGGCTATACACACTATTCCAATAATAATCCATTTGCCATAATCTATGGGATCTTTGTTTAAAACCTCTATATGAGCAGCATCACTTTCTTTTGAAAAATTTTTCCCCTCTAAGACAACCTTTAACTCATAATTAGCGGCTTCTTTAAGTTTATAACTTCCTTCAAAACTTTCCCCTTTATTGGTTAAGTCTAATTTATCTTCTTTTTTAGTATTCAAATCTTTAACAATTAAATATGCATTAGTGCCTTTATATATCTCTTTATCTTGTATCCTCTGCCCATTACTTGTTAGGTAGGATATTATATTTATACTATCATTCTTATATAAATCCTTATCTTTAGATAACTCCATATTAAGCTTTAAATCATAATTAAAAATTAAATTAACCTTTATTTTATCCCCTGATATACCCTTTACTTTAAGAGTCCAGTCCCCTTTTTCAGGATTTATTATTTTAATCATTGAATAGCTGTTAGATACAGAATAATAAATGTTATCTGATGGTATTGCCCTCTCCTTTCCATTATTATCTATGAGCTTTACCTGTATTTTATTTTGAGATAAAAGTGATATATTAGCCTCCATTACATTTGAATCAGGTATATTTATAGAAACATCCTGATATTCTCCATTAGCAGTTATATCCCCAGGAGATACAATTTTAAGCTTTAAACTATCTGCAAATATTTCACTTAGTATTTGAGGGAGATTATCTGCCGTATCTGTTATAAACGTTTTGCCTCCTGTTGATGATGAGATTTCATTTAATTCATTTTTATCAACTGATCCATCAGCATTTAAACCTATTGTATATATAGGATATCCCTTATCTTTAGCAATCTTAAGAGCCTCATTTTTATCTATATCAGACTCTTTTTTAGTTCTAGAGTTTTTCCCAAGATCTGTTTTGCCATCAGATAATAGAACTATCATAGGTTTTTTAGATGGAGAATGGTCTTTATCTAGCATATTAACCCCTGATTTTAAAGCAAGGCCTATATCTGTTGATGACTCTTTAGGGACATTATTTAAAATAGATTTGATACTTCCTTTATCATTGTATGACTGTATTTCTTTTAAGGGGCTTTGTTTAATTATCTTATCAGTATATGCAATTAATCCTATGCTATCTCCTTTAACAGAACACATATCTATAAACATATTAACTGCTTCATAGCTTATACCTTTAGGATCGCTTTCCTTCATAGACCCGCTAGAATCTAACACAAGAGATGCATCTATTTTAGATGTGTCCACGGTCTTTCCATATACAGGCTTTATGCCTTGTGATTGAAATAAAAATATAAAAATAAATAAAATTGCCAAAAATAATCTAAATCGTTTTTTATACATATACTTGCCCTCCATATTTTATGCAGAAAACATTAAAAGTAAATTAAACTATAACATTTAAATTAGACGCAAAACTTGCTTAAATCCATTCAAATTATGCTACAGTACTAATGCTTTCTAACTAAAATTTTATCACACTTTGTATGTATTTAGGATAGCTAAAATACATTTGTAATGTTTTAGTAAACTTTTGTATAAATTTGGGCTTAATCAAAGGAGGTAGATAATTAATTTATCTACCCCCTACCCACACTAGTTGTTAAATACAAACCACATCAACATGGTTGCTTTTTTTGAACTGTATTCAAATACTTGCTTGCCTGAAGATTGAATAAGTATGAATATTTGCCATTTTTCTTAAGCAATTCGCTGTGGGAACCCTGTTCAATAATTTTTCCGTTTTCCAGCACCATAATCCTATCCACAAGGACAATACTCGAAAGTCTGTGGGAAATCAGAATGGCACTTTTATTTACCGATAGCTTAACAAACTTATCGAAAATTGCATCCTCTGCGATCGGATCAAGTGCTGCGGACGGTTCATCAAGAATTATCACAGGCGCATTTCTAAAAAATGCACGAGCGAGAGAAACCCTTTGCCATTGTCCTCCCGAAAGCTCTTTCCCTTCGCCATTAAATTGCCGTGTCAAGTCTTCATCAATGCCCTTTTCCCAATCAGCAATGAAATCGGTCACATTGCTTTGCTCACACGCTTTGAGAATATCTTCATCGTTATTCATACGTGTTAGTTCAGAAAGCGCTACATTCTCTCTCAATGTAAAGCTATACTGTACATAATCCTGCAACAACACGCCAAAAAGCGCACGAAGCTTGACAATATCATATTCACGGTTATCTATGCCATCTAGAAGAATTTGACCTTTGATTGGATCATAAAAACGCAGCAGCAGCTTCACAATAGTGCTTTTCCCGGCGCCATTCAATCCTATGAGACCGACTATTTCATTAGGCTCTATTATAAATGAACAATCCTGTAAAACATAATTATCGGCGTCTGGATATTTAAAATATACGTTTTTAAATTCTATTCTAGGTTTGTTCTTTGGAACCAGTGTGCCGCCTTTTTCTAACAAAGGCTCAAGCTCAATAAAGGAACGGATGTCCTTTATCTCATTTCGTCTCATTTCGAAGCTATTGATATTGCTGCACAAATTCGTAAAGTCAGTCCTAAATTGTGTCATGATAGAAATATAATACACAACATCACCTACTGCAATGGTCTTAGCACGAAGCCTTGTTAGCAAAATAGCATACACAATGAGCTCATTCAGTACGAGAAATACGCTGCTAATTCCGCTTATAATACATTGTTTTATATTTTTACTGCTCATAGCCTTATGCCATATCATCCATTGTGACTCATATTTTTGTATAAAATAGCCTTTTAGGTTATATAATTTAACTTCCTGTCCTGTATTACCAAAAAAGAGACTTGTATAATACTCCATTTTTCTATAAGCCTTAGAATATTCCTTTTCGAAATGGTAATTAGCATCTTTGATCTTTTTATCACCTATAATATAAGGCAGGCATGAAATAATAACAACAGGTATAAGCCATAAACCCAATGTGGATATTAAGCAAGACGATATGATTAGTTTTACTGTATATTGGATTATATTAAAAATTATTCTGGCCATACCCTGTATTGCAAACAATATATTCCTTGAATTTTGTAATTTATCATTTAAATCACTTGAGTCAAAAAAAGCAAGATCAATTGATGACACCTTGTCAATCATCAAATTATCTATATAATAATTTACTTCGTCATTATACTTGTATGTAACTATTTGCTCTACAGAATCCACAAACTTACTAATAAGTAAAACGGCACAATACAATCCGGTAAGTATTACGATTGTCCTCATGGCATCATAAGTATTGCCATTTGTAAATACAACCAGCGAATTTAGCAGTCTGCGCCATAAAAATAATGGCAAATACGGTAGTAGTGAAGAAATGAAAGATAGTATAAGCTTGAGTATAAAGAACTTTTTAGATGCTGAAAATATTATTTTCATACCATATCTGACTTCATTAAAAAAATTATTAAACATCAGCATCACCTTCCATATATTTATTTGCCTGGATGCGGTATAGCTCTGCATATTTACCGTTTTTCTCCATAAGCTCCGCATGGGTACCTTTTTCAATAACAGCTCCTTCCCCGATAAGTATTATTTCATCAACCAGCATAATACTCGATAGCCTATGGGAAATCAAGATGCCCCCCCTTATCGCGGCACAGCCATTTAAATGATCGGAAGAGGTAATCCTCAGCTTCAGGGTCAAGAGAAGCAGTGGGCTCGTCAAGTATAATAAAATCAGATTTCTTAAAAAAAGCTCTCGCAAGGGCTACCTTCTGCCACTGTCCGCCGGAAAGTTCAACTCCTTCATTATTAAAATTCCGTGTCATATCCGTATCCAGTCCTAAAGGTAAGTTGTTAAGTATTTTATCAGCACCGGATGCCCTTGCTGCCTTTTTAATATTTTCTATATTATCAATTCTATCGATATCTGATAGGGCAATGTTTTCTTTAAATGTTAGGGAATATGTATTAATATCCTGAAAGCAAACAGCAAATATTTTATGTAACTCATCTAATGAATACTGGTGTATATCCTCTCCATTAATCATTATCTGACCAGATTCTGGTTCATAAAACCGTAATAATAATTTTACTATTGTGCTTTTTCCTGCTCCATTAATACCAATAAGCGCAATTTTTTTACCTTTGGCTATTCTGAGATTGAAACCTTTTAAAACATAGTTCTGGCAGTTTGGATATTTGAAGAAAACATTTTTAAACTCGATGGCAGAAAGGTTTGTAATCTCTTTCTTACCATTATCTTTTATTTTATTCTCATAGTTTAAAAAGTTAATAAGCCTTATTATCCTAGGTGCCGTTATTTCTTTTTGACACATAATGCAAACAAAAATATACTTAAACTTTTCGCCTATTGCTTGTGATAGTCCAATATACAATGCAAATGTACCTATAGACATTGTTCCATTCATAACCAAATGAACAGAAAAGATTATGATTGAAACAATACCTGCATAAGAGAACAGCGAAGCAAGGAAAGAAGATATTGTATTTTCTTCAAAAATCTTTGTACGCTCTTTGCGTATTCCTGACCACAATCCATTATAAATTTCCTTATATCTCCCCGTTAGATTGTATAATCTTAGATCCTTTGCAGCAAAGCTCTGTGTTAATAAAGATTTATAGTAATTTTTCTTTCTGTTTAGCGGAACTTCGTATATTGAAAACTCGTCCATCTTTTTCTCATTTTTAAAAGATATATATGAGCCAGGGATATAGGTGCAAATAAAAATGATGCCAAACCAAATATTATAAGAAAGAAACATAGAAATTCCAGAAATAAAAGTAATAATACAGATAACAGTATCTAACATCCACGTTATACCCTGACTAATCACCTGTCTGCTTTGATCTGCAATATAATTTATATCTCTATTTTCAGGATTGTCATAAAATTCAGTATCTATCGTTGCAATTTTATTCATTATTTGTTTGTCAAGGGTCTGCGTACATTTGCTGCCCAGTATACCTGAAATAGTTGTATTTATATTTGTGAGAATGGACGTGATAACAGTAATAGATAGATAAATCCCTAAAAGTATGTAAATACTGTTATTCAATAGTCCATTTGTATAAATGAAGGTGAATTGATCAATAATTAGTTTCCAAAGCCACACACTCAGCAATGGCATTAACTGAATTATACTGGTGATAAGCACAAAAATAACGGATTTATGTCGATCTGACTTAAACATTACAGAATAGGTGAAAAGCTCAGCCTTGAACATTTCCTTAAAGCTATTTTTCATATTCATCCCTCCAAAAAAGTGATGTGTCATAAAGGTTCATGACACATAAGGAAGTTACTTACATAGGCAATGATTATGTTAAATGTTTTCATTGTCCTCCTATATTTCTTTTTTGTATAGAGTTCCACATCAATTTCCCTACAAATGGATAAAAATCAATAATGGGAGCCAACCCAATATAAAACTTCCATGGCATCTCGTATGCATTAAATAGATAAAGTTATTGAAGCGTCTGGATTGCGCGATACCTTTTTTATTTAAATCAGGCAATGCTATAGTTCTCGTTTCTATAGAACTCCGCTTGTTTATCGAACATTTCGGTATACACACCGCCTTTGCTGTAAAGTTGTTTATGCGTCCCATATTCAATTAAGCTTCCATTGTCGAAAACCGCGACTTTATCAGCCAACTGCACCGCAGACAGTCTGTGCGTAATTAATACCGCAGTTTTGTCGGTTATCATACTGTTAAACTGTGTATAAATTTCATACTCGGCTACCGGATCGAGTGCTGCCGTCGGCTCGTCAAGTAAGAAAATTTCTCCGCCATGATAACAAGCTCTTGCAATAGCGATTCTCTGTTCTTCACCCCCGGAAGGCTCAAAACCTTCTTCATCAATCCATTTATCAACCTGAGTATTATACCCTTTAGGCAATTTAGAAACTAACGATGAAAGACCACTCTCTGTACATACTTCATCAAGCCGTTCGCGGCTATAGTTGTCTGCCAATACGATATTTTCCCCAAGAGTCATATAATACCTGCAAAAATCTTGAAACACAGGTGCAAACAACCTTTGATATTTTTTGTAGTCGTATTGATTTATGTTTATGCCGTTAAGTAATATCTCCCCTTCTGTGGGAAAATAAAGCCTTGTTAGAAGCTTAATAAATGTTGATTTTCCTGAACCATTGACACCGACTATGCATAATTTTTCGTTCGCACGGATAGTGATATTCATATTTTTTAATGCATAATTTTCGCTTCCGGGATATTTAAAAAAGACATTTTTAAATTCAATAATAGAATCCTTATTAAAAATCGGTGTTATATCCCCTGTTTCGTATTGCCTTAACGGAATACTCATAAATGAGCCCTTCTGCATAAAATAG
>DIRE01000056.1 GCA_002426575.1 Clostridiaceae bacterium UBA5444 | reverse complement strand
TTGTAGAATTTTGCAACGAGCTATATTTCTTCTGTGAAGGAGGTTTACATAGAAAGGGAGAGATTGGGGTTTGATATAGATACACTTGAAGACTTTATTATAGGAAATAAAAGAGGATATTAAAACAATGAACAAGGGTATAAGAAGAATTGGTGGAGATGGAGCATTTAACCTTAAAATTAGCACATAAATGTAAAATAATAACATTTGAAGGGAGCAATGAATATGGATGAAATTAAATTACCAAAGGAAGAAGTATTTCCAGTAGAAAATATTATTAAATGGAAGGGAAACCAACTTCCTAAAACCGATGTAAATGGATGTATAAAGATATTGAGTAAAGAAGAAATAGATAAAGCAAAAACTTTCCATGAAAGTTTTGACCAATATTCAAAAACACCTTTACAAGATTTAAAGGAATTGGCAAATCATATTGGTGTTGGTGGAATCTATTTAAAGGATGAATCCTATCGTTTTGGATTAAATGCATTTAAGGTTTTAGGCGGATCCTTTGCTATGGCTCATTATATGGCTGAAAAACTGGGGATGGATATTGGAGAATTGGGATATGAAAGATTAATTTCAGATGAAATTAGAGAAAAATTAGGAGATATGTTATTTGTAACGGCTACCGATGGAAACCATGGACGAGGCGTAGCTTGGACAGCTAACCAATTAAAACAAAAATCTGTAGTATATATGCCAAAGGGATCATCTGGAACTAGGGTAGAAAATATTAGAAAAGAAGGGGCAGAAGTCACAGTTCAAGATATGAATTATGATGATTGTGTCAGATTGGCAGCCAAATATGCTGAGGAAAATAATGGGGTAGTAATTCAAGATACAGCTTGGGAAGGGTACGAAGATATTCCAGTATGGATTATGCAGGGATACGGCACTATGGCATTGGAGGCAATAGAACAGTTAAATGAATTAGGAGTGGATAGACCTACCCATATATTTGTGCAAGCTGGAGTAGGCTCATTGGCAGCAGCAGTTCAAGGGGTATTTGCATCTATCTATAAAGATAATTGTCCTACAACTACTATAGTAGAAGCAAATATTGCGGATTGTGTTTATAGATCAGCAGTAGCTGGAAATGGTAAGGCTATAGCTGTTGGTGGAGATTTACAAACTATAATGGCAGGATTGGCCTGTGGGGAAGTAAATACTATAGGATGGGAAATCCTTAAAAACCATAGTTCTATGTTTGTATCCTGTCCCGATTGGGTTGCGGCCAACGGAATGAGAATATTGGGAAATCCATTGAAAAATGATCCTTATGTAATCTCAGGAGAATCTGGAGCGGTAACCACTGGTTTATTGGTAGAAATAATGAAAAATGATGAATACAAAGAGTTAAGAGAGAAGCTAAACCTTAATGAAGATTCTAAAATATTATTATTTAGCACAGAAGGGGATACAGACCCAGATAAATATAGAAGTATTGTATGGACGGGAGAATGTACAAATCAGAAAGCTATCAAATGACGATAGCTTTTTTAATTTTCTAGGTTCTTCAATAAGACCAAAATATCCATCATTTTCAACAACAATATATGCATGAATATTCTGTAAAAAAAGAATTTTCAATGAATATTATGTTTAATTTTTTATTTGAATTGTCTTCACTATATGGAGGTTTATTTAAAATATAGGTAAAAACATTCGGAATATTAGGATAATATTTATGAATTTGGTACTAAACTTGCAATATTAAACGTCGATAAATAAGGAAAAAATATGAAGGAAGGAGGAATATATAATATTGTTGTCATTTTAGTGTCATTAAACCCTAAATATTAAACTTTGGTAGGAAAATTCTTAGAGAAACAACAAATATACTAAAAAGAGAGGATGAATAAAACATGGCTAGTTATAATATTTGTGTTGTATGTGCATCTGGAATGGCTACTTCAAAATTGATAGCTGAGCAATTGAAGGATTTATTAAAAGAGAGAAATATTGATGCAAAAATGACTGTTACCAAGGTTTCTGATTTAGGTGATGTTTCCAATTATGATGTTATTGTAACATCAACATTATTATCTGATAATTTAAGCGTACCAGTTATAAGAACTATGTCTTTTTTAACAGGTATAGGAATGGAAAAGGATTTAGATAAGATCGTGGAAGTACTTCAAAATAAAAAATAACATAAAAATAGAGAGCGGAGGTATTATACCATGAGGTTTTTTGATTGGATTAATGATTTGGGAGCTACGGCTATGTTACCTATTGTAATATTCGTAATAGGTGTTGCCTTTAGAGTAAAGGTAGGCCAGGCATTAAAATCAGCAATAAGGGTAGGAATAGGTATTTTTGGACTTAATATGATGATAGGAGTTGCTGTAGATAATATTATGCCTGTAGGTACAGGGTTAGTGGAAAGAGCTGGGATCAATTTACCCATAATAGATGTTGGTGTAGGGGTTGAAATTCTGTCTGCTTTTAATTTTAAATATGCAGGATTGATGATTCCTCTAGGTATTTTGCTCAATATTATAATGCTGGCATTACGATGGACAAAAACAGTTAATGTGGATGTATGGAATTTTTGGTCTTGGCTTTTATCAGCACAATTTGTTTATCTTGTAACTAACAGTTATGTATGGGCATGGGTTGCCTTTTTTGTAACAGGGGCATTATCTTTAATATTTGGTGATAAGCAAGCTCCCAAGATGCACGAAGCTTATGGATTAGAGGGGATTTCATTTTGCCATCCTATGTCAACGGTATATGCTTTACCAGCACCATTTTTTAATAAAATATTTGATGCTATAGGTTTAGATAAAATAAAAGCGGATCCTGCATCTCTGCAAGCTAAACTTGGTATGTTCGGAGACACCACTGTTATTGGCGCTGTTATAGGTTTTATATTAGCGGTGATTGCAGGCCTTGGAATTGGTGGAGGGCTTCAAACAGCAATTGCATTGGCAGCAATTATTATATTGTTTCCACAGGTAATAAGTTATTTGGTAGAAGGTCTTATACCTATATCTAATGCAGCACGAAGCTATCTACAGGAAAAATACGGTGATAAAGAATATTACATAGGACTTGATTGTGCCATAGGGGTAGGACAGCCTGCAAATATAGTGGCTAATGTTTTAATGATTCCTTTAATATTTGTTCTTGCAGCCATATTACCTGGAGTAAAGATGTTGCCGGGAGGTAGTATAGCCGTAGGTGCGGGTTTCATGCTTTCAGCAGCTATGCCTTATTTTGATAATAATATATTAAAAGGTGTACTTTATCTAATATTCATGTATATTCCAGCTTTATATGGTGCTACATGGGCAGCTTCATTGTATACTGATGCTTATGTGGCTGCTGGAGAAATTATAGGGGAAGGTACATTGGTTACCTGTGGTGCTCCTTATCTGTGGTCGGTATTGATGGCCTGGATAGCAAAATTATTTGTATAATAACTAATATTATTGATTAGGAGGTAGATTTAAATCTACCTCCTAATTAATTAAATTACTTTTTACTTAATATTCAACACAATATGTATGAATGGTTAGCGGCATAATAAGTTGATTTAATTGAATTAGAATAAAGTTTGTTATATAATGCTAAATGATGACAATAGAAAGTATGGAACATGTGGGATGAAAGGAGGGATATTTGTGCAACCTACTTTAGAAGAAATTTTACAGTTAAAATGTTTAGAAAATGGAAAAATGATAACCCATAACTATGATGTAAACAGAAAAGTAGAATTTATTGATGTTATGGAGGTTCCAGATGTTTTTTGTTGGATAAGACCTAATACATTTCTTCTTACAGCTGCATATGCCATAAAAGATGATATTGAAGCTCAAGTAAACCTCATATCAAAATTATCAGAATTAAAGGTAACAGCCTTAGCTATAAAGCCTGAACGATTTATGGGTAAGATTCCAGATATAATGATAGAACAAGCCAATAAGCTAAATTTTCCTCTTATAGAATTGTCTAGTGATGTATTATATAGTGATGTTATATCGGGCATATCAGAACTTATTTTTAGCAAAAAAACAGGAAAACTGCAAAAAACCTTGGATGTTAACAATGTTTTTAAAAAGGTGGTAATGAAAGGTGGAAGTTTTGCTGAAATAGCTGAAGAACTTTCAGCTATAACAAAAAAACCAATTTTAATTGAAGATAGTGATTTTAATATTTTGGGTTACGAAAATATCACAAAAGAAGTGCAAATCAAAGATAATTTATATGCTGAGATTGTATTTAGTGGGGAGCGTCATAAATTAATGTTAAAGAGTAAAGATAGTAATGTTCCTATTTTGTATAAAGTAAATAATAAATGGGTTTATGCCTTTCTACCTATACGAATACAAGAAGAATGCTTAGGTTATATAACAATGTTCAAAGGAAATAAACATAGCGCTTTAAATATCACAGCTATGAAGCATGCCGCATTTGCAGCAGCTTTAAAATTAGATAGAATTAAATCCTACCATAATAGGGAAATACTTATAAAAAATCAACTCATTTATAAATTATTATCAGATGATAATAAATTTAATAAAAGTCTAAGGAATCAGATAAATCATTTTGGATGGCCTATTAATCAACACTATATATCAATTGCTATTCGTCCTGAGACAGATAAAGAACCATCATTAGAAACTATAGAGGGTGAAAACATACACTTTAGAAAGCTAATGCAAATATTAGGAAACAAGCTTTGCCTTGATGATAGGAAGGTAATTAATTATGTAGACGATCAAAATATATTGTTTTTCATAAGCCTATCTAACGAAGAGGTTAAAGATTACAAAAAGTATGTAAGTACTTTCATAGACAACGTAATAGAAAAAGGTAATCAGTTTGCGGTTAACCTATATATAGGTATCGGTATTCCTGTAAAAAATATTTATGAAATAAAACTTAGTTATCAAAAATCTGTTGCAGCTATAGAAATGGATAAAAAAAATTATATAAGAAAAAAAGTTATCTTTTACGATGAACTAGATTTTTACGAAATAATTATAAATTATGAACCAAAATCGAAATTAAATGATTTTTGCAGTAAATACATAGGCCCATTAATAAATAGTGAAGAAAACGACCCAAATTCTGATTTAATTCATACTTTGGAAGTTTACTTTGATTCAGGGTGTTCTTTGGTAAAAGCTTCCCAGGCCTTATATATTCATAGAAATACTCTCATCTATCGTTTGGATAAAATTAAAAAAATACTGACTTATAATCTGGATGATCCTGAAGTTCATTTTAAAATAAACTTTGCAATTAAAACATATAAATATCTTAAATAGTATTATCCACCCATTACAGGCGGAAAAAAGCTTATTTTGTCCTCATGATGTATTAGTATCTGATCATCACTAATTATTTTGCCATTAATGATAATTAAGGCAATGTTAAAATCTATGGGTGGATATAATTGGTTTAGTTTTGATATGAGTTGTTCTAATTTGATAGTGTCTTGATCAAATAATAATTCAAGCCTAGTAGGTATATCTTTATTGCCCATCAATAGTATCTTTGATAAATTAACATTAACCCTCATAATTTTACCCCCCCCAAAATAGGTATTTTGTTTATAAAACCATGTTTGGCAAATTAAAAATTTAAATATATAATGTCGGCATGCCAACGCAATTATACCATCCCTACGGATATATGTAAATGGTAAGAATATATAATTTAAATATTAGTGATTTAGATTGAATATAGCCAAAGTATATTTTATCAAATTAATATTCAACATTTTATTCAGGTCGAATTTTATAAGAATATCAGAAAATTCATTATTTACAATGTGTTGTAACCTTAATAAAACACAGGGCTTAAGCCCTGTGTTTTATTTGATTTTACAGAACTGTTGGTTCCGGCATAAATTTTGCAAATACCTATATGCTGATTATGTTTATCTAAATTAGTTTGTATTTTTAGTTCTTAAATGTATTGAAATTATGGGAAGGTTGTATTTTTAGTATAATAAAAGCTAAAAAATTCGGAATAGTCGTACAAAGACAGGATTCATATTATTACATATAATTTTAAATAAGGAATCAATAATTTAATCGGAGGTGGCTATAAATTGGTACTAAAACACGTTCTAAAAGTATTTGATATTCTTGATAATCCAAAAGTTAAGGCTTTGGAAGTGAAGAAATTATTTGATGAAGTAGGATGCACGAATGTATCTATAAAAGCTATTGAAGGTGAATATGGAGATGTTGAATTTATTAAAATCATTTTACCAGGGCTTAAAGGGAAAGTAAAAGGGGGTACTAGTCCAACTATTAACCTTGTTGGACAGTTGGGTGGAATAGGTGCTTATCCTACAATGAAAGGGTTTGTATCCGATGGGGATGGTGCATTATCCGTTTTGACTGCTGCTCTGAAGATTGCTGAAATGCAAAGTAGAGGATGTTACTTTGAAGGAGATGTAGTGGTAACTACTCATATATGTAATACTGCACCCATAACACCTAGAGAACCTGTACCTTTTCTTGGGTTACCTTTGCCAGTAGATGTTCTACTTAAAAACATCGTAGATTCTGAGGCTGATGCAGTTTTATCAGTGGATACTACTAAAGGCAACAGAATATTAAATCAGAGGGGCTTTGCCATTACTCCTACAGTTAAAGAAGGCTATATATTAAAAGTTAGTGATGATCTTTTAGATATTATGTCAACAACTACAGGCTTACCTCCTGCAGTTATTGCAATTTCAACTCAAGATATTACATCATATAATAACAATCTATACCACATAAATAGTATAATGCAGCCTAGTACAATAACGGATTCACCTGTAGTAGGTGTAGCTATTACAACACAGACCTCAGTTGCAGGTAGTGCTACGGGAGCTACTAATTTTGCTGACATAGAAATGGTATCTAGGTTCTGCGTTGAGGTAGCAAAATATTATGGATGTGGAAAATGTAAATTATATGACAATCAAGAATATAAAAAATTAATATCATTATATGGTTCATTGAAACATTTACAGAAAATCGATTTATAGTAAAAATTTTATCCCGCACTAATTGTGCAAAAGGAGGGTTCTATATGCAAAAAGGCTTTACATATGTAAAACCTATATCACTGTCGGAAGCATTACAACATTTGAATACTAATGATGTAATTGTCATCTCGGGGGGAACTGATATTATGATTCAACTAAGGTACAAAAGCATTTCCCCCACAAAGCTAGTTGATGTGAAAGATTTAGAAGAACTCAAACTTATTGAAGAGAAGGGAAACACGATTTATATTGGAGGTGCCGCTACCTTTAGCCAAATTGTGGAAAACGATATCATAAAAAATAACTTTCCTACCCTGGTGGAGGCGGCACAGGAAGTAGGAGGGCCGCAAATAAGAAATGTTGGAACGTTGGCAGGGAATGTACAGACTGCTTCCCCTGCAGGAGATGGATTGCTTGCATTATGTGCACTTGATGCTACGGTTGAGTTGGTATCTGAAAAAGGCAGTAGGGAAGTAAGTATAAGGGATTTTGTAATTGGTCCAAAGAAAACTATTAAAAGGCATGATGAAATTATTAAATGTTTCAAAGTTAAAAAACAGGATTGGGATTATGAAAAGTTTTTTAAAGTCGGCAAAAGAAATGCTCTCGCCATTTCAATAGTGAATGGCATTATAAAAATTAACTTTAACGAAGATGAAACAATTAAAGAGGCAAGAGTGGTACTTGGCGCTGTAGGTCCTACACCTAA
The DNA here is from genome assembly GCA_002426575.1 of Clostridiaceae bacterium UBA5444. Taxonomy (GTDB): domain Bacteria; phylum Bacillota; class Clostridia; order Clostridiales; family Oxobacteraceae; genus UBA5444. The sequence goes on along the minus strand of DIRE01000056.1, from coordinate 30,964 downwards.
AAGGCTTGAAAGGGCAGAAAAGTATCTAGTGGGGAAAACATGCCAAGAGGAAACTATTGAAGAATTAAAAAGTATAGTAAGTAATGACATAAGCCCAATTAGTGACATTCGAGGCAGTAGTGAATATAGAAAACATATAGCGGCAGTTAATTGTGGAAGATATATTAAATTGGCAAAAGGAGGTATGTAATGTGAATGTTGAGTTTTTACTAAATGGTAAAAAAGTATCAATAGATGCTAAACCTCATTGGACTTTATTGAATGTTTTAAGAGAACATTTTGATCTTACAGGAACAAAAAAGGGGTGCGAAACGGGAGAATGTGGTGCCTGTACTGTATTAATTGATGGCAAGAATGTGAATTCGTGTATGGCATTGATAGGTAGCGTTGATGGAAAAGAAGTAACTACTATTGAAGGGCTTACAAAAAATGGACAACTTAATCCAATACAAAAAGCCTTTATAGAAAAAGCAGCAATACAATGTGGATACTGTACTCCCGGAATGGTAATGTCCGTTAAGGCATTATTGGATGAGAACCCAAATCCAACTAAAGAGGAGATAAAATATGCTATAGCAGGAAACTTGTGCAGGTGTACCGGCTATGAGCAGATTATAGAAGCTATAGAATCTATTGAATGGGGGGGCGAAGATTGTGAATAAAGCTGTACCTTTTAGAAATGATGCTATAGAAAAAGTTACAGGTGCTGCAAAGTATAGCGGAGATTTTGTTATGGGTGGTATGTTACATGCAAAAATCTTATGGCCTGAATATCCTGTCGCTAAGATTAAAAAAATTGATACATCTGAAGCCGAAAAAATTACTGGTGTTGAGAGAATAATAACTAGAAAGGATGTTGAAGGTTCTAATCTTGCTGCAGTTTTTGAACCCTATGATAGGCCCATACTTGTAGGCGAAGGGGAAGAAGTAAAATTTCTAGCAGATGCTTTAGCTATAGTTGTAGCTATGAATGAAGAAATTGCAGAGGAAGCGTTGGAAAAGATAAGGGTAGAATATGAACCATTACCAGGTGTTTTTACAATAGAGGAAGCAATGGCAAAAAATCCACTATTTTGGGATAAAGAGATAAAAAAAGGTGATTTAGAAGAAGGTTTTTCTAAATCAGATATAATAGTCGAAAATAAATGTTATTTTCCCTACGCAGAGCATTCCTATATAGAACCTGAGGCAGGATATTCTTATGTGGATAATCAAGGGGTTATAAATGTTTGTTATGGATCTCAAAATCTCTCAAGGCATCATAGGATGGTGTGTAAGGCTCTAGATTTACCATTTCATAAGGTAAGATTATATTCTCCATATATAGGTGGAGCTTTTGGTGGCAAACATAGTAACTCTGTCCAGGTATATTTAGCCCTAATAGCTAAACTGATTAGGAAACCAGTAAAGATGGTATGGACAAGGGAAGAGTCCTTTCTTCCTAGTTGTAAGAGGCATAAACTTTATTATAAATCAAAAATGGGTTTAGATAAAGAGGGTAAAATATTAGCATTATCTGTTGAGATAATATCTGAATCAGGTCCATATGCCGGTTATACAAGGAATACTTTAGACTTTGCAGTTAGATGTGCTTTTGGACCTTATTGGATAGATAATATGCATATACATGGAAAGATATACAAAACGAATAATGCAGAAATAGGTGCATTTAGGGGGTTTGGTGCTTCCGAGTCTGCCTTTATGATAGAAACATTGATGAATAAGGCTGCAAAAAAGGTAGGTATAAGCCCAGAGGAAATAAGAATAATCAACCTTGTTAAGGAAGACCAATTAGAAACTCATTTTCCCGGCTCACCATGGAAACTTCTTTCAAATAGTATATCAGCAGATGAAACTCTTGAAAAAGTCCTTGAAGCTATGGGTCCCAAGCCTAAGGCAAAGCCTGGCAAAAAGGTTGGGCGTGGTATTGCAACATGTATGCCTAGTTTTGAAATTGGTAATACCCCGGGATATAGGGGAACAGGTGCTGATATGACTATGTTTATAGACGGAACAATAAATGTACGCATAGGATTTCCGGAAGTAGGACAAGGAATTACAGGGGTTGTCACTAAATTAACATCTGAGATTTTGGATATTTCTGAAGATAAAATAAACATTATCTATTGCGATTCACATACAACACCTAAAGCAGGTTCTTTAGGATTTTCCAGAGGTACCGTAAACTGTGGAAATGCAGTATTAGATGCCGCTAAAAAGTTAAAAGCTAGACTAGAAGAAGTTGCTAAAAAGTATCTAAAAACTGGAGAGTATGTAGAGTTTAAAAATGGTGATTTTTATTTGGGTGATAAATTAGCTATAGAATTTGATGATTTAATGGATTATTGTTACTACAATGGAGTTAATCTTTCGGTATCTGGTTGGTTTGAAGGCCATGACCCTGTTGAAAAGCATGGGATAACATTTATAAGTGGAGCCGTAGATGTAGAGGTTGACGAAGAAACTGGAGAAGTAAAGGTCTTAAAAATTGCCAATTGTCATGATATTGGTAAAGCTATTCATCCGGATAGTGCAAGGGGACAAGTGCTTGGTGCTGCAGTTATGATGACAGGAATAGCCACTGTTGAGGAATATATTATGAAAGATGGTAGACAAGAAACACCAAGTTTCACACAGTATATTATACCTACAGCTAAAGATATTCCTGAAGAAAATATTTCATTGTTTATTGAAAATCCTGCCAAGGATTGTCCTTTAGGAGGAAAAGGTTTAGGTGAGCATCCGATGTATACAACTGGACCCGCATTATCAAATGCAATATATGATGCTATTGGGGTAAGTCTTACAGAACTACCTATAACTCCTGAAAAGATTCTTAAAGCATTGAATAAGATTTAGGAGGTGGAATATATGAATTTCACATCAGAGTCCATGACAATATTAGCTATATTTCTAGGGATGTCATTGTTATCATTTTTTATGTCATTACCTTATATCTTTAAAAAGGATGAAGAAATTAATAAAGAGATCAATATAAAGGGTTAAAGGTACCTTTAAAATTTAACGAGGTCCCAAAATACAAAGGGGGAAGTAGATATGAATTACACTTGGAATTGGATTATATTTGTAATCTATTGTTTTGTAATGGTGTATATAGGCTACTTGGGTTATAAAAAGACACAAAATATTGATGATTATTATGTTGCTTCTAGAAGTTTTGGACTTGGTGTGGCCATTCCACTTTTTGCTGCATCTTTTATTAGTTCAGCTTCAATAATTGGGTACACAGGGTTTGCTTATGGATATGGATGGTCATTTCTTATAAAGTATGGGCTTGGCGTTGCTCTCGGTTGGATAGGTCTCCAAATTTTTTCGCCTAAAATATATAACAGTAATTATACATGGTATACGACTTCAGACTTATTTTGTGCCAGATATTATGATGAAAAATTTATGAGAGGATTTCAAGGACTATTTAATGCATTTTATATGTTTATATATGTTGTTATAGGCCTTACGGGAATTGGGACTATAATGGAGGTATTCTTAGGAATAAGCTACTTTTGGGCAGTTGTAATAGTTGCTACAATATTCTTAGCCTATACAGTTACAGGGGGTATGTATAGTGTGGCGTGGACAAATGTAGTACAGTTTATACTTCTTACTATAGGGGTGTTTATAGCAGCTATTGCTTCAGTTAAATCAGCTGGGGGAATAGCAAATATAAACAGTGTTATTGCAAATATTGAAGGGGGCATAACTAATCTTGTTCCTGGAGCTATGCATAGCATTGATGCAAGAGGTGCAGTACCCTTAGGACAATCTATAGGTATGGCTATAGGTATTGGACTTACGTGTCCCTGTGCCATATATTATCATAGGATTTATTTTTCAATTAAGTCAAAAAAGGTTGCTGGGAGTTTTGTAGGTATTAGCGCTCTTATTCTCGCAGCTACTTATATAGCTATAGGACTTATTGGTATGGCTGGTAGAATAATAGTACCGGAGCTGGCTAATACTGAACAAGTATTTCCCACTATAATAATGAAACTACCATTTGTTCTATCTGCATTAATAGTTGCTGGAGTTATATCTGCAATACAATCTACATTAGATAATCAGCTACTATCTGCAGGTTCTTTGGCTACTCATGATTTATATAACAAAATATATAATAAAAATGCTACAGAAGAGGATTTGGTAAAGGTATCAAGAATATTCACATTATTAATAGGTATATTTGCTACAATAATTGCCCTTATAAGGCCGGCATTAGTTATAGAATTGTATAATTTCATAATGATACTTATTCCAACTGTATTATTCCCACCATTGTTATTAGGATTGTTTTGGAAAAGAACTACCAGGGAAGCTGGTATATTTGGATGTGCATTTGGTTTGATAGCAGGACTTTTATGGATATTGTTTGGACCAGAAAATATTCCAGCAACTCTAGTAGTGCTTCCAATCAATATTATATTAATGATTATAGTATCGAAGTTTACACCAAATCCGCCAGTAGAGGTAGCGGAAAAATTCTTTTAATAATTAATAAACATGCTGGGTTACATATGAATTATTATGTGGCCCAGCCATTTTAGGATAAACTTGAAATATTTAGGAGGTATAAAAATGAAAGTCATAGAAGTTGATAGCGATAAATGCACTGGATGTATGGCTTGCGTTTTAGCTTGCTCTTTTGCCAATACAGAAGCTTTTTCCTATGAAAATGCTGTAATGAAAATAGTAAAAGATGAACCTATAGAATCGTCTCAAGTATGCTCGTGTAGCAACTGTACTGATAAAAAATGTATAGAAGTGTGCCCTTTTGATGCTATTAGTTTGAGTAAAAATCATGGGATACCTGTAATTGATTATGATAAATGTAAAGCATGTGGGCTATGTGCTAAAAGTTGTCATTATGGAATAATTAGGGTTAAAAATAAAAAAGTATATAAATGTGATTTTTGCAATGGCACTCCAGCATGTGTATCATCCTGTATTTCTGGAGCCATAAAAATTAGTGATAGTGATATTTAGGGAGGGTTAATGAATGTTAAATGTTTTTCCTTATAAAATATTATTTGTAGACTTGTCAGACCAAAAAGTTTGGGAAGAGGAAATTTCCAAGGAAGACTTAGAAAAGTATATAGGCTCAAGAGGTATAAATGCAAAACTTCTTTGGGATTGGACAAGGGACGATACTCTGCCATCTGACGCAAATAATCCTTTGATTTTTGGTGCAGGTACATTAACTGGAACTCATGCTCCTTCCTCTGGTAGAGTTACTGTAACTTGTCTAAGTCCTACAACAGGATTATATTTAAAATCCTCAACGGGAGGTCACTGGGGTTCAGAGCTAAAATATGCAGGTTATAGTAATTTAGTTATATTAGGCAAATCTGAAAAGCCTGTATATATATCAATTAACGATGGAACAGTGGAAATAAAGGATGCCTCTCACCTATGGGGCAAAGATTCAAGAGAGACAGTGAAAACTATAAAAAAGGATTTGAAAGATGATGGGGTTCAGGTTGCATGTATAGGCCCGGCAGGAGAAAATATGGTGGATTTTAGTTGTATTATGTTTAATATCTATAGTGCTGCAGGCCGAGGAGGAACAGGCATGCTCATGGGCTCTAAGATGTTAAAAGCTATAGCTATTCGAGGAAAGAGGGCTTTAGTAGTTGATGATTCGTATGGATTTAATAAAAGAGCAGTAGAATTAAGGCATGATTTGAGTAAGGATACTGGTGCTATGAGATTAACAGAATTTGGTACAGGCAATATTATTAATACTGTAAATGCTGCTCATGCTCTTCCATCTTATAATTTTCAGGAAAGCCATATAGAAGGAGCTTATGAAATAAGTGGTGAAAACCTAAATGAAGGTAAGTATTTAAAAAGAAATAGCGGATGTGGGTCATGCGGTATAGCATGTCACAGATATACTGAAGTTAATGAGGGTAAATACAAGGGCAGTTATGCAGGGGGACCCGAATTCGAAACATTATCGGCATTAGGTTCTGGATGCGGTGTATTAGATATGCCAGCAGTACTTAAAGGAAATGAGCTTTGCAATATCTATGGTATGGATACCATATCTGCAGGCTCCGTAATACAATGGGCTATGGAATGTGTACAAAGAGGCGTTTTATCCTTTGAGGATACAGATGGTATAGAATTAGAGTTTGGTAACAGTGATGCTATGATAGAAATGTTGGGCAAAATTGCCCATAGGGATGGATTTGGAAACATACTTGCAGACGGAGTCAAAAAAGCTTCTGAAAAGGTCGGTGGCGATTCATGGAAGTGGGCTGTACAGGCGAAGGGTTTAGAGCAATCACGTGTAGAGATTAGATTGAGAAAAGGATATTCATTGGCTTTTGCTGTTAATATGAGAGGACCTGATCATCTTTTGACAGAGTGTGTAGCAGAATCCGCTAGAACACCGGAAGGTAAAGAGCTTATAAAAAAGATATGCGGTGATGAAAAGTATGCAAATCCTTATCTTGTAGAGAAAAGGGCTGATATAGTTAGATGGCATGAAGATTGTTATGTGGCAACTGATTCTTTAGGCATTTGTGCTTTTGCTACAACCTTAGCTTACGCAATAGGTCCCAAGGAGATGGCAGAATTATTTGAACTTGCTACAGGAATACCCATGACAGAAGAGAAAATAATGGAGGCAGGTAGAAGAACGATAACTCTAGAAAAATCTTTTAATGTTCGTAGGGGTGCAGATAGATCCATTGATACTCTTCCTTGGAGAATAATGAATGAACCAATAAAAACTGGTCCCATGAAAGGCATAATGATAACAAAAGAAATATTGGATAAGATGTTGGATGAATATTATGATTTGCATGGCTGGGATAAAGAAACAAGCTGGCCTAAGGCTGAAGTATATGAAAGTTTAGGATTACAATTTGTTGCTTCTGAGTTAGAAAAGTTAGGAAGGTTACCTCAGGTTCAATATTCAGATAATATTTAATTGGAGGGGGATTGGATGGATAGTAAAATTAAACTACTTGGAATAAGTGGCAGCCCAAGAAAAGGTAATAGCTATTACCTTTTAAATGAAACATTGAAAGATATAGATAATATAGATTTTCCTGTGGAAACGACAATATATAGTTTTGCAGGCAAGAAAATACAGTCCTGTATAGGTTGTTTTAAATGTAACGAAAATAAAGGTCAATGTATTTTAAAAGATGATTTTGAAGATTTGAGACAGCTTTGGATAAATTCGGATGTAATAATATATTCTTTCCCTGTTTACCATATGTCAATTCCGGGACAGCTTAAAAGTTTTATTGATAGGTTAGGTAACTGTTTTTACGGATATTATGAAGTATCATCTATGCGTCATATGAAAGTAATAGGTGCTCTGTGTCAAGGGATGCATTTCTTTGGTGGACAAGAGCTTGCCACTAGTTTTATACTTCAGCATTCTGTTTTATTAAACAGTATTCCTATAGCTGGAGATGGATGGCATTCTTATACAGGAGCCCAAGGATGGACTAATAATAAGACGGATAGAGATACAATGAAGCAGTTGTATGATGCAAAAGATTTAGATACAGATATAACTTTTACAGCAGCTAAAAGCGTAGTAAAGCGTGCGGTAGAAATGGCAGCAATAGTAAAAGCTGGGGCATCTATTCATGAAGATAAATTGAAAAAGGATATAAGGTATGTACCATTTCTAGAAAGGATGCATGCAAGTGATAATAAATAAAGATATAGTGTTACCTGCAGTCTATGGTGGCGCTTTCCTAGGTGGTGGGGGTGGAGGATGGATAGAAGATGGCATAGAATTAGCGAATATAGCTATTGCTATGGGTACACCTCAACTTGTTGATATATCAGAACTGCCATCGGATAGTTATATTTGTACTGTAAGTCTTGTAGGGGCACCTGCAGCTTCCAATCGTTGTGTTAATCCAATGGATTATGTAAATGCATTAAAAAACCTTATTAAAAACACCGATATGAATATTTTGGGAGTAATAAGTAATGAAAATGGAGCGGTAGCTACAATAAATGGTTGGATACAATCGGCCATATTAGGCATACCAGTAGTAGATGCACCTTCTAATGGTAGGGCTCATCCTACGGGAGTTATGGGGTCAATGATGTTAAATAAAAGTAAAACCTTTATATCTTATCAATCTGCAGTAGGAGGAAACAAAGATAAAGGTAAATATGTAGAGACTTTTGTTAAAGGCAGCGTTAGTACAACATCATCCATAATAAGACAAACATCAGAACATGCTGGTGGACTTGTAGCTGTAGCAAGGAATCCAGTTAAAGCTAACTATATAAAGTATCATGGAGCTATAGGTGCTGTTAATCAAGCAATAAAAATTGGAAAAGCTTTCTTAGATAAGAGCAACAAAGGGGCTATATCGATGATAGAAGCGGTGACTAATGTAGCTGGAGGAGAGATAATAGATAAGGGTATATTAAGGGACAAAAAATTAAAAACTCACAAGGGTTTTGATATAGGAGAAATATACATTGTTAATAAGAAAAAAGAATACATTATAGATGTGTGGAATGAATATATGACATTAGAGTATAATGGAGAAAGGTTAGCTACATTTCCTGATCTAATTATGCTTATGAATATGGATACAGGTAAACCTATAATATCTGCGGAGACATCAGTTGGCACAAGAGTATCTATTATTAAGGTCCCTATGGATAAATTAATATTAGGTTCGGGTATGAAGTATAGAGATAATATGGTAGAAGTCGAAAAGGTATTAAATAAAGATATATGTAGATATAATAAAAATTTATTTATTGAATAGGCAAAATTAAATTTTGAGTAGTAGTTTTTTAATCAGGTGAATGCTGCTTTCATCTGATTAAAAAAACTATCTAGTTCGTTGTCATATAAAAATTTTGGAAAGGAGTTTGACCTTATGGAAGAAATAACATTAAATTTGGCACAGAAGATAAGCTCCCCACGTCCGTTTGGATTAGTAGTTTCAATTGATAGTAGTAATAAAGTTAATGTTATGGGAATCTCTTGGTGGACATATGTATCAAGGAACCCTAGCTTATTATTAATTTGTTTAAGTAATAGAAATTATACAAATGAAAATATAAGGTTAAGCAAAGAGTTTAGTTTGTGTTTGCCTAGTGAAGATATAAAAGATGAAGCTTGGAAATGCAGTACAACTTCTGGACGTAGTATAAATAAGGTTGAAGAGTACAATTTAGAATTAATACAATCAAATCATATAAACACCCCTATTTTAAGGGAAAGTTATGTAGCTTTTGAATGTAAAGTGGTAAAAGAAATTGAGGCTGGAGATCATATTATCTTTTTGGGAGAGATACTAAATATACTTGGTGATACAACAAAAAAACCTTTATATAGTTTGGATGATAATAATGATTAACTATATTCCAGAGGACATTCACCAAACCCCTAATTACTTTGCACAATTGTATACAATTGTAGTACAATAAAAGAGCAGTAGAATAAACTTGAAATGTAGAGCGTAATCTATATCCGTCTTAGAATTATAGTATGGCTATTAAAATGGGGGTGATTAAGTGGAAACAATAATAATAAGAGGTGGGGGAGATTTAGCAACAGGAATAGCTTATAAACTTCATAAATCAGGATATAAGGTGATTATTCTAGAAATAGATAAACCCCTAACCGTTAGAAGGGCGGTTGCTTTTAGTGAGGCAGTATATGAAAAAGAAGTTGTAGTAGAAGGGATTAAAGGAATTTTAGCCAAGGATAAAGAAGAGATTTATGGAATTTGGGATTTGGACGCTATCCCCGTATATATAGACAGAAAAGGGGATATAATCAAAGAGATAAAACCTTCGGTAGTAGTAGATGCTATTATTGCTAAAGTAAACCTTGGAACTACAAAGGACATGGCCCCTATAACCATAGGTATAGGACCTGGGTTTGAAGCTGGAGTAGATGTGGATTTAGTAATAGAAAGTAATAGAAGCCCTAACTTAGGAAAAATCATATATAATGGCAAGGCAGCAGAAAATACGGGAATTCCTGGAGAAGTTATGGGATATACAGAAGAAAGGGTTCTTTGGGCTCCTTCCTCTGGCGTAGTTAAGGCATTCTATAATATAGGAGATAAAGTGAAAAAGGGAGATATAATATGCCAAGTGGGAGACAAAGAAGTAATAGCAAAGTTTGATGGTATCCTTAGAGGTATGATAAAGGAAGGATTGTTTGTACACCAAGGATTGAAAATAGGAGATATAGACCCTAGATGTATAAGGAAATATGCCTTTACTATTTCTGATAAAGCTAAAATAATCGGAGATGGAGTTTTAAACATAATTAGAAGGGAGAAGTAATATGATAGGAGATAGAAAAGTTTTATCAAAGCTCAATGAATACATAGAAAACAATCAATCTATAGCCACAGTAACCATTGTAAGGGCTGATGGTTCCACACCAAGGGGAATTGGTAGTACCATGTTAGTAGATGAAGATGGTAATTTAATAGAAGGCACCATTGGTGGTGGAATCTTAGAGGAAAAAGCAAAGAAAGATGCTGTAAATTGTATTAAAAACAAAGAAACTAAATTAATAGATTATAATTTGGATAGTTCCTCAAACAGTAAAAATACCCTTCCTATGATATGTGGAGGAAATGTTAGTATATTTATAAAAGTTTACAATCCTGAAGAAAATTTAATAATCGCTGGGGCAGGTCATGTAGCTGAAAGAGTATGCAAGATAGCTAATATATTGGGTTATTCCATTACAGTTTTGGATGATAGGAAGGAAAGATTAAATACTAAATTATTTCCTGATGTGGAAAACCTTGTATATGGTAATATAGTGGAAAGCTTGGGGAATATGAATATCCATAATAATAGCTATATAGTCATTGTGACCCATGGTCATATTTATGATCAGGATGCTTTGGAAATGGTATTGAAAACCAATGCAAAATATATAGGTATGATAGGAAGTAAAAATAAAATAAAGACCTGTTTCAACAATCTATTGGAAAAGGGATATTTAAGGGAAGAATTATCAAAGGTTTATACTCCAATAGGATTGGATTTAGGTGGAGAAACCCCAGAGGAAATAGCTCTATCTATTATGGCAGAAATTCAAGCAGTAAAATATGGGAAAAAGGCCCCCAATTTACCTAATAATATGGTAGAATTAGAATAAAGTGTATTAGGGGTGGGAAATTTGAAATTGGAAAGTAGATTTTGGATAGTGGAGGATGGAGAAAAGGTATTTGGCAGAGGTCCTTGCATATTATTAAAAACAGTGGGAAGGTTGGGAAGTTTAAATAAAGCGGCAGGGGAATTAAATATGTCCTATAGTAAGGCCTGGTCTATTATTAATAGGGCGGAAAAATTGTTAGGGTATTCCTTGCTACAAACTGAAACTGGCGGTATAGATGGAGGTGGCTCCCGATTAACTCCAAAGGCGGAGGGTTTGATAAGGACCTATGAGGATTTTTCAAAAGAGGCAGAGGAAACTGTAGAAAGGCTTTATGAAAAATTTTTTGAGGATATCTAATTTTTTTGAGGGCGTTATATGAATAAAAAAATAACGATAAAGGAGATAAATTATGAAGATTTTAGACAGAAGAGAAAATAAATCTACTAGTACATATCCATTTATAATACTACTTATTGGGATTTTTCTCCTATCCTTTGCTATTGGAAGATATCCTGTTGATATTGTAACCTTATTTAAGGTATTTTTGTCTAAGGTTTTACCTATAGCTAAAACCTGGCCTGACACCATTGAAACCGTAGTTTTTCAAATAAGGCTTCCTCGAATACTAGGGGCAATATTGGTAGGGGCATCTTTATCCCTTTCAGGCGCGGTATACCAGGGAATGTTCAAAAATCCTTTGGTGTCCCCTGATATATTGGGGGTTTCAGCCGGGTCTGCCTTTGGAGCAGCTTTAGGTATATTTCTTTCCTTTAACACCTTGGGTATACAATTATCCGCCTTTGTATTTGGAGTATTAGGGGTGGCATTGGTATATTTAATTAGTTTAAAGGTCAAGGATGATCCTTTGATTATCCTTGTAATTATAGGAATATTAATAGGCTCCATATTTAGTTCCTTCACATCTTTAATAAAATACCTTGCGGATACAGAAGATAAATTGCCAGCCATAACCTTTTGGCTTATGGGAAGCCTTTCAGGTGTAATGCCAAGGGATATAAGCTCGGTTTCCATACCTATACTTCTAGGGATAATACCCTTATATATACTAAGGTGGAAGTTAAATGTTCTTTCTTTAAATGAAGACGAAGCTAAAACCTTGGGATTAGACACGGGGAAAATAAGGATAATAGTAATCATATGCTCTACATTAATGACTGCTGCTTCTATCTCCATTAGCGGAGTAATTGGATGGATAGGCCTTGTAATTCCCCACCTTAGTAGGATATTAGTAGGCCCGGATTATAAAGTTTTATTGCCTACCACTATTTTATTAGGCAGTTCATACCTATTATTGATAGATAATATTGCAAGAGCTCTTACTACGGTGGAGATACCCCTTGGGATACTCACATCCTTAATAGGAGCGCCATTTTTTATATTTTTACTATTGAATAGGGGAAGGAGTTGAATTCATGTTAGAAATTAGAAATTTAAGCTGCGGATATGGGAATAAAAAAGTATTAGAAAATGTAAATTTCACTGGAAATTCTGGGGATATAATTTGTATATTAGGTTCTAATGGCTCTGGGAAATCTACTTTAATAAAAACCATAATAGGCCTATTAAAACCCTATGAGGGAGATATATTGGTAAATGGAAATACTATTAAAGATTGGCCTTGGAAGAAAAGGGCTAAGGTAATAAGCTATATTCCCCAGGCTTTTAGCGCCACATTCCAATACAGATGTATGGATATAGTATTAATGGGAAGGACATCCTATTTGAATTTTGCTTCTTCCCCATCTAAGGAAGATAAGGAAATTGCAAAAAAGGCTATGGAAACCCTTAAAATTCCCCACCTTAAAGATAAAGTCTATTCTCAATTAAGTGGAGGGGAAAGGCAATTGATAAAGATTGCCCAGGCTTTAGCTCAGCAATCGAGGATAATAGTAATGGATGAACCTACAAATAATCTAGATTTTGGCAATCAGATGGTTATGCTAAAACATTTAAAAGAATGTACAGATAAGGGAATTACTATTATAATGGCTACCCACTTTCCAGAACACGCCTTTCTATATGGAACAAAGGCTCTACTAGTAAGGGATGGGGGAGTAATTGAAATAGATAAACCAAACAAAAATTTAAAGGAAAGTGATCTACAGGATTTATATAATGTAGAATTAAAAGTTGTAGAATTAAATTCGAAGAACAAGACCATGAAAATGTGCTTACCTATAATTTGAAAGGGGAGATAAAAATGCTTAAAAAACATATTTCGTTATTTATTGTTATGATAATTATATTATCCACATTAGCTGGATGTAGTAGTGAGGTAGCCAAGGAGGAAGAGAATAATATAGAAGGGGAATCCCCTCAGATTGTGGAAGAGATAGAAGTGGAAGATATGGCTGGAAGAACTATCATCCTACCAGAAAAGGCGGATAAGGTTTTTGCTACTTTGCCTACAGGAACAATTCTATTGTATTCCTTAAATCCTGAGAATATGGTAGGATGGAATTATGATTTAAGTGAAGGGGAAAAAAGGTTTATAGCGGAAGAATATCACTCTCTTCCCAATCTAGGTGGGGCTGGCAAGAATGCCGTAAATATAGAGGAGCTTTTAAAGGCAGATCCAGATGTTTTGATAGTTATGGAAGAAGTAATTGAAACTTCCCTATCAAAAGCAGAAGAATTGGAAGAACAAACGGGAAAACCAGTAATAATTTTGGACTCTAATTTACATAAATTAGATGAGGTATATGAGATTTTAGGGAAAGTTATGGGAGAAGAGGCGAGAGCCCAAGAATTAGCAGAATACTGTAGAAAAACCATGGCTGATATAGGGGAGAAGGTATCTAATTTATCCGAAGAAGAGAAGATAAGGGTATATTATGCAGAAGGCCCCAATGGATTAGAAACTGAGCCCTCTGGTTCATGGCATTCTGAAATAATAGATATGGTAGGTGGGGAAAATGTAGCTAAGGTAGAAGTGAAGGCTGATAAAGGTAAATCCGAAGTGTCCATAGAACAGCTACTAGTTTGGAACCCAGACCTAATTATCTCCTGGGATGATGAAAGAGGAGGTTACTATTCGGAAATGTTTAAAGATCCAGCTTGGAAGGGTATAAAAGCAGTGGAAGATGAAGAAATATATGAAATACCCAACAAACCTTTCAACTGGTTCGACAGACCACCATCTGTTAATAGAGTATTAGGTGTAAGATGGCTAGGAAGTTTATTATATCCAGATATATTTGATTATGATATGGAGGACGAAGTAAAAGAATTCTATGATAAATTCTACCACTATCAACTATCAGAAGAAGAAGTAGATGAACTTTTAAAAAACTCTACAAGATAATAAATTAATATTCAACATTTTATTCAAGCAATGTTTTATTATAATATCAATTAATTAAAAAAAATAATAAACCACCTAAAATACAGGGCCGTAGGCTCTGTATTTTATTTATTTTATGGAATAGTTTGTATTGGCATAAAGTTTGCAATTATTATATGCGTATGTTAATTACGTTTGATAGCTAAAATTTAATGTCCTTGAAGAGGAGGTGTTTGTGGCTAGTCAGCTAGACATTAAGTTTTAACATTATAGTATGAGAAATTAAAAGAGGTGATTGGATTGAAAGGTGCAATTTTATTAGAGCCAAATAAATTAGAACTTAGGGATGATCTTAATATACCAGAACCAAAAAGTGGAGAAGTTTTAATAAGAGTAAAGGCTTGTGGAGTATGTCCAACGGATGTTAAAAAGTATACCGGGAAAAGTTCCTTGCCTAAGTTCCCATTTGTTTTAGGACATGAGGCTTCAGGAATAATTGAAAAAGTAGGAGAAGATGTAAGCGAAGATACATTCAAAACTGGAGATAGGGTAGTGGTAGGAAATATTATTACCTGTGGTCATTGTAAAAATTGTAAAGATGGCTCATTGGAGCATGTAGGCTTAGGTGCATGTTCAAATCAAGAAATCTTTGGTGTAACTGTAGACGGAGGATTTGTTGAATATGCGACAGTACCTGTTGATTTGGTTTATAAGATACCTGATAATTTAAGTTTTCATGAAGCGGTATTGGTTGAACCTGTTGCTTGTTGCTTAAATGGAGTAGAGAAGGCAGAAATAGGAATACAGGATACAGTGCTTATTATAGGTGCAGGTTTTATGGGACTTACATGCATAGAGCTTGCAAAATTAAAGGGTGCAAGAGTAATTATATCTGATGTTATTGATGAAAGATTAGAAGTTGCAAAATCCCTTGGTGCTGATATGGTAGTTAACCCTAAAAATGAAGATCTAAATGAAGCAATATTAAACTTCAATGATGGGGAACTTGCAGATGCAATTATTTGTTCAGTAGGGGGAAAGATACCTATTTCACAGGGTATAGGAGCTATGGCTGTAGGAGGAAGACTTGTACTTCTAGGAGGTACCTATCCACCAACAACTGTAGAATTTGATCCTAATGAAATACATTATAGTCAATCGAAAATAATAGGATCCGTAAGCTATACAAGTAGAGGATTTGCTAATTCTATAAAACTTGTCGCTAACAATAAACTTTCAACTAAAGTATTACAGAGTGAATTAATAGGTTTAGAACAACTTGAACAGGCTTTTCATGATGTGCTTAATGCAAAAGGACTAAGAAAGTGCGTTTTATTTGATTAATAAAGGGAGGTAATATAAATGAATAGATTGTATAATTATGATTATGTTTGTATGTCCGAATCACTAGATGCAGAAAAATTTGTTGTAGCAACTTTTTTAGTAAGAGCATCTGGAACTACAGATTTAGTTGCAAGAGCGGCTGGTATGGCTATTGAACAAACTACAGGTACATGGCTTGATGTTCCGGGGGAAACTCCTGAATTGGTACAAAATCATGTTGCAAGAGTAGTAGGTATTTATGAAGTGCCTGATAGGACAAAACCTTGGCAGCTTAATGCAGATGAAGAAAGAATTTTCCTCATGAGATTGGCATTCCCTTGGGATAACTTTGGTCCTGATTTTGCACAAATGTATTCTGCTATACCTGGAAATATTGGTGGAGGAAATGTAAAATTATTAGATATTGAAATGCCTCAATCTTTTGTAAAAGATTTCAAAGGACCTAAGTTTGGTGTAAAAGGTATTAGAGATTTATTGGGAATACATGATAGACCTCTTGTAAACAATATGATTAAACCTTGTGCAGGTTGTACACCTGAAGAAGGAGCAAAGTATTTATATGATGCAGCTGTAGGTGGAGTAGATATAATAAAGGATGATGAGCTAGTAGCTGCAGATAGGCATTTCTCTCCTCTTGAAAAAAGAGTTGAACTTTACATGAAGGCTATAGAAAAAGCTGAAAAAGAAACAGGAGAAAAGAAGTTATTTACACTTAATATTACGGATAGAGCAGACAAGATAAGAGATAATGCAATAAGGGCCATAAAAGCAGGAGCTAATGCTCTTATGGTAAATACTTTTGCAGTTGGTCTACCTATAGTGAGAATGTTGGCTGAAGACCCTGAAATTAACGTACCTATACTGGGACATGGAACAGCTGCAGGAGGATTTACTGATTCACCTTATTATGGAATGAGTATTGAATTATATAATGCAAAATTACAAAGACTTGCAGGTTGTGACATAATAAACGACTGTGTACCTTATGGTAAGATGCCAATGCTTAAAAATAAATATATAAGAATATATGAAATGTGTATGGCTAAGTTCTATCATTTGAACCCTACTTTTGTTAATGCTGTTGCAGGCGTTCATCCAGGTATGGTACCACAACTTATAGAAGATTTAGGAACAGATATTATAATCGGTGCTGGTGGTGGAGTACACGGCCATCCAATGGGTGCTGTTGCAGGAGGTAAAGCATTTAGACAAGCTATAGATGCTACTATGAAGAACATTCCAGTGAGAGAATATGCAGAAACCCACAAAGAGCTAAAAGCAGCTTTGGATGTATGGGGTGTTTATGGCGAAGGTGGAAACCTATTCTCTAGAGTTCTTGGATAAACTGATAAATGCTTAAAAAATAATCGACTTTAATTTAGAAAGCTATCAATGATTGATAGCTTTCTGATTTTTTAGGATTTATTCCAATGCCACCAAAATAAACATCATTTTTAACAACAAAATATAAATGAATATTTTGTGAAGGGGGAATTTTCAATCGACGCTATATCTAGTTTTTTTATTTAGATTATCCCCATGATATAAAGGTTTGATAATATATCATTGCAAATATTGAGGGGATTAGGAGGATATTTATCAACTTGGTATCAAACTTGCAATATTAAACCTGCAAGCAAGGAATGAAAAATTTAAAGAAGGGAGGAGTATATTATGTTAGTGTCATTGAATCCTATTTTATGTAATGCAAACAAAGGTAATTATGCTGTAATTGCAGTAAATGTATTTAATTTTGAGACAATAAGTGCCGCTTTGGAAGCTGCTAGGGAAGAAAGGTCTCCCATAATATTAAATTTTGGAGAAATGCTTGAAGATATTATTGATATTTATGATTTTGCCAAGATTGTAAAAATTGTAGAATCAAAATATGATATTCCTATTTGCACTAATCTAGATCATAGTTTGGAATATGAAGAAAGCATTAAAGCAATAAGGGCAGGATTCACTTCAATTATGGTAGATCGTTCATCTCAGCCATATCACATCAATATAGAAGAAACACGGGAACTAGTTAAAGTTGCTCATTCCGTTGGTGTATCTGTAGAAGCGGAATTAGGCCATGTAGGATTGGGAGAGGAATATCAAGTAGGAGATAAGGATGCATTAACGGATCCTGATATGGCGGCAGATTTTGTGGCCAAGACTGGGATAGATGCTTTGGCTATAGCCATTGGCACCGCCCATGGGTTGTATAAAGGCAAACCTAAAATAGACTTTGATAGATTAATCGAAGTAAAGAAACAAGTAAGAGTACCCTTAGTTTTACATGGGGGTTCTATGACTGGAGATGAACAGCTTAGAAGGGTATCTCAACTAGGAATAAACAAAATCAATATTGGTACCGATGTGGATATTGCAGCTATGAAAGGTTTTAATTCACAAGATATAAAACCTGGCTGGGAGTTTCCTATAAGAACAGACTTGGCTAAAAAGGAAATGAGAAATAAGATTAGACATTATATAAGGATTTTTGGGTCTAATAACAAGGCGTAAATAGACATTAATTTATGACAAGGAGATTTTTCTATGAAACTAATAGAATTGATTGACGAAAAATTGGTCTTAACAGAAATAGAGGTACAGGATAGTTATGAAGCGATAGAAATATTAGGCAATGTATTATTTAAAGAAGGCTATGTAAAAGATACCTTTGTAAATGCTGTAATAGAAAGGGAAAAAGATTATCCAACTGGGATTCAAGGTATTGGGCTCAATATTGCTATACCTCATACAGATAATAGTCATGTGTTAAATCCAGGAATAGCCGTTGGAGTTCTGAAAGAAAACGTTTCGTTCAAAAAGATGGATGATCCAGATGAAGAAATTGATACTAAGATTATATTTTTATTGGCAATTAAAACACCAGAATTTCATTTAGAAGCTTTAAGAGGAATAATGGACATGATTCAGAAGGTAGAATTGATGGAGGCAATATGTTCATGCAAAAATTCTAAAGAAATAATAAATATAATAAAAAGAGAGGATGAATAAATTATGGCTAAGTATAATATTTGTGTTGTATGTGCATCTGGAATGGCTACTTCAAAATTGATAGCTGAACAATTGAAGGATTTATTAAAAGAGAGAAATATTGATGTGAAAATGACTGTTACCAAGGTTTCTGATTTAGGTGATGTTTCCAATTATGATGTCATTGTGACGTCTACATTATTATCCGATAATTTAGGTGTCCCGGTTATAAGAACTATGTCTTTTTTAACAGGTATAGGAATGGAAAAAGATTTAGATAAGATCGTGGAAGTACTTCAAAATAAAAAATAATATAAAAATAGAGAGCGGAGGTATTATACTATGAGGTTTTTCGATTGGATTAATAATTTAGGAGCTACGGCTATGTTACCAATTATAATGTTCATAATGGCCGTTGCATTTAGAGTAAAAGTGGGTCAAGCACTAAAGTCAGCGATACGAGTAGGTATAGGTATTTTTGGGCTTAATATGATGATAGATGTTGCCATAAATAATATTATGCCTGTAGGTATGGGCTTAGCGGAAAGAACCGGAATCAACTTACCCATAATAGATGGTGGAGTAGGAGTTGAAATTTTAGCAGCTTTCAACTTTAAATATGCAGGATTGATGATTCCTTTGGGTATTTTACTTAATGTGGTAATGCTTGTATTACGATGGACAAAAACCGTTAATGTAGACATATGGAATTTTTGGTCTTGGCTTTTATCAGCACAACTTGTATATCTTGTAACTCATAGTTATGTATGGGCGTGGGTTGCCTTCTTTGCAACAGGTGCTTTATCCCTTATAATTGGTGATAAACAAGCTCCTAAAATGCAAGAGGCCTATGGATTAGAAGGCATATCTTTTTGCCACCCTGTATCAACAGTATACGCTTTACCGGCACCATTGTTCAACAAAATATTTGATGCCATTGGATTGGACAAAGTAAAAGCTGATCCTATGTCTTTGCAAGCTAAACTTGGCATGTTCGGAGATACCACTGTTATTGGAGCTATTATAGGCTTTGTATTAGCGTTGATTTCTGGACTTGGAGTTGGCGTGGCATTACAAACAGCAATTGCTTTTGCAGCAATTATTATATTATTCCCTCAGGTAATAAGTTACTTGACGGAAGGTCTTGTACCTATTTCTAATGCAGCAAGAAATCTATTACAAAAAAAATATGGCGATAAGGAGTATTACATCGGACTTGATGCTGCTGTGGGAGTAGGACAACCTGCAAATATAGTTACCAATGTATTGTTTATCCCTATATTATTTGTCCTTGCAGCCGTATTGCCTGGGTCACTGGTGCTACCAGCGGGCTGCATAGCTGTACACTCAGGTTTCATGATTTCAGCAGCCATGCCTTATTTTGATAACAATATATTAAAAGGTGTACTTTATCTAGTAATTATGTATTCAGTTGCTTTATATGGTGCAACATGGGTAGCTCCATTATATACTGAAGCCTATTTGGCTGGAGGAGGGGTTATAGAAGCTGAGGGAACATTGATAACTACTGCATCCCCTTATTTATGGTCGGTATTGATGGCGTGGGTAGCAAAACTATTTGTATAATAACTAATATTGTTGATTGGGAAGTAGGTTAAAAACCTATTTCCCAATCAATTAAATTATTTTCTTGGGGAGGAATTATAATGCATAAAGTTGAAGTAATATTAAATAACGAAACTGGACTACATGCACGTCCTGCTAGTTTATTTGTCAAGGAAGCAGGTAAGTTTTTATCGAATATTTTTATAGAAAAGGATGAAAAGGAATACAATGCAAAAAGTATAATAGCAATACTGAGCATGGCAGCGGAAAAGGGAGATAAGCTAATAATAAAGGCTAATGGTGAAGATGCAAAGGAATCTGTAGAGGTGTTAAAAGGGCTTATAGACAACAATTTTGGTGAATAGGAGGGAACAAGATGAAGGGTATAGGCGTATCACCAGGAATGGCAATAGGTAAGGTTTTCTTGAAGAAAGATCCGGAAATTAAGGTTATAAAGAAGTCAATTGAGGACATTGGAAGAGAACTAAGTAGACTTAATGATGCAATTATAAGGGCAAAATCCGAAATAGAAGCTTTATATGAGCATACCCTTAAAAATGTAGGAGAAGAGGAAGCAAAGATATTTGAAGCCCATAATATGATCTTGGATGATCCAGAAGTCTTTGGTGAAGTCCAAGAAAAGATAAAAACTGAAAAGATAAATTCTGAATGGGCAATAAAAGAAATTACAGAAATGCTTGTTCAAATTTTTGAAAGTATGGAAAATGAATATATGAAGGAAAGGGCAGCAGATTTAAAGGATGTAACTAATAGAGTAATAAAAATTCTTCTGGAAGTGGAACAATTAGATTTATCTCAGCTTAATGAAGATGTAATAATAGTAGCGGAGGACTTAACTCCTTCAGATACAGCACAGATGAATAAGGAAAGAGTTCTAGGATTTATAACTGAGGTAGGTGGCAAAACAGCCCATTCGTCAATAATGGCAAGAACTCTGGAAATACCAGCAGTGGTAGCAGTAAAAGGAATAACGGATAAAGTTAGAACTAATGATATTGTAGCATTTGATGGTGAAAAAGGAATAGTATTGTTAAATCCAGACCAAGAGACTGTAGATAAATTTTTAAAAGAAAAAGAAGACTATGAATCTTTTAGGAGAAACCTTAATGAATTAAAAGGTTCAAAGAGTGTAACAAAGGATGGTTTTCAAGTAGAGTTAGCAGCAAATATAGGAACGCTAAAGGATGTAGATGGAGTAATAAGAAATGACGGAGAAGGAGTAGGACTCTATAGAACAGAATTTTTATATATGGATAGGGATAAGCTTCCAACAGAAGAAGAGCAGTTTGAATCCTATAAGACAGTAGCTGAAAGTTTAGAAGGGAAACCTTTAGTTATAAGAACACTGGATATAGGTGGAGACAAGGACTTACCATATTTACAGCTACCCAAGGAGATGAACCCGTTTCTAGGTTATAGAGCTATAAGGTTATGCCTTGATAGAAAAGATATATTTAAAACACAGCTTAGGGCATTATTAAGGGCCTCGGCCTATGGAAATATAAAAATAATGTTTCCAATGATATCAAGTATAGAAGAACTGAGGGAATCTAAAGCCATATTAGAAGAAGTAAAAGAGGAATTAAAAAGGGAAAATATATCATATAATAAAGAAATAGAAGTGGGAATAATGGTAGAAGTACCATCTGTAGCATTAATATCAGATTTATTTGCTAAAGAAGTGGATTTTTTTAGTATAGGGACCAATGACCTTATACAATATACAACTGCGGTAGATAGGGGCAATAGACAGATATCCCATTTATATAATCAATTCCATCCAGCATTATTGAGATTGATAAAAGAGGTAATAGATAATGGGCATAAAGAAGGAATATGGGTAGGAATGTGTGGAGAAGCGGCAGGAGATCCAAAACTAATACCAATATTGATAGGAATGGGGTTAGATGAATTCAGTATGAGTTCAGTATCCATATTAAAGGCAAGGTGGATAATAAGAAATATTTCTAAGAAGGATATGGAAGATGTGGTGGCAAAAATAATAAATATGCCTACAGCTACCGATGTGGAAAGCTTTATTGCTGAAAATATAAAAGTAGATAATAGTATAAAATAATCAATATTATAATGAAAATAAGGACTTTCTTCTGGAAGAAATTATAGAATAGAATTAAATCAGAAGGGAGTATTTTTATACCCCCTTTTAACCGACGTAGTTTCGATAGGCGGTTAGATTCCAACGGAGCTAGTAATTTTACTAATAATATCCTCACGGGTATCAGCTTTAGAGATACTTTCCAATAATGTTTTGTTGTTTCCAATGGAATACAGAAGATTTAACATTTTTGAGTTATCTTTTTTAAAGACTAAGAAAAAGACAACCTTGGCATAATAGTTTTCAGACCACAAAACAGGGTTTTTTAATGTCAATATACCTAAAACTGGTTTTATCGTTTCTTCAGTGGTAGCATGTGGTATTGCGATGGAATTTCTATATACGGTATTGCCTAATAACTCCCTTTCGTAAACGTTTATTTTAAAATTATTGGTTACGAATCCATTACTATATAGTTCATCAGATATTCTATCTAAAATTTCTATTTTTGTTTTGAAAACTCTATTAGGCCATATAGCCTCTGGATGAATAAATTGGGAAAGTTTATTAGTATGACTAATATTCCTTTTATCTGTTGCTACATTCATATTAAGGAGTTGCTTTAGTCTTACCATTCCCTCTCCCCTTATAAGTTCATTGAGAGATATATAGGGTATTTTTTCATAACTGGGGTTTATTGTGCCAACGATTGCAATTATATCTTTCTTTAAGCACAATTCTTTTATAAAATCATGTAGATCTGGACTACTTAATGCCCCTATGGGTATTATGTCTACTTGTTCACCTACGCCCTGTATGGAAGTTTCTATTAATTCCTTTATTTTAATTGCCGATCCTTTACCAGTGATACATAAGGTAAGTATGGCTTTTTTAGATCTGGATTTAATATTTATCGTTGGGTTATATGGTATTGCTAATTTATTAGAATTAAGAGGTAAGGCTTCTATAGTTTTAAGGTCCGTATCGGGTAAAATCGCCTTTCTTAATACTTCTATAACCATTAATGTATCTACCCTGTCAAAGGATACAGATGGAATTCCTGTTTCCTTTGATATCAATTCAGCAAGAAAACAAAGGGAACCCATATCCGATAATAGAACAAATCCTTTGCCTTCATCACAATTTTTAACTAGCTGGATACCTCTTTGTAAAGTAGTACTGAAATTTTCCTCCAGAGACATTATTAGGGGTTTTGCGTGTTGAACTCCTACTAGAGTATTAGCTACATCTACAATGGATTGAGCAGAATTTCCATGGGTTGCCACAATTACTGCAACTCGTTTGCTCTCTTTTATGGAGCGAGTACATGTTTGATTGATATATAAAGCAATAAATCCAATTTCATCCTCGGGGAAAAATATCTCGTACTTTTCTGCAACATACGAAACCATTTCTTCGGCAATTTTATATTCATTTTTTAATTTTTCTTTGATATATTTTAGCTGTATATTGATAATAGGTTTATTATTGTTCAGTCTATTTAATGCAGCGGACAAGTGGAAAGCCAAACAAGGAAATAAAGTATCATCTATATTATTTATGTATTTCTCAGCTATTTCTATCATAGATTTTGTGATGTTGATGGCTTTTTCTCCCACAATATTTTGTAGTTCATAATTGGAAGATTGTGCATTTGAGATTATGCCTTTTATAAAACTTCCAGTAATACTTTCTAATTCCTTTTCCATGATTTGTTCTACGCTTTCATTAGAGATGTTTTTATTTTTTAAGTCCTCTAACCTATTTTCAATATACTTATAAATGTTATTATCTAATATATATCGATTTCTGGTCATATAAATTTTTTGAAAATCATCAGAAGGGGTAATGAGGGTTTCACTAAATTTTAGATTACTAAACTTTCCCTGTGTATGTATATTTGGGTAGCCATTTTGCACATGCTCTGGTAAATCTGATAAGGAAATGTTAACGTATTCATCCTTTGAATTAAGATAATTCAGGTATCCTTTAGAGCAGGCCACCTGAATATCTGCTATCAGTTGACCAATATTACCTTCACATTTATAAAACATGAAGGCTTTAATGGCGGCTTCGTGTAGTTTTATGGGTATGTTAATTTTGCATGCTTCTTCGAAGAAAAACTTTTTAATATATACTAGTCTTTCCTCCTTGGGACGTTCATCGAGACCAGGTAGCTTTATTATTACCGGGAATCGTCTCTTAAATGTAAACAATATGCTAGAATTGATATCTTCAGTCGTGGCAGCGACTATTCTTACATTTACACTGGTTTCCTCTTTACTCTCTCCAAGTTTTTTATATTTTTTCCTATCCATAAGGTAGAAAAGCATTTCTTGGCCTTCCGGTGGTAACCTATGAACCTCATCTAGAAAGAGGACTCCATTATTGGCCATTTCTACAAGTCCAGGCTTATCAGCTATTGCATTTGTGAAACTCCCCTTTTTATGACCAAATAGATTCGAAATCAATAATTGAGGATTACTGGCATAATCAGCGCAATTGAATGCTATGAAAAGGGCATTCTTACTCAATATTTTACTTTTTACAGCATATCTATACATTTCCTCTGCTAAGTAACTTTTACCTGTTCCTGTATCCCCGGTTATTATGGTATTAAGTCCATCTGGGGGGTATAGTATTGCAGCTTTTGCTTGTCCTATTTGATTTTTCAGGCTCGAATGTTCACCAATTATATCAAAATTGGCGAAGTCTCTTTTATTTTCTTCCGCAGAGCTTGTCATATCTTCTTGGTCACAATCATTTAATGTTTCACGGGTTTGGGATATTAAAAACCTCGATACATTGAAACCCTGACGATTTAGCTGCAGCGTAAGGTCTGTGGTAGTAATATCTGGATCTGATGATAATATATAGCTTACCGCTTTAATGAGATATGGTTTTCGCCTTTCTCTTGAATCAAGGATATTGAGTTCTTTTCTCAATAAGGTTATTTCTTCCCTTCTTGCTTTTAGTAACTTTGCAATTTCAACGTCGGTCAATGGATTTTTTTTGTCTTCCTCTTTTATTAATTTGATAAGTTTGTTATTCACAAATTTTCACCCCATGAAAAGTTTTTTTACCTAATATCCAACAGAATATGCATATTCACAAAATTCAGGAAATGTATCACTTAATCATATTCGACACAAACTTTCATTATCTTCTTTAATTTTGCCATGTAAAATTGAAAATGTCAATGTATGAATTGTTATTCTATAAGAATATTTCAGTTATTTTGTGTTTGTGGTCTCCGGTAATTGTTTTAATCCCTATTCCGAGGGGTTAGCTTACACCTAAACACAAATTATTCCACAATATTTGAAAAGAATTAAAAAGTAATATAATTATCAATTTTTTATTTTTGCCAAACATCTAAGTTCCTGATAATAGCTTACATTAGGGAGTAATATAATGAGAATAACATTTATTTTTATTAGGTTGGCATAAACTTTGCAACAAATACTAATAGAATTATTTATGTTTATTGAAAAGGAGATGAATAATAAATGGGTTATAAAATTCTTGGTATAGCTGGTAGTCCTAGAAGAGGAGGTAACACCGAGGTTATGGTTAGGGCGGCCCTAAAGAGTGCTGAAGAAGTACCAGGTATTGAAACTGAAATGATAACTTTAGCAGGGAAAAAAGTTATGCCATGTATTGGATGTTTTAAATGTATGGAGAGACAAGAATTATGTATTTTTAAAGATAAAGATTATATGGCTGAATTCTATGAAAAATGGTTAATGGCCGATGGTATTATCATTGGAAGTCCAGTTTATCATCTTGCTGTACCTGGAATCTTAAAAAATGTAATTGATAGGTTAGGGGAAGGTATATGGGGGTTGAAAAAATCCGGAGCAATTGATTCCAACTGGTTCTTTAAGGTAGGCGGTGTAATGACACAAGGATTGGCCACATTTGGGGGACAAGAATACGTTTCCCAATATTTAGTTAACCATCTTGTTTTAATGAACTGCTTGGTGGTACCCCCAGAAAATGTAACTGTTCCAGGAGTGGTAGGTAGTTTTAGAGATGAAAGTGCCTTTAAACCAGGAATGATAGAAGAGTATCATCCAAAGGCAATTGAGAATGCCAAGATAATGGGGAAACGAGTTGCGGAGGTATTGAAGATCGTAAAAAGTGGTGTGGAAAACCTTAAGGATGAACTACCTAAAGAGTATTTAGACTATGTATTGACCAAAGATGGTTGTGAGAAAATTTTAAATATGGGTCAAAACAAATAAGCTAATTAAGCATTATCATTTTCTAATATGCGAAAAGTGATAGGGCTAAATAATAAATTAAATAATAAAACAAAAATGAGGAGGATGTTAATATGGCTTTAATTAAGCATGATGATTTTAAGCATGTTAAGACACCTAAGTTTCCAGATGTTCCTTATAGCGAATATTCTTCAAGAATAAACAAGGCACAAAGACTAATGGAAGAAAATGAAGTTGATTGTTTAGTTCTTTGGAACCAAAAAAATATTCGTTATTTCTTTGGATT
Source organism: Clostridiaceae bacterium UBA5444 (assembly GCA_002426575.1). GTDB lineage: Bacteria > Bacillota > Clostridia > Clostridiales > Oxobacteraceae > UBA5444. The sequence continues at coordinate 4,021 of DIRE01000056.1, read as the reverse complement.
CCAATGTACTCACTGGTTAATACCAAGTATTCAATGTGCAGTTGGAATAATTCCTGTTGAGGGAGAACCAATTTTAGTTACTCCTGACTTCTTTATCGGAAGTGCTGAAGCCTATTGTTGGACTAGAAATATTTATGGACTTGTTGATCCTCATCAACCTAAATCACAAAGAGAATTACCTGGTGATATTGCTAACTTAGTTAAAGAACTAGGCTACGCTGAAGGTAATATCGGATTGGAAAAAGGTCCTCTAGGATGTATGTATATTCCAAGACCATTAAATGATATAGATGCTTTCTTAAAGGAATTACCTAAAGGAAAGTTTGTAGATGGAGATAAGGTTATTTGGGGTTGTAGAATGATTAAATCTGCTCTTGAGGTAGATAGAATAGCTAAATCAGTAGAAGCTATAGGCGTAATTCAATCAGCTCTTGTAGAAGGATATAGACCAGGTATGTCGGAATCAGATATAAGTGCTATAGTACAAGGAAAAGCTGCAGAACTTGGGACAAGCCATCTAGGAGATAGTATAGGATTACAAGGTTCATTTAGAGCTTCCAAATATAAAGAGATTATGGCAGACATTGGAGTAGATGAGAATGCCCCAATAGCTGATGGAGATTATATTTTCTTTGATATGTTCTATTGCTATAAAGGATATTCTTCAGACAATGCTAGAATGTACCAACTTGGGCCAATAACTGATGAAATAAGGAAAATGTATGAATTAATATTTGAATGTGAAGATATAGTTGAAAAGAATCTTAGACCTGGAATTAAAGCTAACGAATTATATCAAATGATGTATGCACCTATCATGAAGACAGGATTGCCTGTATTTGATATGGGTGGACATGGAAACGGATTAGATGTTCACGAACCACCATCCATTGATGCATGGAATGAAATGGAGCTTAAGGAAGGTATGGTACTTTCTATTGAACCATGGGTATATGAAAGTTTCAGATTAGATGGCGGAACAGGAAAATACGGTATTCAAAATCAATTTGAAATAACAAAAGATGGATGCAGAAAGATTGACGGACTGAAGAGGGAGATTATTCAAGTTTCACATCCGATTATCAAATAGGTATTTATTACTTTATTAAGAACAATTATTTATAAGGGGAAATTATAATTTCCCCTTATAAATAATTTTAATGGTTTGGTTATGTATTCCTTGTTGAATATATATCTTTATATTTGACACTACGGATTAAATTGAAAGGGGCGAAAACTATGTTTGTAGCTTTTTACATTGCTGTTGCTATTCCTTATTTTAGAAAGCCTGAAGTTTGAGCTTAAAATATTTATAAGTGAAAGATAATCCAAAATAATAAATTATAAAACTAATAAGAAAAGCCAAAGAAGGAGGGTATTATAGATGAGTAATTTGCCGCATTTTGACTACATAAAACCCTGCAGCCTTAAGGAAGCTTGCATGATAATGTCAGAGAAAGGAGAGTTAGCAAAACCTTTTGCAGGTGGTACAGATTTAATTGTTCAAATGAGGGCTGGAAAAGTAAAACCGGAGTTATTAGTGGATATTAAAGAATTAGGATTGGATAAGATACAACACCTATCTAATGGAAAAATTAGTATAGGTGCTTTATGTACAATAAATTCGGTTATAGAAGATGATTTGATTCGGACAAAATTTCCTTTTATTGTTGAGGCAGCAGAAGAGATGGCATCCATGCAAATTCGTAATCGGGGTACAATTGGTGGAAATATATGCAATGCAGCACCATCTGCAGATTTAGCTCAGCCGCTACTAGCAGTCGGTGGAATTGCTAAGGTTGAAGGGGTCAAGGGTAGTAGAGAAATTGATTTATCTAAATTTTTCGTTGGCCCTGGAAAGACTGCTTTGTCAACAGATGAGATTTTAACGGAAATTATTATTGATGAATTACCTAAGCATAGTGGTACGGCATATGTTAGATTAAAACGAAACGCAATGGATCTTGCCTTAGTAGGAATAGCCGCATCAGTAACTCTTGATGAAGATGGCATATGTCTATCTGCAAAGATTGTATTAGGCGCAGTTGGTCCTACACCTATAATTGCTGAGGAAGCGGCCGCTGCTTTGATAGGAACGAAATTAGACAAGCAATCCATAGAAAAAGCAGCTTCTTTAGCAGAAGATTTGTCTAAACCCATTGATGATATTAGATCAAAAGCTTGGTATAGACGGAAATCAGTTGGAACCTTAACGATAAAAGCTTTGGAATCAGCCCACAAAAGAGCCCAGGACAATTAAATATTAAAATAGATAGTTGCAGAATGCAAAATTAGAAATATATAGAGTTATCCACAGCTAAAATTAAAAATTCAATAGATTTTGCAACTAAACTATTAATTAATTATAAACATTATACTTATACACAGAAAAAAAGGCATAGAAAACTAAAGGTTAAATTTAACCTTTTAAAATTTCAAGTTTTAATTTTAAATTAAGCAATCAAAGTTTTAATAGCAAGTGGCTTATCTGAATTACCAGTTTTATAGATAAGAATAAATGCTATTAATTGAGAGATACATGCAAGCAATATATCCGATTTTAAAGATACAATATTTCTAACTTTAGAAGTTTTAATTTGAATAAAATTTTTAATTTGACAAATTGATCTTTCACAAATAGTTCTAAGTTTGTATAGCTTTTGCCACTTGAGACTATCTCTAGGCATTGAGGTATTAAATCTGTAATTATGATGTATAGTAAGGTTTTTAATGCGTCCACATTTTGACGGAGTACAAGGGTTTTTACAACTTAAAACATACTGAAGTTTACCATTAATATTTACCCTTTTAGACTTGGGACAAAGATATTTAATTCTATCAGCTCTGCCTTTTTCTCTACAAATACCATCATAAACCATTGGTAAAGATGGATCATTAGGGCAAAGAGGTATGCCGATTTCATTAAAACCAGGTTGTGGTAAATCTTTAGAATTACGGGTGTTTAAGCTGATAATAGGCATAATATTTCTTTTGTGAAGATAAGCATAATTATCATCAGCATCAAAACCGGCATCACCTAAAAAATATTTATATGAAAAATCAGGATGCAGTTGAAAGTGAGTTTCTAAAGCAGGAATTAAAGACTTAGCATCAAAAGAATCTTTAACATCCTGAGGTCTTAAATCATTAGAAAGAGTATTATCACTATCAAAAAAGTTGACATCTCTAACAAGACCAAGAGCATTAGTAGAAACAACACTCTTTAAAAAGTAACCAAAATGACCATTTAAGTAAGCAAGCTTAGCATCAGGATTAGAAAGAGCATGTTTAGGCATTTTAGATTGAGCGTACTTTTCAACATCAAAAACTGAATCTGGATTATTCTTTTTAAAATACTTGGCATGAGACTTAGATTTTCTAAGCTCAGACTGATAAAATTTAGGATTATTTTCAGTAACATAAGCTTCAAATCCAGTAGTATCAGTAATTAGAATAGAAGATAAAAAAGGATTAATCTTTTTAGATATAGCCTCAGTTTTATCAACTAGATTATGAAAAAGATCATTAAGGTCATCTAGATATTCTGATTTAAACCTAGAAAATTGTGATTTGTGAGGTACCCTTAAAAAGCCGCAAAAGTTACGGATACTAGGAGATATAGATAAAAAGGTAATTAAAAGCTCGATAGAAGGAATTGATAAAATATTTTTAAGTATAAAAGCACTTAACATAGATTCAAGTGAAAAATCTCTCTTTTTCCCAAACTTGGAATAATAATTTTGATAAAAAGAAAAAGGGATGAAATCACTTATATTAATAAATTCATCAAGTAAAGAAAGTAAATTAGTTTGATTTTGATTGTAGAACTTATCAAAATCAGTAGAGATATTAGAAAAAGTTAATTGTTTAGCTGAAACTGGCATAGAATTCTCCTTTCAATTTGTTTTGAGTTATACACATCTTAACACTGTATATATACCCAAAAATGGGGGGATTCTAGCCATTTCAATATAAATAAATGTAGTAAATATGCGAGTTGTAGAATTTTGCAACGAGCTAT
>DIRE01000080.1:77195-84577 GCA_002426575.1 Clostridiaceae bacterium UBA5444 | reverse complement strand
GAGAAGTTTTTGCAATATGAATCAAAGGAAAATATGTGCTATTATGGGTAATATAAATCAGTCCCAAGCATCAAGGCTTTGTCTCAAGGGGTATTATCTTATACATGAGGATAAAAAGTATAAAGAAATTTTAGAACATTTTTTGAGTATAACTGTTTCGTAATCATAAACTTAATTAGCTACAATAGAATACCTATTTATTTCCCCCAAATTTAGGACAAGCCACTCCAATGGCCTACCATATTTATATTTAAAAAGAGTTAAAGCGAGATTTTCACTTCAACTCTTTCTATTTTTAATTGCCTTATGCGCCTACCTTTATCAATATAGGATCGATATCGGCTTTTGTGGCTGGCTCGAGTGAACCGTCCCCCAATTCTCCCGGGTAAACCGTCCTTTTGTTCCTTTGCTTTTGAGTGAACCGTCTATTTATTCACATTTATTCATTTATTTCGCTTTGTTGTGCCTTGGGTCAATGAACTGTCCCTGGTCTAGGCCAATGGTACCGCCTGGGTTCATTATGCCGTTAGGGTCAAAGTGCCTTTTTAATGCTCTAAATACATCCATTTGGTTTTTACCTATTTGGCCCTCGAGCCATGGAGCTGTCATTTTGCCGATACCATGGTGGTGACTCATTGCTGCGCCATATTTTTGTATGTTGTCTAATATTCCATATTGGTATGTGAGGTATTCATCTATTTCATTTATTTTAGCTATAAATATAAAATAGAGGTTTGCTCCTTGAGGATAAAAGTGGGATATATGAGTCATACATATTGTATTAGGTCTGCTTTTACAATACTTTCTTACTCCCTCATATACATATTCCATCTTATCCCATGATACTGCACATTCTAAAGTATCTGTCATGATTCCATAGTCTTGGAGGTCTTCTCGCATATAAGGATCTTTAAACCTTCCTTTTTCCCATCCTTCTGTTACATAGCCTGTCGTATACATTGCTCCATACTTTTTGCATATTTTATTTATATTCTTTTTTACAACCTTTGTAAACCTTTTTTCCCCATCAGTAAATCCTAGCATAAGACATCTTTGCCCTGTTTTGTAGCCCCTTAAACTCATTATTTTATCAACAGGTGTACCTTCAACACCATAAAGTTTCATTGCGATATCCGTCTCCTCGGGGTCAGATAACCTAAATACCGAAGGGTATCCAAATTGTGCCTGCATTATTTCCCTAGTGGCATTTCTTCCATCTTCCCATGTTTTGAAAATATAGCTAAACTTTCTCTGGTTTTCAGGCATATATCTAAAAATCTTTAGAGTAGCTGAAATTAAAACTCCAAAAGTCCCTTCGCTGCCCATCATTATTTCATCTATTGAAGGGCCTGTTGCAACTGCAGGATATTCATCTGTTTTTATTATTCCTACAGGTGTTACATACTCTTGGCAGATTACTATATCTTCTATTTTGCCAAAATATGTCGAGTTCTGCCCTGCACCTCTTGTAACAACCCATCCTCCAACGGCTGAATATTCAAATGATTGGGGAAAGTGTCCACAGGTGTATGCTCTTTTAGCATTAAATAATTTTTGTGCATTATTGAGCGTTTTCTCAAGATCAGGCCCTGACATTCCAGCTTCTACTGTTATAGTTTGGTTTTCTTCATTAAACTTTAAAACCTTGTTCATATGAACTCTCATATCAAGGGAAACTCCGCCTTTGACACATTCTACCCCACGGGTAACTGAAGATCCTCCGCCATATACATATACAGGTATCTTTTGCTCATTGCAATATTTAACTATCTTCTCAATATCTTCTTTGCTTCTTGGATGAATTACAATATCTGGTACGTTTTCAACGATGCCCTCTCTTAGTCTCATTAAATCAATCATGGTTTTCCCATAAGCTATTTGCAGTCGTGAATAATCATCCTTTTTTACATTTTCACTTCCTACTATATTTTCAAATACCTTTATTTGCTCTTTACTTAAATTTATAGATTTATTATATGAAACCTTCTCAAGCCCCATCTTCTGTGTGGTTTTAAAATCATCATCTGTCATTTCAAAGACTTGCTTCATTAATTTATATAACTTCTTATTAGGGTGCTTAAATTCGTTTGGGTCTCCCCATTTTAATATAGATCTATAACTTTCTTCTGGTGGAGCCTCTTCGCACCAATCTGGGTAAAATTCGGCATCTTCCTTTTTTGACATTTATAAAACCTCCTATAAAATTTTTGTCATATATCATCTTCTTATAGCTAAAATCTAAAGCTTAAAGCTCTGGATAGTTAGTTACACACTGTATTTCTTTATAAAGGCATTTAAGCTTAGGATATACTTTTTTATACACTCTGCTATATAAATGCTTATATACACCAACACATTCTTTATTAGGCGTAAATTTCTTACTGTAATGAACCATATTATCTGCAGCTTCTTTATATGTTTTATAAACCCCCATCCCAATAAATCCATTAATAGCTGCCCCTAAGCCAGACGTCTCATGGGTTTGGCCTTTATAAACAGGAAGGTTAAACATATCTGATGTAATCTGGCATATGGTATCGCTTTGAGAGCCCCCTCCTGAAGCCATTAGCTTTTTTACCTTAATTTTATTTCCTGATCGTTTTTCTATGTCTTCCATGCCTTCAAGCAATGCGTAATTAATACCTTCTATAATTGCCCTATATATGTGTGCCCTAGTATGTACGTCTCCAAAACCTATTATCGATCCTTTTGCTTCTGGCATCTTAAGGCCTGGCCCCCAATAAGGCGTAAGTATTAACCCTTGAGATCCTGGCGGTATCTCTTTTAATCTAGCATTTAAAAGTTCTTCAGGAGAAACTCCTGTCCTTTCAGCCTCTATCATTTCTCTTACTGCAAATTCCTGTTTAAACCAGCTTATCATCCAGTATCCTCTGAATATTTCTATCTCAGGATTGTAAAACCCTGGTAAAGCTGCAATGTAAGATGGCATAAACCTTATTGGTTCAAAATAGAAATCTGATGCAACTTGAATCGTAGCTGTTGTACCAAAGCTCAAACTAGCCGTATGCCTATCTACGCATCCAACTCCTAAGGTTTCACAACCTTTATCAGACCCTGAAGCAATAAGTGGTAGTCCTTGCTTTATTCCAGTAAGATTCGATGCTTCTTCAGTTATATAGGCAATAGTTACCCCAGGTTCTACAAGGTCCGGAAGCTTGTCTTTCTCAATTCCAAATACAGACCATCTATAATCCTTTTTAGACTTTGGCCAATTTCTATTTTTATGATCAAAAGGTATATGCCCAATCTGGCTAGCTGCAGAATCTATGAACTTTCCAGTAAGTTTCATTGTAAAAAATCCTGACAATAATAAAAACTTATATGTTTTATTCCATATATCAGGTTCATTCTCTCTTATCCAGTTTGCTTTACTCTTTTTTCTCGTCATATTTACTGTTCGTTGCATACCTACTGCTGAAAATGCAATATTATTTAATACGGGCAAAGGTTCAGAACAGGCCGCCATCCTTTGGTCTAGCCATATTATAGCGGGTCTTAGTGGGTTTCCGTCTCTATCTACCACAACACATGTGTCCCTCTGTGTTGTTACTGTAACGCCCATTATCCTATCCCATTCATCAGGATTTTTCTGTTTGACTTTTTGACACACATCACAGCATGATTCCCAATAAACTTTAGTATTCTGTTCCGCCCACCCTGGATAGTTAGAATAATAAGGTTCAAACTCTCTCTTCTCTTTTGCTATTAAATTTCCTTTATCATCAAACAATAGCGCTCTAATGCTCTGGGTACCACAATCAATAGACAATATCAGTCCATGACCCATTATTTTACCTCCTCAATAAAATAATACATATCCGATGATGATATTACATTTACCCCTGTTTCTAATACATTTTCAATTATTACTTCTCCACTGTGTACAGGGTGATCAATTACCTTCTGGTTTATTATATTCATTAATGGAAAGATATAGCTCAAGGGTATTTCTCCATCTGTTCTTACGGGAAGCATAGGCATCTCACTATAGGTTGTCTTAACAGTTGTACATATGCTTCTAGTTGGATTATTAATCTCTTTTATGGCAAACTCTTCACCCCTTTTGCATATATTTCCACAAACCCCTATTCCATTTTTCCCTTCTTTAACCTCCATCTCACAGCTATTAGGGCAAATAATGCATGTAATATATTTCATAAATCACTCCTCCCCCATAATTATATTAACCTCTTCTAATCCATCAACCGTATCCTTTGATAGTTTTAGAAGTGCTCTCTGCATTTCAGGTGGCTTTAACTTTCTATATTTTTTATCAAATAACACATTGTTTCCACTTTTTATCTGTACTCTAGGCTTTTCTTCTACATATTTTGACCTATAGTATACAACAACCTCATTATTCTCTGCTTCTTTATTTATAAATTGTGGAACAGCATATAAAAACTTGTCTTTCTGAACCTTAATAGGTATTAGTTTCCTACTCTCTTTTTGCCTACAATATTCTGCTGCATACTTTCCTGCATATTCCCCACTTTCAGACACATAATCAACTAAATCATTTACATGAAGAGCATTTCCACATGAAAATACTCCATTTAAAGTTGTCATAAAATTTTGGTCTACGTAAGGTCCTTTAGTTGCATTATCTATTTTTAGCTTTAGTTTTTCTGCGATTTCATTCTCTGGTATTAAACCTACAGATAATATTACCCCGTCACATTCTATAATTTCTTCAGTGCCAATTATAGGTGTCATATTTTCATCAACTTCACAGATTTCAACAGCTTCAACTCTAGAATCTCCTATTATTCTCGTTATAGTGTGAGATAAGTGAAGAGGAATAGAGAAATCTTCGAGACACTGAACAATATTTCTGCTTAAACCTGATGGATTTGGTTTTGCCTCATAAACGCCTAAAACCTCAGCCCCTTCAAGGGTTAGCCTTCGAGCCATAATTAAGCCAATATCACCACTCCCAAGTATTACACACCGCTTGCAAGGTAGGTATCCCATTATATTTACAAAATATTGAGCTGTACCTGCAGTATAGACTCCTGCCGCCCTTGTTCCATGGATAAATACCTGCTTTGCAGTTCTTTCCCTACACCCATTTGCAAGTATAAGAGCCCTAGATAAAATATCAAACATACCATTTTCTTTATTGATTAATGTCAATCTAAATATTTCATCTTCCTTTTTAACATCTAATACAAAAGTAGATGTCATAACAGGTATATCTTCATCATGAACCATTTTAATATACCTTTCAGCATATTCAGGCCCTGATAGCTTCTGTTTAAATTTAATAAGCCCAAATCCGTCATGAATACATTGCTTTAATATCCCACCAGTTCTTGCTTCCCTCTCAATAATTAAAGTTTTAGCCCCTGATTTATGGGATGAAAGCCCTGCTGCAAGTCCTGCAGGCCCCGCTCCTAATACCACAACATCATAGCTTCTCATTTTTCCCTACCCCCTGCTTCTTTGTCTTCCCAACTAAAATATTTGATGAACCACCTTTTTTAGTTATAGATAACATATCAGTATTGGTCTCTTTTTCTATAATATCCATTACAAGAGGCATACAGAACCCGCCTTGACACCTTCCCATACCAGGTCTTACCCTTCTTTTTATTCCATCTACAGTCTTAATTGGTATAGGCGAATGTATTGCATCTATTATTTCCCCTCTGCTTACTTCCTCACATCTGCATATGATCTCTCCATAAGCAGGATTTTCTTTAATAAATATATTTCTTTCTTCCACGCTCATTTTTCGGAAATCTGGTATTGCCTTTCTATATGGGTTCCAATTTTGTTTTTTTCTAAGCTCTATGACATTTGAAAGTATTGAACATGTTATTTTTTCAATTTCTTCTGCAATTGCAGGCGCTGATGCAAAACCTGGGGATTGTATTCCTGCTGCGTATACAAGATTATCAACATACTCTGATTTTTCTATTATGAAATCTTCTTCATATGTCGCTGCTCTTGTGCCACCATAATAAGTTATTGCGTCAGAAGGTTTAAGATTAGGTAGCGTAGGTAGGTGCTTTTTTATTATTGCTTCTATATTTTCTCTATTAGTTGAATAATCTTCTCTAAATGGTTGTTCATAGGCATCTGGGCCTACAAGTATATTTCCATCGACTGTTTTAACAAGGCCCCCACCTTTTGAATTTGTCTTTTTGAAATCTAAAGTTGGTTTTGCTACTACTGAATTTATAAGATAGCCTTTTTTCTTATCAAAAATTATTGTTTCACCTTTTCTAGGATGTATTGTGAAAAATTGATCATTAGCCATGTCAGCTATTTTATCCGCATATATTCCTGCAGCGTTAATGACCACCTTAGGGTGAACTGTCCCCCGATTTGTTTCGACAGATACTATGGTGTTCCCTTCTCTTTTAATTGAAAGTACAATAGTGTTTAGAGAAATTTTTGCACCATTTTCCACAGCATTTTCTCCGTATGCAATGGTTGTTTTATAAGGCGATAGTATCCCAGTAGATGAAAAATGTATTGCGCCTTCTATTTCATCAGTTACATATTTTTCTCTCTTTTTAATTTCTTCCTTTGATAAAATTTCCACCCCTTTAACACCATTCTTTTTGGCTCTAGCAATTATAATTGGATATGCATATTTAACCCATTTTTTATCAAATAAAACAATAGAGCCTGTTCTATTAAAAGGAATATTCAATTCTTTTGAAACTTGGGTATACATCATATTTCCTTTTACATTGTATAATGCCTTTTTAGATCCTGGTTTAGGTTCAATACCTGGGTGAGCCATTCCATCATTCCTTGATGATGTATGCATTGCAATGTCTTCTTCTTTATCCACAAGAAGTATTGATATGTCCCATTTTGACAATTCTCTTGCAATAGAACAGCCTATTATTCCTCCACCTATAATAAGAACGTCAACTTTGGTATGATTGAGTGAACTGTCCCTGATACCTGGCTTGGCAATGTCAGGTATTTTAAGCCCATCTACTTCAATTTTATTTACTACACCTTTATATCCTTTGTTGGCGCTTAATTTTCCTGCTAATATTACATCATCCCATGATTTAACCCTACCTTCTAGCACTATAGACGAATGCCATTCATATGCCGTGATGCTTTCGTTTATATTACTTTTAAGACTTTTTTCTATGCTTCTTAGCGATTTGTTCATAAGATCCCTCCAAAGAGTAGTCCGGACATCCTAATTACATTATAGTAAATTATAGAAACTTCATCAACGCTATAAATACCATAATATCGGGTATTATCTGTCATATTGCGACTAATTTCATGCTTTTCTTGACTTTTCTAAAGATTTTAACTTTTTTGAAAGGAGTGATTTGGGCATTTCTTTAAGTACCTTAATTAAACATAAAAGAGACTATTGT
>DIRE01000080.1:26822-77000 GCA_002426575.1 Clostridiaceae bacterium UBA5444 | reverse complement strand
ACAATAGTCTCTTTTATGTTTAATAATTCTAATACATTGAAAAAGAATATATATTACTAGGTATTATAAAGTTCAAATAGTAAAAAGGTTCTTCTCTTCCCTCTATGTAAATCCATCTTTGCATATTCAATACCTGTGTATCCTCAGATATTCTAAGCTTATGTTGTTCTTCCTCTGTAGGCATCCTTGGTATTATAATCTGTTCCACCATTTTTATTGTAATTTTTAAATCCTCTAATATTATCTTTGAAAGAGAATCTGTAAGGTCATAATTATTTAACCTACTCTCAAAATCATCTGTAAAATATGATTCCTCAACAGCGAGAGGCACATCTTCTGCATAACGCAATCTTTTTAAATAAAAACATGGTTTTGACTTTTTCCATTTCAACGTATTTAAAAGTTTTTTATTAGGTATTATAATCTTTTTTTCTTCTATATCATTTACAGCATATATGCCTCTTGCCTTTAATGAATAAGTGAGGCTTATTAATGGTTCAAAACCTAATGATGGCTGTTTCCTTGCAACAAATGTACCTATACCTCTTTTTTTGTATAGATAGCCCTCATTTTCTAACAGTGAAATAGCCTCTCTCACCGTTGCTCTGCCAATATCATATTCATCCATAAGGGCTTTTTCTGAAGGTATTTTGCTATCTACCTTCCATTCCCCCTCTTTTATTTTATCTAATATTTCTTCTTTTAATTGTATATAAAGTGGTATATGTTTCCTTCTATCCAACATAAAAATCCCCCAGTTTAACTTTTAATATAAGTAATCCTCTAATCAATAATAAGGTATCTATTTTTTAGTGTCAACACTGTACTAAAACATGGTCCATTATTTAAACCAAAATAGCTGTATATAAAGGCAGAATCCAAGCTACTTCCAAAAATGATATGATTTTTTATAAATACGGCCTATAGTGGTCATATCTTATCTTCAGCAAGATTAAATAAGCTGTTATAGAATTTGTGATATGTGGCATTATAAATATATAATGTATAAGTAGGCTTTTATAAACTTTAAACTAACGAGGTAATGTATATGGAAAAAATCTATCTTGATATTTGTAGTGGTGTCCCAAGGTATGTATATACAGGTTGTAACCATTGCTCATCTTCTATGGGAAGGAGTCTGTGTGAATTTGAACACAGGGGATGTTGTTTTTATTATCCCAAATTTGAGCTTCTAAATATACAAAGAATGGCAAAATCTTTAAAAGGACTCCAAATACTTGAATTAATAAGGCAAAAACCTAAAACAACTATAAATAGATTTAGCATTCATACACAAGGTTTCTTTAACAAAGAATCATATGAAACATATAAAAATACTGAAGATTTTTATTCGGATGAAGCCCCTCAGGATAAGTCTCTTTTGTTTAAGACATGCCCTTTTGTTAAAGATGGTGTTGGATGCACAATTCCTCACAATTTTAGGGATAATGTGTGTAACTTTTTTATTTGCAAAGAAGCTTTATCTGATGACAAAGTAAAAGAAGCATATACCCCCTATTTAGAAGCAATGCAAAATTATATACGGTGGGTAGAGTGGGAGAATATCACTCTTCAACACCTTTTAATTGAGGAAAAATTAAACTTAATAGATGATTTTAAGAATACTATAAAGTTTCTTCAGGAGATCCCCCTAGATGTATATGAATTTTCCAACTTAACGCCTATTTATATAAGCAGTGGAAACTGGAGCAAAGGTGCATAAAATCAGGAAAAGTCGGGGGACAGTTCACTCAATTAAGGATTAGGGGGACAGTTCATCCAATCAGAAACAAAAAGTTAGGTATAGGGACAGTTCACTCACATATTATAAGCATTGTAAACAAGTTGAGTTTACAATGCTTATTTTTCGCTGCAGTATGTTCTAATTGAGTGAACTGTCCCCGCCCCTACTATGGCAACATGGCCTTTTTTACAAAGTCCATCAGTCCTTTTATTATTTTGTCTTCATCCTCTATTACATCAGTTCCTAAAAATATTTTCATCCTCTCTTTATAATAATCTGATGTAAACGAAAATTGGAACATTATAATTAAATTATCTAAATAGAAAGATGCAAGCCTTTCGTCTAAATCGTATCTTACTATGCCCTTTTGCTTTGCAGCTTTTAAAGATTCATAGTAAAACTTTGCGGTAATGGATTCCATCTGTTTTGAGAGCTTTGCTGATAGGCTAGAAAGCCCTTGAGTTGTTAAATCTAAATATATTTGATTCATCTCTGGATAATTTATTGCATAATTTCTCGAATATATAAGCAGCTTCTCAAATATATCGAATATATCCTCACTTTCTGCACTGACCTCATTTATTGCAGTTTCAAGAAGATGAAACCCCTCATCAACTATTGTAAGAAATAATGCCTCTTTTGATTCAAAATAGCTATACATAGAACCTATACTTATACCCGCTTTTTTTGCTATAACATTGATATTTGTAGCATTATAACCTCTTGCTGCAAACTCAGAGATTGCAACATCCATTATCTTTGCTCTCCTATCTTCTGTTATATTTTCAAATGTACTTTTATAATACCTATTTCTATGTTTATTTGTTGTCCAAGTTATGCCTGCCTCATCCATTTTTATCCTCCATGCATATCATACATTTTAATTATTTTAAATAATATTCTTTGAATTTGCTTTTAGCCATTATTCTGCCAGCTATACCACCTAATAATCTTATTACTGGGTAATTAGATTTGAGGTCAATAAGTTCTATTAGGTTTCCATCAATATCTTTAAGAAATACCCACTCCACGTTTCCAGTATTTTGCGGCTCTGAAAAGAAATACACTCCTTTTGATGAAAGGGTTTTATACCATTTATCTATGCTTTTTATATCTAGTGCAATATGAGTATATCCTGGTTTATTCCATGGTATATCATCCTTAGGAGCAGAAGGAGAAAACTCAAATATTTCAATTACTCCCCCTTTAGGGGCCCTTAAAAAACCTATACGTATTTTAGCATCTCTCACTTTATAGAGAGTATATAGATTGTTCACTTGTTCCCCCTCTAGAACCTGCTCAGTAATCAAATTAAATCCAAACATATCATGGTACCAGCTTACCGTCTTTTCGAAATCTGAAACAGTAACTCCTCCATGACTTATAGATCTTATCTTCACTACATTCCCTCCCTATTTAGCATATGAACCAACAAGAGTCATGAATTCGCCTATCTGGGCTCCATATTCAGGGGCACCCTCCATAACAAGATTTCCTTTTATTGTGGCAGCTATAAGATCATCAATTTCAAGTAGTATCCCTAAAGCACTGTCTGCAGAATCAAACCACATTGTAAAAAATGGCTTAGAACGACTATATTCCCCCCGGCCTGCTTTAGTGTTTCCAGCCTTTACTCTTATATATGCTCCCATATCTGGTTTTCCTTTCACTACCCACGCATATACCCTATCAGGACTTTTCTTGGCCCATTTTGAAACTTCAGGATGTCCCGCTTTGTTTAACTGGCTTATTCCTGATGACAAAAGATAAAAATATAGTTTTACTAAAAGCTCTTTATCCTCTTTTTTATCTGGCGGTTTAGTTGCTCCTAATAATTTCCCCATAGTTGTGAGTACCTTCAATGTGCTTGTAAGAAGGCCAACCTTGTAAAGCCCTTTTATTTTTGGTAGCTTTTTGCTCTTACCAGCGAAAAAGTTATTAAGATCTGGTATGCTTTGAAATTCAAGCTCTAAATCAGGCTTTTCCGTAGTCCTGCACACAACAGTCCACTCGCCATTATTTATATCAAAATAAGTACCCACCTTTCCATTAGGGTCCTTTGCACTTATCTGTATTTTGGTGGTCTTTCCATCAAATCTTTTTCCAAGTTCTTTTCTGCTTTCAGCAATAACCTTTGCCAAAGGCAGCACAGAATTTAAAAATATAGAGTTTGCATAAATTTCATCTGCAGCTGCCATGGCCTACACCTCATCATTCCAATTTTCATCTTCTTCAAAGTCTTTGCCTAACAACTCTCTTACTGTTTCTACTATTCCATTGGTATCTATTTTATAATAAGCCATTAAATCTTCATGAAGCCCAATTATTGAAAATGTATCTGGTATACCTAATCTCTTAAATGCACAAGCTTTGCCACTTTCAGCAATCACTTCTGCCACAGCACTTCCTAATCCCCCATATATATTGTGGTCTTCCACCGTAATAATCCTTCTTGTTTCCTGCAGGGCACTAAGTACCGCCTCTCTATCAATTGGTTTTATAGTGTGCATATCTAAAACCCTTACCTTTATTCCATCTACTGAATCTAATATTTTTGCAGCCTCCACTGCCTGATAAACGCATGATCCACAAGCAATTATGGTTAAATCTGTCCCTTCGCATAGTTTAACTGCTTTACCAACCAAAAAATCATATTCAGTAGTCTCATAAAGTTTCATATCAAATCCACGATTTATCCTTATATATACGGGGCCTGGGATTTCATATGCAGCCTGTACTGCATTGGCTGTTTCCATACCATCTGCAGGTACTATAACCTTAAGGTTTGCCATTGCCCTTGTTATGGACAAGTCCTCTGTACAATGATGGGTAGTCCCTGCCTGGCCAAAGGATAGGCCTGCATGGGTAGCTATTATCTTTACATTTAGGTTTTGATAACATATGTCTGTATGAAACTGATCTAATGCTCTCATTGATGCAAATATCGCAAAAGTAGATATATATGGTACTAGCCCCGCCTTTGCCATACCAGCTGCCATTCCAAACATATTTTGCTCTGCTATTCCAACATTAAAAAATCTGTCAGGAAACTTCTCGCCAAAAACCCCAATCTTTGTAGACTTTGCAAGATCAGCAGAAAGTCCAACAATATCGCTATGTTTTTGTCCTAAGTCACAGAGTACCTTTCCATATATCTCTGCTGTAGAAAGGTTTGGTGTATCGATTATTGTATATGTTAATCCACCACCCACAATCAATCACCCCTTCTTCTTTTTTCATAATACTTCTCAAGGCTTTCCCTGCACCTTTTATAGCCTTCAGAATCAACTGAACCGTAATGCCATCTATAATCATTCTCCATAAAATCTATTCCACAACCTTTTATGGTATGGGCAATTATTACAACTGGTGCAGACTTTTCATTAAGGGAATAATCAATTGCCGAAGACAACTCTTTAAAGCTATGGCCATTTACCTCCTTGACAATAAATCCAAAAGCCTTCCATTTATCTGCAAATGGCTCAAGTTTCATTACATCTTCAGTAGGTCCATCTATCATGCATTTATTCCTATCTACTATTGTTATCATGTTTGTAACATTATAATGAGATGCGGCCATAGCAGCCTCCCAAATCGAACCTTCATCACATTCTCCATCTCCAAGGAGGCAATAGGTCATATAACTTTTATTTTTAAGTTTGGCTGCTAAAGCTGTACCTATAGCTATGGATAAGCCGTGACC
This sequence comes from Clostridiaceae bacterium UBA5444, assembly GCA_002426575.1. GTDB lineage: Bacteria > Bacillota > Clostridia > Clostridiales > Oxobacteraceae > UBA5444. The sequence goes on along the minus strand of DIRE01000080.1, from coordinate 71,553 downwards.
TAGCGAACCTGTAGACGCATCCACCCCTTTAACCTTATTAGAGTCTAAATGCATGCCAAGTGGGGAACCTGTATGATTATATTCCTTCAAAAGTTCCTTATCAAAATATCCCTTATCAGCTAAAACTGGAGCATACCCAACCCCCATATGCCCTTTGCTTATTATAGCCCTGTCCCTATCAGGCCAATTAGGCCTTTTAGGGTCAACTTTCAGATATTTATAATATAGGATAGTTAAAATATCCATGGCGCTTAATGCTCCGCCTATATGACCGCTTCCAGCCCATACAACCGTATCTAAGCAAAGATTTCGAAGTTCATTAGCCTTTTTCTCAAGAAACATTAATTCATTATTATCTAAAGGCATTTTTATCCTCCTCTCTATTCTATTTCTGGATGCCTATTTTTAACAACTTTAAATGCCTCATCTGCAATATCGTAAGTAAGCTTTATATCATCCTCTGTAAGCGCACAGTTTATAAATTGGTTATGGTGGTTTACAAAGAACGCTCCCCTTTTTACACATTCTGCAACCCATTCCTGATGAAGTATCATAGAATCATCATTAGCTATTCTCATATACCACATAGACGGTACACCTGTAACCACTAAATCAAATCCATGACTCTTTCCAATTTTAACAAGCCCATCAGTAAGTTTTTTACCAAGACTTTGGGCTAATTTAGGAGCATCTATTTTTTTAAGCTTTTTAATACATTCTATAGATGCAGCAATAGGTACAGCAGATAACCAATAACTGCCAGTATACATAACTGATGATATTGCGTCTTTAAGTGCATCTGTACCGCAAAGTGCTGATATATTCCATCCATTTGCTATGGCCTTGCAAAAGCACATAAGATCTGCTTTGAAGCCAAAATAATGGTCAGATCCTTCTATATCAAGTCTAAAACCGCACCTTACATCATCAATTGCAAGAACAATTCCATTATCTGTGCACAGCTTCCTTATCTTTTGCCAATAATCATCCTTAGGAAGCTCATTGTCTTCAAACACAGGGTGATGGTAGGGCGTTGCCATAAAACATGCTATCTCCCCAGGGTTTTCTTTAACTATCTTCTCCACTTGATCATATCTATTCCAGTCAACATATATATTGTTTGCCACGTCTTCTTCTGTTATTGCAGGATACCCTAGCTTTTGAGTCCATGGAGCAACGCCATGATATCCACCTTTTATAAGTATAACTTTCTTTCTGCCTGTAGCAGCCCTAGCCACCATTACAGCTAAGCTTGTTACATCTCCTCCGTTTTTTGCAAAGAATGCCCAATCAGCCATTGCAACAGTATCTACCATAAGCTCTGCAAGTTCTACCATTTTTGATGATGGTGATGTTACACAGTTTCCTAAGGCAGCTTGTTTTAATGCTGCGGCATCAACATCCTCATCATTGTAGCCAAGTATGTTAGGTCCATATGCGCACATATAATCAATAAATTTATTCCCATCCACGTCCCAAAAATAGGCCCCCTTTGCACGCTCAGAAAAAAACGGATAAGCATTAGAAGGTATAAAGCAGCCTTCCGCAGGTCCTAAATGTCCATAGATGCCTGTAGGTATTACCTTTGAAGCCCTCTTAAACATTTCCAAACTCTTTTGATAGGTAAAGGTCATCACAAAACTCCCCCTCTATTTTAAATAGGATGGCACCATTGCCAATATTTTGTTCATATTGTCTATCATAGGAATAAACCCCTTCACTTGGATCTTGCCATCTCCTATACATGTATAAGAGTCTAATTTCCCATTTAGCAATCCGTTGGCAGTTTTTAAGCTATCAAAAATCATATAAGCCCTTGGTGAAGCTACAGAGCCTTTATGAGCTTCAATGTGCCCATTTTTCACTTCCAAATAAACGCAAGGGCCTTCTGCTACAGAGATACTAATTATGCCATCTGGTATCCTTGAAGCATTAATCTTTCCTATTTTATCTGTATTCCCTATTTGTGCAATGGCAAAAAAAGCTGTGTAAGCTGTAAGATATGTGTTGATTTTAAAGTAATTTTTATCAGCAAGAAGGTTATCTGTAGGCTTTAGATAAAAGCTAAGCCTTTCGGTGAGTTTGGTAAATTCATTTTTGAGAAAGTTAATTTTTGTGATTCCTTTTGTAGGGATTGGATTGGCCTTACCATTAATCATATCATTAAAATGTTGAGGTGATTTAAAGAAAAGTTTTATGTCGCATGATTGGTCTTCTTTAGTAAATCTACATTTTCCAGATTCAAAATTTAGAAACCCTTTTGAGCCATTCTTTATGAAGAATTCTAGTGAAATGTTTTTATCTTTGATCAGAGATTTTGCTTCGTTGTCTAATTCACATAAATCTTCTAAATTTCTGATCACAGCAAAGAGATTGATATTGGCCATAGTAAGCGTGTCGGCCATAAAAACCCTCCTCCTATTTTATTTTTAAAATAAAACGTTAAACATTAAGCACCAAACACTTTCATATATTATTCTACTTAGAATGAGCGCTCACTCTATAATTTAAATTTACAGCTACTTACAGTTAATGTCAAACATAATGTTTCGTCATTTATCTACATACAATGATTATATTTTTTATCGGTTATTGGTTATTGGGGACAGTTCATTCACTTAAAATGTGGATGTAGGTGAATGAACTGTCCCCGCCATGAATGAACTGTCCCCGCCATGTCCCCACCGCCATCAAAAGTGGGTGAACTGTCCCCCCTCCCCCCTCCGCCCATCGCGTTGTAACAATCTTGAATAAATGATATATTAAAGTAAAAAGGTTGTGGAAAATACTATGGAGAAAATTAAGGGATGTATATTTGATCTGGATGGGGTAATTGTTGATACTGCTAAGTATCATTTTCTTGCGTGGAAGAGGCTCGCTGATGAACTTAATATAGATTTTACTGAAGAGGATAATGAAAGATTTAAGGGTGTAAGCAGGATGAAGTGCCTTGATATACTTCTTGAAATAGGAAACATCCAGCTAGATAGTAATGAAAAACATTATCTTGCTGAAAAAAAGAATAATTGGTATTTAGAATATATATCAAAGATTAACAAATCTGATATCCTCCCAGGGACCCTAGATTTTATAAATAGGGCAAAAAAATCAGGATTAAAGATAGGGCTTGGCTCTGCAAGTAAAAATACAATGGCAATATTAAGAGGAATTGATTTAGTTTCTGAATTTGATTCTATAGTAGATGGAAATAGGGTTTCTAAGGCTAAACCAGATCCAGAAGTATTCTTATTATGTGCAAAAGATATGGGACTAACTCCACAAAGCTGCGTTGTATTTGAGGATGCTTATGCAGGAATATTGGCAGCCAAAAACGCTAATATGCTAGCTATAGGCATAGGCTCTGCTAGCATACTTAAAAAAGCTGACAAGGTAATACCTAGTTTTGATGGTATTACAATAGATATACTCAATTCATTATAAAGTATAACCCTAGTTTAAAGTTTCCAAATGCCGTTACCCGTCCCGGTAGTGGTACAAGTGATACAAATCTAAAAATAATCAGCACTATAATAAAAAAGCGGCAGGCTCAATACTTTAAATATTGAGCCTGCCGCTTTTTTTATTATACAAATTAATTTTAAAATGCTATTACTAGCCCGCCATCGTCTGCATAAGTTGAACTTAAGCCTGACATATTCACTATAACTATATCTTTAAAATTATACTTTTTTTCTACTTCTTCTTTAAACTTTTCGGCTCTATCAGGGCAATTGCAGTGGGCTATTCCAAGTATCTTGTCCTCAAGCTTTTCTCCCGTTTCCCCTACTAAATCTACCATTCTATTAAAAGCTCTATTATATCCTCTAACTTTTTCAAAGAGCTTTATATTTCCCTCGCCATTTGAACCCATAATAGGCTTTATAGAAAGCACTGATGCTATCTTTGCTACTATATGGTTTAATCTTCCTGCCTTTGCTAAATGGTCAAGGCTCTCAAGTAAGAAAAGTGTTTTCATACCATTAATATAATTTGTAACCTTCTCAACTATCTCCATTTCCCCTAGATCCTTTTGTGCAAGTTCTGCTATTTTAATGCATACCAATGTTTCGCCTACACTCGCACTCATTGAGTCAAATACATGTACGAATTTATTTCCTATTTCTTCAACGAATTTATTTTTAGCTATTACAGCGCTATTATAAGTGCCACTTAATTTTGATGATAAAGTAACTGTAAATACACTTTCATCCCCTAAATATTTTTTAAAAAATTCTCCTGGTGATGGGCATGCTGATTTTGGAGGTGTTTTACACTGGTTCATATCACTTACATATTCTCTAACATTTAAATTTTCATCATCTATATACTCTTTTTCACCTAGTTGCAGCGTCAAAGGAACTATTTCCACGTTCATCTCTTTTTTCATTTCCTCTGTAAGATCACAGCTGCTGTCAGCAACGATTTTATATTTCATAACACTCCTCCTTACTTAATACACCAATAATGCATATTTCTTATCCTAAGTTTATCATTTATTATAGTCAATTGATACATCATAATATTATTCTTTATTAATTTTCATTAGAAATATACCTATAACTTAATTCCAAGCCTAAGCCTAACAATACCATTAATAATAATCAATATAAACTTGCCACTATTGGTTAAATTACTTATAATCAAACTATACCACATCTTAATACTAGTTTCATCATCAAATAATTTTGTATGGAGGTAAATTTAATGGAAACATCAAAATCAAAAGTATATTTTACCGATTTTAAAACAAAATCAGGAATGAATTTGCTCGATAAATTAGAAAAGCTTGTAAAAAAGGCTGGCATTCAAAATATTGATTTTAAAAACAAATTTGTAGCAATTAAAATCCATTTTGGAGAACCTGGAAACCTTGCATTTATTAGACCTAATTATGCAGCAAAGGTTGTATCTATTATTAAAGAGTTAGGAGGTATCCCCTTCCTTACAGACTCAAATACCCTATATTCAGGAAGAAGATCAAATGCTATTGATCATTTAGATGCTGCTTCAGAAAATGGTTTTAACAAACTTACAGTAGGCTGCAATATAATTATAGCAGATGGTTTAAAGGGGACTGATTATAGAGAAATAGAAATAAATCAAAAGTATTGCAAGACTGCAAAGATAGGAACTGCTATATGTGATTCAGATATAATAATATCTATGAGCCACTTTAAAGGTCATGAAATGACTGGATTTGGCGGTGCTCTTAAAAACTTAGGTATGGGGTCTGGCTCAAGGGGCGGAAAATTAGAAATGCATTCAGCGTCTCAGCCTAAAATTGAGAAGGAAAATTGCACTGGCTGCAGGCAGTGTATTAAAAACTGTGCTCAAGGTGCAATAAGCCTTGATGAGAATAAAAAAGCTTCCATAGACTATGAAAAATGTGTTGGCTGTGGTCAATGTGTTGCAGAATGCATGTTTGATGCTGCACAAATAATATGGAATGAATCAGCTGTTACAGCCAATGAAAAAATAGCCGAATATGCTTATGCAGTTATAAAAGATAAGCCATCATTTCATATTAGCTTCATTATGGATGTTTCTCCTAATTGCGATTGTTGGGATTCAAATGATATTCCAATTGTACCTAATATAGGTATGGCTGCATCCTTTGATCCTATAGCACTTGACAGAGCTTGTGTAGATTTAGTAAATAAGGCTCCAATAATAAAAGGCTCTGTACTTGATAATAATGAATTTAATAACGATGAAGATAAATTTACCCATATACATTCAAATACCGACTGGGAGTCTGGCTTAAAGCATGGAGAATCTATAGGAATGGGAACGCAAGACTATGAATTAATTATAGTAAAATAGAAGTAATATGCATAAAGTCTATATTATGCCATGTATCTGCCTCTTATTGCTTTTTTTATGCTATAATAGTGACTATAACGATAATAATAATAATAATAATAATAGTGGAGGTGTAAATTATGAAAAGTTTAAAAGGTACTAAAACAGCAGAAAACTTATTAAAGTCCTTTGCAGGAGAGTCCCAGGCAAGAAACCGCTACACTTTTTATTCATCAATAGCTGATAAGGAAGGCTATAAGCAGATAAAAGATATCTTTATTGAAACTGCTAATAATGAAAAAGAACATGCTAAGATGTTTTATAAATATCTACTTAAGGGTTTTGAAGGCGAACTACCTGCAGCAATTGAGATCAATGCATCATACCCTGTTGCTCAAGGTACAACTTTTGAAAATCTAAAAGCAGCAGCAGCTGGTGAAAACGAAGAATGGGCAAAGCTTTACCCTACTTTTGCTGATGTAGCTGAAAAAGAGGGCTTCCATGACATAGCTTTAACCTACAAGTTTATTGCTTCAGTTGAGGAAAGGCATGAGATAAGATACAATAAACTTGCCGGAAATGTTGAAAATGGCACTGTTTTTGTAAAGGATGGAAAGGTCTTTTGGAAATGTAACAATTGCGGATACATTCATGAAGGTGCTTCTGCTCCTGAAAAATGTCCTGCTTGCCAACATCCAAAAGCATATTTTGAACTATTTGTTGAAACATATTAATATAAAAGGCTTGCCTACAAAAATCGGGCAAGCCTTTTTATATATCTATACTTTACTACTTTACTCTCCAAGTATCTTTCCTATTTCTATATTTTTAAAAGATTTTATAATCAAATCAGCATTTGATAAGTCTTGATTCCCAGAGTTTGGGTTTAAGTACCCAATCGCCCTCATACCTGCCTTTTTGGCTCCATTTACTCCATTTTTAGAATCCTCAATTACAGCGCATTCTTTTGGATCAGCATTAAGTTTTTGTGCAGCATACAAAAATATATCAGGTTCAGGCTTGCTCCTTAAAACATCATCTCCCTGAACTACGGCCTTAAAGAATTTGTCTGCTTTTAGCCTTTTAACTACAAGCTCTATAACCTTTATAGGGGATGATGATGCAATTGCAAGTTTAATTTTGTTTTCGTACAAACTTTCTATAAGCTCGTAAACTCCTTCAATTGGGTTTATGTCTTCTATAGAGCATAAATGATTATAGTACTTTTCCCTATCCATATTAACAAGTTCCTCCACAGAAAAGGCCAAATTATTTTCCCTTTTTATAGTCTCCCACATGTAATAAGATGTTGTGCCTATAAATCTTTGATGCTCTTCTTCATTCATATCTAAACCAAGGCTTTTAAATAACTTCATCTCCTGCTTTATATGGTCTGGTTCGCTATCTATGATAACTCCATCCATATCAAATATGACAGCTTTAATCATTAATTTTTCCTCATTCCTCTTTCTCTTTCCCTACTAGAGGTACCTCAACTGATGCTGCAGCTTCCCCTTCCTCTGCCTCTTTTTCTACCTCAGCATAAACTATAGAGGTTACAACTAAATCCTTATCATCAACTATTGTAATATTTTCATTAGCAACAATATCTTTAACTAAAATAATATCTCCAGGCTTAAGTTCTGAGATATTAACTGTAATGTACCTTGGTAGGTGCTCTGGAATGCATTGAACCTCAAGCTCATTCATTTGAGTACTTGAAATATATCCTTTACGTACCAAAAGATCTTCGCCTTCAAACATGATTGGAACCTTGGCATTTATCATCTGCCCTGCATCAACTCTTTGAAAATCAACATGAATAATCTTATTTGATACAGGGTGTCTTTGGGTCTCCTTAATAACAGTATTTTCCGTATTACCATCTAAGTCAATTGCTACAGCTCCATGTTCTCCAACTACTTTAAGGGTTTTAAGCAATTCAGGCTCATCAAGCTCAATATTACAGGATTCTTTATTAAGTCCATATAAAACCCCTGGTATACTGCCCTCTTTCCTAATCTTTGTGGTGTACCCTTTAGATAAATCTTCTCTTTGTCTTCCATGTAAAACATTTTTCATAATATTGCCGCTTACCTCTTTCCTCATGGTGCCGCCTGTACATAACTAAATATGACATGGCGCTGGTTAAGCACTCCGAAAGCTTAAATTCCGTGGTGTTGCTCGTGTCCAGTTATTAATTAGAACATAAGTCCATAAAACTAAAGTTCATACCGGATTAACGGCATCTCAACTCCTTTTACATATTATATTTAACCAGATACTAATAGACTAGCATATATTTGCGCATAATTGAAGTATTATAATAGAATGTCTGCATTATATTGGTTAGATTTTTTTTATTTGGTAATAATACTAAACAAAAATATTTTATATATGGTAGGAGAGTTGCTATGCCTAATTTACATGAATTTAAAGAGCTATACGATGCAGCTTTAGAGTTTAAAAAGCTTAAACCTTGGAAATGGATATCTAACACAGATATATTTGGAGTATTAAATCCTAATACAAACGTGGTAGGCTATTGTTCAGTCATGGGAGGACTTGGTGAGAATAAAGGCCTTGCAGTTTATTTAGGTGCGGAAGGTTTAGAAAGCATAATGAAAATATTTATGGGAGAAATAAAACCTGACGACCCTGAAGGTATTATAACGCAAAAATGCCTTGCCCTTACATTTGGCAGTGAAGATGATTTAAACCCACTAGATTCAGCCGTGGTTTGGGATCTTAATATGAGCTTTAAAGGCAGAAATCCATATCCCATATTTAGAAGCCTTGTTCCCGGTTTTTTCCCTTGGGATATAAATACCGATGAATGTAGGTTTTTAACTATAGTATTAAGGCAAGTTATTGATGTTGCAAATAGATGTAAAGATAATATAAAGCTTATAAGACCAGACATAAGCGGTAAATTCTTTGTAAGAGTGCCCAAAAAAAGTGGTAAATCTTTAGAATGGAAAGATGCTTATCTTCCCCCTGACCTATATGAACAAGAGTTTTATACATTTGTACTTACAGATGAAATAAGACTCATGAGATTAAAAAATTCTAAATTTAAAAGATGTGGTTCATGGGAGGTTGACACCTTTTATTCTCCTTCACCCGTTGAAAATAAATTCTATAGGCCATATTACCCAAGGGTGCTTATTTGTTTTAACCATGAAACAGCTGAACCTATAACTTATCATTTTATAAAAAATATACAAGAAAACGGATATGAATTTGTAGATGCTCTCCTTTCTGCCATTGAAGACAAAAAAACAATACCAAGGGCGCTATATGTTTTAAAAGATGAAACCCATGTTTTGTTTAGTGACATAGCAGAAAGGCTTGGTATTGAAATTATTATGTCTGATAGCCTAAACATTATAAGAAAAGCAAGATATGATATGCTAGATTATATACAAAAAAATATATAAATGAACCATTTTTTCAGATATAAATTTAAAATTTGCCGCAAAGCTGCATCCTTTTCTTCCTGTTATATATAATATTATCACCTATTTGCTTTTCTAATAGTATTTTGCTTGATGTGATTGACTTTTTAACATATAAAAATTATGCTATTGGTAGGTGTTTATTTAATACATAAAAAGTAGGAGATAAAATTATGAATAAAAAAATAACCATTGAAGAATGGAATAGATTGTATATTGCTGCGCAGAAATTTAAAGACAGTAAGTGTTATAAATGGATGTTTAATAATGATATTTTTGGGGTTCAAAACCCTTATACAGGTGAAATTGGGTACTGCTCTATAATGGGCAATGTAGGTAATCATATAGCTATTGCTGTATATAAAGGAGAAAAAGGATTATATGAAGTATTAAAACTACTCTCGGGAGAAGTTGATGTTGAAAGTCCTGATGCCCTATTTATGCAGGATTGCATTATGTTATCTTTCGAAGATAGAACCCGTTTAACCAATAAAGATTTAAATATAATAAAGCAACTAGGGCTTAAATATAGGGGTAAAAAAGAGTGGCCACTTTTTAGAGACTATACCCCAGGACTTTTCCCTTGGTATCTAAATGGTGATGATTGTAGATTCCTAACATTAGTTATAGAACAGGCTGTAGAGGTTGCAATGCTCTGCAAAAAAGATAAACACCTTATATATGATTGTAATGATGATGAATTTCTTGTGAGAGTTCCTCAAAAAAATGGCGATACTTTCTCCTGGGAAACAAAACATATTATTCCAGAGCCATTTAACCAAAGTCTTTTTACAGTTGAAGTAGCTGATGAAATTAGCGTCAGAAGACTTAAAAATGTAACACCCAAAAGCGGCAATGTATGGGAGATAGACACATTCTATGCCCCATCGCCAGTTGCTGATAATGGAAGGCCTTTCTATCCAAAGGCTTGCTTGTACCTTGATCATGATGGAGAGTCAATATTAGGGATTCATCTAATAGAAAAGCTTGAAGAAAGTGGATATGAATTTGTAGATAAGTTTATTGATACAATAGAAACTATGGGTTATCTGCCAAGATGTATTTATGTTGAAAGAGAAGAGACATATGCTTTATTTAACGATATATGCAAAAAGCTTGGTATTGAGCTTGTAATGGTTGAAACTTTAAGCCTTATGAATGAAATACGAGATGAAATGGGAGATTTTTTATCAGGAGAGTAGTAAAAAAGGATTCACCTAAAATATAAGTGAATCCTTTTTTTATATTCTTGAATGTTCTAATAAAAGTTGCTGCTTTACTTTCCAAAGTGATTTTGACAAATCCACATAATATTCATGGGGATTTTCAAACCTTAATACTTCATCCCACAAAGTATCTACCTGCTCCTTACAGTATTCTTTTAGCTCTGCCATATCAGGGCTTTTATACACGCACTTTCCTTTATCAAATATTCTAACTAGCAGCTTTTTTGCATAGAAGTTCTCTATAGTCTTTCTCTTCCATGTTTGTACAGGATGGAATATTACATATGGTTTTGTATCATCAATTACCTCATCATGAAGAGTAATTACATCTGCTATTGCCTTGCCGTTATCTCTGCTATATAGCCTATATACTTGTTTAAAGCAAGGATTTGTCATCTTCTCAATATTTTCACTAACCTTAAGCTTAGGTATTATCTTTCCATTTTCCTCTATGGCAGATAATTTGTATACCCCTCCAAATACAGGTTCAGACCTTGATGTAATGAGTCTTTCTCCCACTCCAAAGGAATCTATCTTTGCGCCTTGTGCAATCAAGTCCCTTATGATGTACTCATCTAGTGCATTAGATGCTACTATTGTACAATCAGGGAAACCTGCATCATCAAGCATCTTTCTTGCATGCTTTGAAAGATATGTTATATCACCGCTATCTATCCTAATCCCTTTTGGTCTAAATCCTCTTGACACTATCTCTTCTTTAAATACCTTTATTGCATTTGGAACTCCTGATTTTAACACATTATACGTATCCACTAAAAGCAGGCAGTTATCTGGATATATCCTTGCATAAGCCCTAAAAGCATCAAGTTCTGTTGGGAAAAGCTGTACCCAGCTGTGGGCCATTGTACCAAGAGCTGGTATATTAAAGTCTCTATCAACTATGGTACATGCAGTACCGCTGCATCCTGCAATAAATGCTGCCCTTGCTCCAAGTATTGCTCCATCATACCCTTGAGCCCTTCTTGATCCAAATTCCATAACAGGCCTTCCTTGAGCAGCTCTTACAATCCTATTTGCCTTTGTTGCAATAAGGCTTTGATGATTAATTGTAAGAAGAACCATTGTTTCAACAAATTGAGCCTGCATAACAGGCCCTCTTACTATTATAATTGGTTCTTGTGGAAAAATAGGCGTACCCTCTGGAATAGCCCATACATCACAGCAGAATTTAAAGTCCTTAATATATTCTAGAAATTCCTCGCTAAATATACCTTTGCCTCTTAGAAATTCTATATCTTCTTCCTCAAACTCTAAATTTTCAAAGTACTCAATAAGCTGCTTCACCCCTGCCATTATAGCTAGGCCGCCATCATCAGGAATCTTTCTAAAAAACATATCAAAGTATGCAATCTTGTCATAAAGTCCATTTTCAAAATAACCATTTGCCATAGTTATTTCATAAAAGTCTGTAAGCATAGTAAGGTTGCACTTTTCTTCCCATATTCTTTTTGGCATTTTTTTCTCCCTTCGTATCTACAAATAATACATTTTTGTTAATTTTATATGCAATATTTATTAGTTCAATATTATAACTATGTTCAAATACTGTCAAGGTAAATGCTCTTCTTAAATGCAGCAGCGTCTTTATAGCTTATCTTGTTTATTAATTCTTCTACTACTTGTTTCCAATCAGATATTATTCCTATGTCCGCATTTTTAAATATGGGTGCATTTTTATCAATATTTACTGCAACTATTTTTTTTGCCTTTTCTATGCCTGATAATGTTTGAGAAGTACCTGATACACCGCATGCTATAACTAAATCAGGTCTTATGGTTTTACCGCTTATACCGACTTGCCTATCGTAACTTGCAAGGCCACCCTCAACTAAAGGACGTGTGGCTGCCCACTCTCCATGAAGAAGCTTAGCCAATTTTTTTATTATATCTAAATCATACTTATATTTTATCGCATTACCTGCTAGAGCAATAATTTTTGCATCTTCAATTTTCTCACCTACTTCTTCTAGCCTTTCCTTTTTTAATATACTTATTTCATTATTAGATTTTCTATACCCATAAACCTTAATAGATGCTTTATTATTATTTCTATATTGAGGCATTTCCATAATCTTTGGCCTAACAGTTGCCATTTGAGGAAAAGATTTTGGTGTTACAATTCTTGCATATACATCTCCACCATAGGCCGGCCTTATTTGAATAAACTCTTTTTCCTCGGAAAACTCAAGCCCAGTGCAATCTGCCGTTATGCCTGTTTTAAAATGGGCTGCAACCCTTGGTGCAAAGCTCCTCCCAATAGGCGTGGCGCCAACTAATACAATTATTGGTTTGTTTTCATATATGTTACTTTTTAAGCAATCACAATAGTCTAGCACATTTAAATTTAAGCAATCATTATATTTATATATATCTATATGATCAACTAAATGCTCTAATAATTCTAGATCTAATTCATCATTTTCATTTCTTGCACCTAATGCTAATACTGCAAATACCTTCATATTATTTTTAGCTGCCAATTCTCTTGCTTTTCCTATAAGTTCATAGCCCACTTGATTTATCTCGTTATTATTGTGCTCAATAAATACAGTAATAATATCATTAGGGGTATATTGATTACTCATTTAAACACCCCCATTCATTTAGCTTTTCAATTAATTCATCTATTATTTTATCTACATCCCCATCTATTATCTTAGATTCTCTTTTAACCTTTGGCACATATATTTTTCTTACCTTTGTTGGAGAACCTTTATAACCATAGTTATCCTTGTCCTTATCTTTTAAATTCCCAATGCTTAACTCATTTATTGCCTTATTTTGAGATGAAATTTTATTTCTAAGTGAAGATATCCTTGGTGTATAGGCTTCCATTTCAATACATACAAGGCACGGAGTAGAAAGTCTTAAAACTTCTTTATATGTTCCCATATTGCAGGTTACTATAATATAATCCTTATCTACATGATTTATCTCTGTTACATAGGATGCATGTGGTATACCAAGTAGTTCTGCTATTTCAGGTCCAACCTGAGCAGTATCTCCGTCTGTTGATTGTTTCCCGCAAAATATAATATCAGGTTCTGTTATATTAAGTATTGCCTGGGACAGTGTATATGCAGTAGCTAGTACATCAGAGCCTGCAAAGCTTTTATCTGTAACAATCCATCCATTATCTATTTCAAGGGCAAGTGCTTCACGAATAGCAAACCTTGCTTGTTTAGGTCCCATTGTTAAAGCATGTATATTTCCTCCTGTTTTTTCTCTAACTTGCAGTGCCGCCTCTATAGCACTTAAATCATATGGATTTATTTTAGCCCCTGCACTCTCCCTAATTAAGGATCCTGTTTCAGGGTTTATATCAATTGTCATAGAATCTGGAACTTGCTTTATGCAAACCATGAATTCCATTTTGCCACCGCCTTACTTTAGTATATATTATTAAAAAGCCCCGCTAAAATATAAACGGGGCGATTGTACTATTTCGTTTGAATAATAACTCCTGGATTCATAATGCCTTTTGGATCAAATGCATCTTTTATTTTCTCCATCATAACATAAGATGAACCAAGTTCATTAGGAAGCCATTTTGTACGGTGCTTTCCAATTCCATGATGATGCCCAATGGATCCGCCATATTTTAATGTTGTATCCATAACAATTTGCCACATTTGATAATATATACGCTCAGCATCTTCAATATTCTTCTTTGGAATAGCTCCCATCTGGAAGTATATATTTGTTCCACTCCAATAGCTATGAGATGAATGTCCTGAAAAATAGACTGCCTCGGGAACCTCATTATATATGCGCTGACAAGTTTCCTCATATATTTGAACAATCCCAGTCCAATTAGCCGATATTTCAATTGTATCAACTAGGGCCCCCATCTTCCCATAGTTTTCATATTCATCTGCTGCATCATTTTTATGTTTAAACCATATCTCAACAGGCTTAGGTCCCACAGGTTTTGCCCCTGATGAAAATGCAATAGAATCAATACATGTCTCTTCCATATCACATAACTCTTTTGAGCCTTCACATAAGAATAAAAGAATGCTCTCACCCTCATTCATAAAAGCGCCATAAGGCTTTTCTGATTCTAGCCAGTCATGAAGGCGAACTACTGCTGGCCTGTACCCTGCGTGCATTACTTTTCTTATTATATCTAATCCCTCTCTCATTGTAGGTATGGTATATGCTTGAAGCCACCTTTTTTCAGGCTTTGGGAATACCTTCATTGTTATTTCAGTTATAATGCCTATCATACCTTCAGATCCTATCCATAGGTTGCGAAGATCTGGTCCTATTGCACGTCTTGGATTAGATTTAATCTTTACAATCTCACCATTTGGAAGTACTCCTTCAATTCCTAATACTAAATCCTCAATACCCCCATATTTAGTTGAAAACTGCCCAATAGACCGAGTTGCAGTAAGTCCACCTACTTGTGCTAAATCTATAGATTGTGGATAATGGCCTGTAATGTACCCTCTTTCATTTAGCCATGATTCAAGATCCTTTAAAAATGTTCCACCTTGAACAGTTACCGTCATGTTATTCTCATTTAATTCAACAATACTATTTAGGCTGCTAACGTCAATTACTACAGTTCCGTCGACCCTAGTCTCTGCTCCAGCAAGAACTCCTGATCCTCCACCATATGGAATTGTAGGTACATTGTTATCATTTAAATATTTAAGTACTTTAGAAACCTCATCAACTGTTTTTGGCTTTACTACACATACAGGTTTTTTGGGTTTCCACCCCATATGTTTTTGCAAAAGACGAAGTGCATATAAATCAACTGACTTTTGAGCAAGTGTTGATTCGTCTGTTAATACCTGAGATTCGTCAACTATTAATTTTAAATCCTTAATTAATCTTTCATCCGTCACGTTTATACCTCCATTATTTGTAATAAGTATTTTGATACAATGTACACTATTTTGTACTTTGATTGTACTATACTATTTACTTTACTTCAATACATTTCACTTACAATATATAATGGATTGTTATAGCCTTAATACGTTGGTATTATATTTCCTGAGATAACCTCTCTTTGTATTTTGTCTACATCTTCTATGTTTATAATCTGCTTTAGCAAATTTTCTACTCCAAAGGCTTCATTATTTATTAATATGACTGCTTTTGTCTGCTCATTATCTACATGATCTTTTAAGTTTATGCTTTTATATGATATAACCCCTTCTAATTCAGGCTTGGTTATTACGTCCTCATTATAAACTGCTGCATCTATATCTCCCTTTAGCAAACTTGGTATCATTTGACTATAAGATATGTTTACATACTCTACATTTTTCCCAAGGCATATTTTTTCTGTAAGTACCACATGATCGGGAGAATTATTATCTAATCCAACCTTCATGCCATTTGAGATTTCATTGTTATCTGCTTTAGAAAACAAAATTGCATATCCACTTAAATAGCTTTGAGGTTTAAATTCTATTATTATTTCTAGCTCTTTATGGTTTGAAATAAACTCTATGGCAGATCTTTTATTTAAAATAGCAAAGTCATATCTATGGTCTAAAAGTCCCCTAACCCTATTGGCTGCGCCTTGCATATATGCAAAACTAAATGGTATGTGCCTCTGCTGCATTTGATGATAAATAGCTGTGGCTATTCCCTCATGTTTTTTTGTGTATGGAAGCGGAGATGCACCAGTTAAAACTCCCCAATTTGTAAATTGCCATAGTTTTTCATAATCAGCAAATGTAATAAATGTACCAAGGTGTCCTCTCTTTAGAAATTTAACACATTCTTCTTTTTCTAATAGCTTAATTACTTCCTGTACCGTACCTCTTGCAGTATCAAACCTTTTGGCATACCCTGAAACAGTATCTATTCTGCCTCCTTCTGAAATAGTCATAAGCTCCCTAGCTATCTTTGTTGTAACAATACCATTTTTATTCATCATGCGTATCTGCATAGTCATATAGACACTTCCCTTTAAACTAAACTATTTGTATACCGGCACTAACTACATTTTAACAAAATACTACTATATAGCCATTAAAATAGTATAATCCATAAACAGTATAACCTAGTAATCATGTAAATAATTCATAATTTGGCTTTAATAATTATACAATTTATATTAAACTGATACTATACAAAGATTCCTAAACAATTATTTATTATAACAAATGATAATAATACTAAGGAGGAGAATATGAAAGACCTAATAAAAAGTAAATTGTTCATAAAACAATTTCTTGCTTTCCTTATAATTATTTTTACTACATTTATAATAATATCTTCAGTACTTGTAACTACAACCAAAACCTCACTAGAAAAGCAGCAACTAAATACTGCCAATATCCACCGTTGTAATGTATCAAGAACTTTAAAATCTTGGATTGATGCAAAGGAGAATGATATAAAAAATCATGCATACCTGCTAGGTAAATTAGGTAAAGATGATTTAAGCTCTCCAGTAATAAAAGATATAACAACTGAAAAGTTATATCAAGATAACGATTATAGCGATATTATGATATTAGACAATGAAGGAAATATTATCAACTGCATACACGAACCCAGCACTAAAAACTTATCTGATAAATCCTTTTTTAAAGATAGTATGAATGGTAGAACAATAGTAACTAGCTTTGATAGAGATTTAATTTCTAAGGCTCCTGTTATTATAATCAGCACTCCTATATATATAGATGAAAAACCAAAATATGTACTTGCAGCAGTAATTGAGCTTGAGCACATTAAAAAGCTAATGGATAACATGGATCTTAGCGGGTTAAGTAATGCCTATCTTGTAGATAAAGAAGGCATTTTAATAACTAGTAATAAATTTATAAAAGACTTTACAAATGGGGCTGATTTAGGTGATAATTATAAAATTAGTTCAGAGGCTGTAGACAATGTTATAGATAAAAAAGAAGGATCTGAAATATACAAGAATCATGAAGATAAAATGGTATTTGGGTCCTTCGAATGGATTGATCCTCTAAACGCAGGCTTAATTGTTGAATTTGAAGAAAATAAACAAATGCAGCCAATTAATGATTTAATATGGGCAACAAAAGTGCTATCCATATTTGTATTAATAATAGGTATATTTCTTGCATTAATTTTAAGTAAAAAGGTGTTAAAGCCTGTTAACCTTTTAATAAAATCTACAGAAAATATTATAGAACAAAACTATCAAGAGCCTATAGATATAAAAACTGATACAGAACTTGACATGCTAGTAGATAACTTTAATAAAATGGAGTCTATAATTCATCTAAGAGAAGAAGAATTAAGAAATAAGAATGAAGAGCTTAAAATTAAAACCTCTGAAACAGTAAAAGCAAACAGATTAAAAAGTGAATTTTTGTCAAATATCTCCCATGAACTAAAAACCCCATTAAATTCTATAATAGGATTTACTAACAGGGTTATTAAAAAAAGTTCTAATATAATGCCAAAAGCGCAGCTAGAGAATCTAATGATTGTAAGGGATCAGGCGAAACACCTGCTAAACTTAATTGAAAATCTTCTCAACTATTCCATAATTGAAGCTGGTAATATGGATGTTGAAATACAGGCATTTAATCTTGTAGAAGTAATATATGATGTAATTAGCAATGTGAATATATTCTCATGTGGTAAACCAATTATGTTTGAACAGAAATTTAACTCTACAACTGATATGCCAATTGTAAGCGATAAAGATAAAGTAAAACATATATTAAACAATCTATTAGGCAATGCATTTAAATACTCTGAAAAAGGAACTGTTAGACTTAGTGTAGATATGAAAGATGATAAGTATTATATATGTATTAAAGATGAAGGTATAGGCATATCCCGTGAAAACCTAAAGATTATATTTGATGGATTTAGGCAAGTTGATGGCTCAACCACAAGGCAAGCAGGTGGAACAGGCCTCGGACTTCCAATGAGTAAAAGTTATGCAGAAATGCTTGGAGGAGAAATTACTGTAACTAGTAAACTTGGAAATGGAAGTTGCTTTACATTATGCCTGCCTACAGAATATCAGGGCATAAATCAGTAAAAATGCAAGCATTTTATTGATTATAAATGAATAGGAGATAGATTATATGAACACAAAAATACTTGTTATTGATGATACAAGATTGAATATCAAATTGCTGACAGAAATACTCGAAGATGAGGGATATGATGTGTATTCTGCAAGTGATGGATATACTGCAATTGATATTGTTAGAGAAATTATGCCTGATATTATATTGCTTGATATTATGATGCCTGGAATTGATGGATTTGAAGTCTGCAAACTCCTAAAGCAGGATTACGATCTTAAAGATATACCCGTAATTATGGTAACAGCAAAAACCGATAGCTCTGATTTAAAAAAGGCACTTGAGCTTGGGGCTTTTGATTATATTAAAAAGCCTGTAGATGAAGATGAGGTTATAGCAAGGGTTCAATCAGCACTTAGGTTTAAGTCTTATCAAGATATGTTAAAGGAAGCAGCCGTAAAAGATGCTCTTACAGGATTATATAACCATGGACTGCTTATTGAAATGCTTGAAAAAGAGATTGCATCAGCAGATCGCAAAAATACTGGAATTTGTTTTATTATGATTGATATAGATCTTTTTAAGGATATTAACGATACCTATGGACATATGGCAGGAGACTCTGTTCTTAGAGAGTTATCATTTGTGCTATCAAAATCAGTACGCATAGGAGATACTGTTGGCAGGTATGGTGGAGAAGAGTTCGGTATAATACTTCCTGATGTAAAATACGAAGATATATACCCTTTATGTGAAAGAATTAGAGAAAATGTATTTAACAATAAATTTTATGCAGATGATAACATTATACATGTAACCACAAGCATTGGTGCTTGTTATAAAGACCCTAAAGTTAATATGACGGTAAATGAGGTTATTAAAGCAGCTGATGATGCACTATATAGTGCTAAAAATATAGGCAGAAATAAGGCGGTTGTTTATACAAATACCATACCATAAAGAATTGGTTAATATTGCGGTTCAACGCTGAATTTTGTTGCAGATAATAAAGCTCCACCTTCAGCAATAAACTATCGGGAAAATTATTGATATATTTACCATAATAATGGGCACACCTTATGTACGATGTGCCCATTATATTTAAAACACTCTCTTGCTATCGAAATAGTGCTGTACATCAACTAAAGCTTCTCCAAAGCGTTGGAAATGTATAACCTCTCTTGCCCATAGAAACTTTAAAGGGTCTTTAACATCAGGATCATCTGTAAGTGCTATAAGGTGTTCGTAAGTGGTTCTAGCCTTTTGCTCTGCCGCCATATCTTCAGTTAAATCTGTTATAGGATCACCCATTGCTTGAATATATGATGCAGTCCATGGTATGCCATTTGCATCTATTGGAAATATCCCATTATCATGCTGAGAATAATAACCATCAAGGCCAGCAGCTCTTAACTCCTCAGGGGTTGCATCTTTTACTAATTGATATATTATTGAGCAGACAATTTCTACGTGGGCAAGTTCCTCCGTGCCTATGTCGTTAAGTAGAGCCTTGGTTTTCCCTGTAGGCATTTTGTAACGCTGCGTAAGATACCTTAGCGAGGCACTGAGCTCACCATCTGGGCCGCCATACTGAGTTATTATATTTTTTGCCATTCTTAGATCTTTATTTTTTACTCTAACTGGATATTCTAATTTTTTCTCATATAACCACATATACCTGTCCTCCTACTCTTCTATTTCCCATGGCCATGGTTCATCAACCCATCTCCAAGGGTAAGAACTTAAACAAGTTCCATAGTTTGTTAATGGGCCATAGTTTGCTTCATATATCTTTTTTAAGCTCATAAGATTTTGTGATATGGTATTATAATCAGTAATGGCCTGCTGACAGGTTGGATGATTATCAAGGTAAAGATTTAAGTCTATGGCTGCAAATTCTAGTTCACAAATTTTACTCATAAGCTCTTTACATTCTTTTCCTACCATGCAGATCCCCCCTGGTTAGCTTTTTCCAAACTATAGATATAGCTTTTTAATAAGAATGGGAATATGGTTCCCCTTTTTATTGCTTCACTTGGAGATACTACACAGGTATATGGCTGATCGAGTACATAGGCCCTTGCATATTTACAGGGGGTTGCCTGAGCATAGGGAATCATTTGTGGTAATTGACTTATAGGATCAAGCAAATATTTCACCTCAATAAATGTATTTCTATACATAATACTCAACAAAAATTGTATTTGTGCAAATAAAAGTGTTTCTTGATTATAGATTTAATGCAAAATATAATGTAGAATATAAGGTACAGAAAAGCATAGTGGACAATCACATATAAGTATAAAAAAATATATAAGATTAATATTTTATTTATAATACCGTTTAAAAGGTTTTAAAAGTGGGTAGTAACAATAAATTAATGGGAGGATGGTTGTCATGGGAGGAAAAATAATACCTGAAATTAAGGGAAATTTAAGAAGCCATATGATTGAGCTGCCTCTTTCAATAAGAGAAGCTAATGGTATTCTTATATTTGGAAAGAGAATAAAATCAATTGTTTTTACAACGGATGTAGCTATTATAAGAAATACTAATGCAGATGCAGTTATAGCTGTATATCCTTTCACCCCTCAGCCTACTATTACTCATGCAATAATGGAGATTGCCGAAATGCCGGTTTTCTGCGGCGTAGGTGGTGGAATAACAACTGGAAAAAGAGTAGTAAACCTTGCACTTGATGCTGAATTTCAGGGTGCAATAGGGGTTGTTGTTAATGCTCCTACATCAAATGAGGTACTAAGAGAGGTTAGAGATACAATTGATATACCTATAGTTGTTACAGTGGTATCTGAAGCAGAAGACTTTAAATCAAGGATTGAGGCTGGAGCAAGTATTTTTAATGTATCAGGAGCGAGAAATACCGCTAACATTGTAAGAAGTATTAGAAGGGAGCTTCCTGATGTGCCAATAATTGCAACAGGAGGGCCTACTGATGATACTATTAGAGAAACAATAGCTGCAGGTGCAAATGCTATAACCTATACTCCACCAACCTCAGCAGAGATTTTCAGTACACTAATGAATAAATACAGGGTAACTTTATAAAATATTAGATTCAAGCTAAAAATCCCATGGCATTTTATAGGCCATGGGATTTTACACCTATAATATTGCATTTCAAGTTTTACCAATTTTAGGTACTTACTTAATTTTAGTTGATTTCCCGCTAATTGATACACTATCTTCTAATGTTGAAAATAATGAGCTACAAATACAAGTTATCCAAGGTGGAAAGAAAAGTATTAAATAAAATGAGGCTTTAAACGTTGTAGATTTAAATACATATAGAAGATGCAAATGGCATACCATGGACTGCATCATATATTTAAGCAATGGACACATCGTACATAAGGTGTGTCCATTATTGTTTTATATCAATTTGCTATTGAATATTTTTTTATGTTTTACGGATACTAAAACTAAATAGAAAAGCAGGAGGCCTAATATAATATGAAGAACATTGCTGTAGAAAAGGGACTGTCTAATGTAAAAGAATACTTAACAATTCATGGCTTTAACGTGGATGAGATCAGCTCTGAGCAAAAAAATAGTAAGGATTTTATAGATGGTTTTGATGCTGTAGTTATATCTGGAATGGATACAAACCTTTTAGGGATTCATTCTACAGTTGCTAAAACCTCGGTTATTGAAGCTAATGGAATGACACCTGAAGATATCAGAAAAGAAATAGAAAAAAGGTTAGGATGATATTTCTAAATAAATAAAAGTTGGGTTTAAAATTAAATTTTAAACCCAACTTTTGTTTATCTAAATGTCTTAATTCTTTCGTATATACTCAATACACTTTCACCATATCCATCCCCAGGTACTGCCCATTTACCATTTAAATCCTCCCAATTAGGTGCTGTTCCAATATACCCCTTTTGCACAAGTATATCATATCTTGGGTCTACACACTCATTATTTAGGGAAACCTTTGTTGCATATGCTTTAAGATGCTGTATCTGGGCTCTTATTCCTTCTCTTTGGTCTTTAAACCATGCACTCTTTCCTACTGGGCTATTATTTGTAGCTCCCATACCTGCATAATTATACTGCTCAGGAAGTACTTGTCCACCAAATCTAAAGTTTCCCGTCTCTTTTATGGAATGAGCAAAGGCTATATCTCCCCTAACTCCCTCTGCTGCTCCTTCATCTAAAAACATCTGAGCAAATTCTACAACATCTACATAGGGTGCACTGCCCTCTT
Source organism: Clostridiaceae bacterium UBA5444 (assembly GCA_002426575.1). GTDB lineage: Bacteria > Bacillota > Clostridia > Clostridiales > Oxobacteraceae > UBA5444. The sequence continues at coordinate 48,821 of DIRE01000080.1, read as the reverse complement.
TGGGATTTATTTTAGGATCTTCTTCTTTGCTTAACAAATACTTTGCCATTTGTTCTGCAGTTAGATCTGCTTGTCCCATTATAGGATGTTTGTATTTATCTAATATATTTAGTATTACTTTAATAGTCTTAGAATATCCATCAACCGTTCCATAAAACTCGAAATATCCTGCTTCAGATGTATCTACATAATCTGTATCCCATGTAACTGGAACCTTTACTTTATATCCATTGTCAAGTTTTGCTTCCATGTTCTCTTTTAAAAAAAAGCTATCCCCTGGTGCAATAGAATAGGTTTCATCTCCTATAGAAGAAATCCTTGGGCTTAGCATCTTTAATGTTGAATCAGGTACCGCATTAACCCCTCCTATTGCAACAACATTTTTTATATTATTAAAGTTTGACAGAATATAATTATTAGTTATATTATAAGGGCTATTTGTAGTCAAAACCACGGGAGAATTTGTCTTTGCTGCAAGGGATGAACTTGATAACGCATCAGGAAAATCGTATCCTGTTGCAACATATACAGTATCATAGTTTAGATTATCTGAAAACTCTTTTAAAGTTTCTATATTGGTTTCATATCTATTTGCCCCAGCTAATCTCTTTGGAGATGGAAGCTTTGATAGTATATTTTCACCAATAACCTTGTCCCCTCCTACTACATAGGAATTTGTAACATTTTTTAGTTTTATAAAATCTACTATATCCTCATCTAATTGTTTTTTTGATGTTAGTAATATAGGCATATCTTTGCATGCTGCAATGGATGAAATAGATAGTGCATCAGGAAAATCCTCTCCAGTTGCAACTGCAATTGTTTCTATATACCCTGAGTTAGAATACATATATTTTGCTATTTCAAGTGATGTTTGATACCTATCTTTTCCACCGATGCGATGAACTGTTATCCCCTTTTGTTCAAGTTTTTCTTTAAATGAATCTGATATAACGTCTTTTTCTCCAATTATGTATGCATTATTAGCTCCAAGCCTTGTAATCTCATTTTCAAGTTCCTGGCTTAGTGTGGACTTTTCTACAAGAAGTATTGGCGCATCTAGCCTTTTAGCAAGGGGAGCGGCGCATAGTGCATCAGGGTAGCTTGCTGATGTTGCAAGTATTACATTTGATGCAGACCCATCATTCCAACCTGACTTTGATATTTCAATTGCTGTAGAGCACCTATTTTTGCCACCTATGCGATCCCTCCCTGCAGCATTTGCAGAAGAACCCATCCCAGTATTTAATAGTACTAAGCTTAAAACAAAAATTACGGATATTAAATATTTGTTATTTTTTCTCACTTTATTCCCTCTCTTTACATTAGTTTTTAATTAATTCACTCTTCCGCTTATATAAAACACTTTAGTATTTTTTTATATATTATAACATAAATAGCCTAAGTATTTATTACATATGTGTTAACTTAGAGATACAGCCATATAAACTTATTCGTCTAATAGCTTAAATTCATAACCTTTTTTTATTAAATCACTGACTATCATATCTATGGCATTAGGACTACTTTTTGATATTGAATGAACTAAAATCACTGCACCATTGTGGTGGTTGTTCATAATAGAGCTATATATATAATTAGCATCTTTATCTTCCACCCAATCCACACATGCCACGCTCCAAAATACGGTTCTATAGCCTTCATCCATTGCTATTTTAAGTACCCTTTCGGACCATTCCTCAAATGGAGTCCTTAGATATTTCATAGATATTCCATATCTTTCTTTGACTATGTTATGCAAATCCATTATCTCCTTCCTTACCGAATTATCATCTAATGTATTTAATTTCACATAATTTGTAGTATGATTTTGTATTGAGTGGCCTTCTTTTACTATTCTATCTACTATGTCCTTGTTTTTTTCAAGATAAGAAGATACTATGAAAAATGTTGCCAATACATGATTTTTATTAAGCACATCTAATATGGCCGATGTATTTCCAGATTCATACCCTAAGTCTATTGTTAAATACAAATATTTCTTATCTTTATCTCCTACATATATACAGTTATACTTCTCCATTGTATCTTTAACATCCTTTGGCACTTCAGGCTGCTTATGTTCGCTATTTTTTTTAACCCCCCATCCGTGATTTGTGTTATCAATATATAGATTATTATTAAGCGCCTCTATACTTTTACCTAAAGCAAATATACCAAATAAATATATAAACACAATAATTAAAACTACTCCTACTTTTTTCATTAAATCCTCCAAAAATATTTTATATATCTATATATATTAAAATATTTTTGGAAATACAATTTACTATTTGCAATTGCTAAATTAATTTAACAATTTACCTAGCTTCCTTTACACGGTGGGGCTAAAGTGGTAAATTTAATACAAAGAGGTGATATGTTATGAAAAATATAATTGACAGATTTTTAGATTACGTAAAATATGACACTCAATCAGAAGATGACGTGGAAGCCTTTCCAAGCACAAAAGGGCAAAGGGTTCTGCTTAGTCATATAGCGGGCGAGCTTGAATCTATTGGTCTTTCTGATGTTTCAATGGATGAGTATGGGTATGTGTTTGCAACACTCCCTTCTAACATAGACAAAAAGGTGCCTACTGTTGGCTTTATTTCCCATGTTGATACAAGTCCGGAAATATCTGATAGCAATGTAAATCCAATTATAACAAAAAATTATGATGGAAATAATATAGTTTTAAACAAAGAAGAAAATATAATATTATCAACTGATGAATTTCCAAGTATAAAAAAATATAAAGGCCATACCATAATTACAACAGATGGTACAACTCTTCTTGGTGCTGATGATAAGGCAGGAGTTGCTGAAATTGTAACGGCTATGGAGTATCTTGTTAATCACCCAGAGATAAAACATGGGGATGTAAGAGTTGGTTTTACTCCTGATGAGGAAGTTGGCCGTGGAGTTGACTTTTTTAACGTACAAAAGTTTAACGCTGACTTTGCCTATACATTAGATGGCGGCGAGTTAGGCGATCTTAACTATGAAAACTTTAATGCTGCAAAAGCTACAATTACTATAAATGGAGTAAGTGTCCATACTGGATCTGCAAAAAATATAATGAAAAACTCTGTACTAATTGGTAATGAACTATTAGCACTCCTTCCCCAAAATGAAACACCTTCCACTACTGAAGGCTATGAAGGTTTTTATCATGTTGATTATTTTGAAGGTAATGTTGATAAAGCAACTATAAAATATATTATAAGAGATTTCCATATGGATGGACTAGAAGCCAAAAAGAATAAGTTTATTGAAATTGCAGAGATTCTTAATAAAAAATATGGAAAAGATACTGTAATTATTGATATTAAAGATCAATACTATAATATGGCAGACAAAATAAAAGAAAATATGTATATTATTGATACAGCTAAAAAGGCTATGGAAAGTATTGGTGTTGCGCCAAAGATTAGCCCAATAAGAGGCGGTACGGATGGTTCAAGGCTTTCATATATGGGACTTTTAACACCTAACCTTTTTACTGGAGGTGCTAATTTTCATGGAAGATATGAATATATACCAGTATCCTCTATGGAAAAAGCAGTAGAGCTTATAATAAAAATCATAGATATTATATATAATGATAAAAAATAATGCCTACAAAGATATATAAAAGTACACCCGGACTGGCGAGCTAGTCCGGGTGTACTTTTATAGAATATAATCTGTAATACAGTCGTACCAGTGTACATAGGTTTGACCATTGATAGTCAGGCGTTCATTATATGGTAGTTTTTCGCTCCATTTCTGCTTGTATTGGTCGAATGCCCAGTCATCGCGGTTGAAGCGCCTCCAAAGAATCGTGCGTCCATTTTTATCAAGATATTGCTCGGAAACAACGCCCGGATTGTAGGTTTCAATATCCATAACGCATACAGTATCATAAAGTTCTCCGTTTATAGTTACATCATAGCGTCCGACAATATCCAGAAGGAACGGCTTGTCAGCGCTTTTCACCTCATTTCCGTTTCTGATAATATCTTCTTTCTTTTTTAAATTGATTTCGTTTCCGCAGTTGTCTTCTCCAAACCCCCAGTTTGGCAAAAAAGCATCCCCATCAAGGAACGTAATGTATTTTCTGATACCATTTTCGGTTCGCAGCGAAGCAAGATAGCGGCAGTGAGTATCCGTCAACTGAGCGACAAAAGTACGATTGATTACCTCGTTTTTTAAGGAATAATCAGACTCTCTTGCGGTCAATTCAACTCCTTCGATTCCATGTACCTCGGCACGTCCTGTTACTTGCATATCATAAACATGATCACACTTTTTGGATGGAATATCATACATACCCCATGACAGTTTTTCGCCAAGCTTCGGGACAAGGAACCATCCCATCAATTCCTCCCATTTGACTGAAAATGGCTCTTTATCGGTTTTTTTAATATTATAGTCAGGCAGATATTCAGGCAGCTTTTTCATAATAAAATCTCCTTTCGTCTCAGGCGAATATGGATATTTCTCTTTGAAATTGGCTTTTGCAGTATGCAGGCGGCTCTTGACCGTACCGAGCGGGATGCCGAGGCGCCTCGCAATTTCCGTCTGTTGCAGCTCACGAAAATAGTACATATATAAAATCTGTTTCTCCTTATCACCAAGCAGATCAAGGGTCTCACGAACCACGACAACTTCTGTAATTCCGTGTCGCCCGTATGACAAGACCTTTTCGGAGACAGCATCAAGGGGAATCTCAAGTGCTTTTGCCCGTTTTCTAAAATAATCGTTGCATTTATTGCGGGCAATGCTAATGATCCATGCCTTGAATGACGACTTTTCCTTCAGCATACTGAATTTCTGATATGCCGTCAGGCAAGTTTCCTGCAGTATATCATCTGCATCAGCTTTTATAGGCAGCCTAAAATATACGAAACGCTCGACAGCGCTTCTGCACTCTGCAAGTAATATTTCAAATTCATCCATATCATCACCTCCTCGTTTATAGTGTTGAAGTCGGCTTCACTTATATAGACGGGATTTTCGACTGAAAGGTTCATTTCCGTTTTAATTATAATACCGAACAGAAATCTTATGCCCTTGGAATAAAGCCTATCTTTTTATACATCTTTCTAAGAGTCTTAAATGCAACTTTGGATGCTTTTTCTGCTCCTTCTTTATATATCTGTTCTAGATAATCCTTGTTTGAAATATATTCATTAAATCTTTTTTGTACCTTTCCAACTTCTTCTGCAACAACATCTGCCGTATCGTTCTTAAACTCTGCATATCCATGGCCTTCATATTTTTTAACAATATCTTCTGGAGAAAGTCCTGTTATGGTTGAGTATATTGATATTAAATTTTTAATACCAAGCTGCTCATCATTATATGCCACAACACCAATATTGTCTGTAACGGCTCTTTGTATTTTCCTTTTTATTGTAGGAATATCATCAAGCATTGTAATAAATGCATTTTCATTTTCATCAGATTTTGACATCTTCTTTGTAGGGTCTTGAAGGCTCATTATCTTTGCGCCCTCTTTTCCTATATAAGCCTCAGGTATTTTAAATGTTGGGCTATATGCGCTGTTAAACCTTTGGGCAATGTCTCTTGTAATTTCAAGGTGCTGCTTTTGGTCAATGCCTACTGGTACAAGATCAGCCTGATAAAGAAGTATATCAGCAGCCATTAAAACAGGATAAGTAAATAATCCTGCATTTACATTATCCGCATGCCTTGCAGACTTATCCTTAAATTGAGTCATTCGGCTAAGCTCTCCCATATAGGTATAGCATCCTAATGCCCATGCAGCTTCAGCATGTGCAGATACATGAGATTGTATAAAAATAGTATTCTTTTCAGGATCTATACCTGCTGCCAAATATAATGCCAAAAGCTCTAATGTTTTCTTTCTTAATTCCTTAGGATCTTGCCTTACTGTAATTGAGTGAAGATCAACTATACAATAATAACAATCATATTCATCTTGAAGTGCCACCCAATTTTTAAGTGCTCCTAAATAATTGCCAAGTGTAATGTGCCCTGAGGGCTGTATTCCGCTAAAAATAACTTTTTTCTCTTCAGACATAAAAATCCTCCTATCAATATAATAAATCTTATATTTTGTATTTTGGAACTAAAAAGTCCTATAGGCAAAAGCCTATAGGACGGATTAACGTGGTACCACCTAATTTCGTATCCACAATCAACAATATAGTGGATACCTCATTATAGCCAAAGTAACGTCTGGCAAACGGCAAAGGCTACTTAATATTGATTTGAAAAATCAATATTGATAGTTCACCTTGCTTCTCATGAACCCATTCAGCTTAATCAAACTGCTGTAATCACACCTTTATACAGCTCTCTTAAAGTTTGTGCTTAAACCTACTTGCTTTCAGTCATAGAATATATTTATATTTAGTACATTATATGATTATTCTGCTCATAAATCAAGGGGATAATCATAATCTTCTGGCTTGGCAAAACCTGCCTAACCTTTTTATCTAAAATATAGGCCTAAAATATTGCATCTGTTTAGTATCAAAGCTATCATCTAATCCTGTTAAAAATGAAAGATTGCCTATTTCACTCCTCACAGATTCAAAGCTTATACTTCCTTTTAAATATCTAATAGAAGTATTTACTAAATCTGATGCCAGTTCAACAGAATCCGCAAATATATCGTAAAACGTCTTATTGCTTATGTCATTTGTAATAGGATCTGGCCAATTGTCCTTACTATCATTCATATAATCTTTGTCATATGGGTCTATTGGATAAAATAAGGTTGAAAGGCCTGTTGGTTTTAAAAATCGCCTTTTCTTTAAATGAGGATCATAAAAAAATTCCCACGCCTTTTTAATACAGTTATATGACTCATTTACAAATCCATGGCCTAAATTACTTATAATATCTCCAAAAAAGTTTTTTAGTACGGAAATATATCCTTTTTCAATGGTTTCTGGTATTCTTTCTCCAACATCAATAAACTCATACATCTTTATCTGATTAATATCTTGGTTATATAAATACTTTGCCATATGACAATCTATTGCAAGTTCCATTTCCTTATGAGAAGTTATAAACTTAAAAGTTTCTTTTTGATGTTTCTTGTACATACCTGCCCTGCTGTATATAAATGGATGAGCCACACTATCCGTGGCATAGTGGCATATATATCCAAGTAGGTATGCCATTCTCTCATCCATATGAAAATCATTTTCTTCCTTTACGCCTTTAAGTCCACATGCAATTACATCACCACAATGCTCTCTATGCATTTTGCTTCCAAGTTTTATAACACTTTTAGACGTTATATTGTGATAAAAAAATATATCAGGCCCCATACACCCAAGATAAAATATATTTCCCATACTCTTTATCATATCTCTTTCAGGCTCGCTTATCTTCTTTAAGCTCTCCATTCCATTAAGTATATGAGTATAAAAATCTGGCACGAAATCGCCCCTTTTGTTTGACTATTTTAATTCCTCTGTAATAAAGCTTACAGTCTTTCCAATTACTTCATCTTCAAGAGCTTTACTAGTAAATGTATGATCCCCACCTTTGACAACATATAAACATCCGCGGTCTTTATAATACTCCATATATCTATTTGATGTTTTAATATCCACGGTTTGATCCTTATCCCCGTGAATCAAAAGTACATTCTTATCGTAGTTTTTAGCTCTTTCAAAAATATTAAGTCCAATTATTTCATCTATGAAATCTATTCCTAGACAAAATCCTCCAATATCAACCCATCCAGCTTTTCTTATAGCATCAATGTTATTATCTTTCATTTGCTCTTTTATTATCTCTCCCATATTACCTGCTGGCGCCCAAAGGCATAGGGTTTTTATATCATCTTTTCTCTCTGATGCAAGCATACTTCCAACAGCTCCGCCCATGCTTAGGCCAATAACCCCTATTTTATCTAAATCTACAAATTCCTGAGTTTTTACATAATCAAGTATATTGTTAGCATCTGCAAGTTCGCCTAATATGGTCATGTCACGAAACTCTCCATCGCTTTCCCCGCTTCCTGCAAAATCAAAGCGAAAACTTGCTATTCCGTTTTTCTCAAGCGCCCTTGAAAGCTTCACAAATATAAAATGAGACTCCATTTTATGTCCTGTAAAACCATGGAAAATAGCAACTGCTGGAACTTTACCTTTTCTGTTATCAGGTACATGCATCATTCCTCTTAAAGTTAGCCCTCGGCTTTGTATTTCAATCGCTTTTTGCATTTGCAAAACACCCCCGTAATTGTTTGATTGTTTCTATTTATTATTACTATATATCATTTTCAAAAATAAAACAATTAGCCATATTATTATATAATGTAGGGTAGATTTGCTCATTATTTGTGGTATTATAGTAATGTAAGATGATAAACGTTATTAATTGAACGACATTATCTATATCTACTGGGGGTGGAAATATTTGAATCAATTTGGGTTAGGCGCTTTCGCAAGTCTTATATCTGGGACGGCAACCGCAATAGGTGCAATCCCTATATTTTTTACTAAAGAGCTAAATGAAAGATATACAGATACTTTGCTTGGATTTAGTGCAGGGGTAATGCTTGCCTCATCTTCTTTTAGCCTTTTAATACCTGCTCTTAATATTGCTAATTATGATCCTTTTAAAGTATTTATGGTATGTGCAGGTGTTTTATGTGGAGGAATGTGTCTTGGACTTATAGACAAAGTAGTACCACATTTTCATACCATTATGGGGTATGAAGGCAGAAGCTCTAGACTAAATAAAGTTATACTATTTGTTATAGCAATCACCATTCACAACTTTCCTGAGGGTCTTGCTGTAGGTGTAAGTTTTAGTGCAGGAAACTTTAAAGATGGTCTTGCAATAGCCATTGGAATAGGCCTTCAAAATATTCCTGAAGGTACTGCTGTGGCTTTCCCACTCATATCTGAAGGTGTAAGTAAAAGAAAAGCCTTTTTTATAACACTGTTTACAGGACTTGTTGAAGCAGTTGGCGGTTTAATTGGAGCACTTTTAGTTAAATTGTCTACATCTATTCTTCCTTTTATGCTTTCCTTCGCAGCAGGTGCAATGCTATTTGTAATCTGCGATGAAATAATTCCCGAGACTCACAGGGGAGAAAATTATAGGATTTCTACCTATGGTATAATTATTGGTTTTATTGTAATGATGGTATTTGATACGATGCTTTAATAATAGATAAAAAGTAAGAGGTAAGAGTGAATAGTTGAAGCTATACCTCTTACCTCTTACCTATTATCTCTTATCTCTTACCTTATTTGTTATTATAGTGAATCGCTATATATCTTTCTTACAACATCTTTTGTAGCATCAACTGGTGCCATGCTTAATAATAAATCAAGGCTTGGTGTTTCAAATGCTAAATTAGTAAGTTTATCAACATCTTCCTTTTTAAATCCAAGGTCTGAAAGCTTTTCTGTTATTCCAACACTATTTAGCCATTTTTCCATACCTGAAACAGCCTTTTCTACTTCATCTTTATTTCCTTTAAGTCCATCAACAATAGGTGATAATATTTCAGCTATTATCTCTGGCACTGCAGCATATGTCTGTCTTATAACTGCAGGAAGAAGTATTCCAAGTCCAAGTCCATGTGTTATTTCAGGTTTAACACCGCTTAATGGATGCTCAAGTGCATGAGTAAAGTGAAGTAATCCATTATCAAAGCAAATACCTGCAATCATTGAAGCATATGTTAAATAATATCTTGCCTCTAAATTCTCAGGGTCTTTGAGGGCTATTGGTAAGTAATGTCCTACTAATCTTACTGTTTCTTTTGCAAGTAAAACTGTATATGGGCTTGTAACCTTAGATGTTGCAGCCTCAAATACATGGTTTACAGCATCTACTGAAACATAACACGTCTGATTCTTTGGGAGTTTAGTCATAAGACTTGGATCATCTATTGCATATATAGGATAAATGCAGTCATATGCAAGAGCAGGCTTAAATTTCTTTTCTGGGATACTTACTACTGCAAACCTATCTGCTTCAGTACCAGTTCCGTGAGTTAAGTTAATTGCAATAACTGGTGCCGCCTTTTCAGGAGTAAATCTAAATTCGCATAAATCCCTTGCAGTTTTATCAGGGTATGAAAGAAGTATTGCAACACTCTTAGCTGTGTCAATAGGGCTTCCTCCACCAATACCTATAACTGCTGTAGCTCCTATTTCAAGTGCCATTTTAGTTGCTTCATCAACCTGATCAACATCTGGGTTTGGAGTTACTTTATTATATAAAGCATAGCCTATTGAGTTTTCTTTTAAAGCTGATTCTACATAATCCCATGCTCCAGTTTTTTTGTATGCACCTTTTCCTGTTACAACTATAACATTTTTAATTCCTTTTTTACTTAGTTCTGCTGCTATGTCATTTATCTTTTTTATAGCGCCAACACCTAAATAAACTGTAGTTTTACTTCTTATTTCTTTAACCTCATTAATGTTAATTGTACTTTCCCACATACAAATCATCCTTTCACCATATTAGTTTGTTAAACTTTTATCATATTTATATTATACTACTTTTGTTTTTAGAATAAAAGTCCTTTTTTATATCTTTCCATAGAATATATAAATAATTCATGGTTATTCATATATTCTCCGCTAAAATCTGCTATTTCGTTTATTATTCAAGGTTTGCGGCATATCTATCCAAAGCTGATAACATAATGAAATTTATTAATACTTTGCATATACTAATAAGCCAATCCGTTTGCTGCCATATAAATACTTACAATAACATATATAATAAAAAATCCCTTAATTTTATTGTCGATTATTTAACAATTAAATGTTATAATATTTTGGAGGTATTCACTAGTGTTGTTTCATTACAAAGAACTATTATGATATAATAATTCAAGAACGTTATAGCACAAATTATGCTAATATATTGTATCTTTTTAAATACCTCATGATTATATTTGTCGTAATTTGTACAGTAGCAGCAATATTAAAATTGATATGGTTTTTTTTAAGCATTATGAAAACTACTTTCATAGTGCAAAAATATATTTATGGAAAAGTGGGTGAATATAGTGTGTTGCGATAATTGCGAAAAAAATATGGAAAGCAATTTTCCAGACTCTAAAGTCAATTTAGATCTTCTAAATCCTTTATTTGATGAATACAAAGGACAAAGCGGAAGTATTATAAGTATTTTGCAAAAAGCTCAAGATATCTATGGATACCTTCCTTTAGATGCACTAAAATGCATTGCCGACAAAACTGGTACCAAAAGGGCTAAAATATACGGCATTGCTACATTCTATACTCAATTTAGGCTAGAACCTGTTGGTAAATACGTAATACTACAATGCCAAGGTACTGCATGCCATGTAAATGGCTCTGAAGAAATTGGTGAAGCTATTTGTGATGAACTAGGTATATCTCCAGGCGGTACTACAAAAGATGGAATGTTTACTTTAGAAAATGTTGCATGTCTTGGCTGCTGCAGTCTTGCACCTGTTATTATGGTTAATGGTGAGGCCTATGGTAAATTAACCCCATCATCTGCAAGAGATATAATCAAGAATATATATAAAAAAGAAAATGGGGGTGCAGCTAATGAAAATTAAGATAGGACTTGGAAGCTGCGGAATTGCATCTGGTGGAAAAAAAGTTATGGATGCTTTAAAGGCAGAACTTCAAAGTATAAATTCAGATATAGAAGTTGAAAGCACTGGCTGCATAGGCATGTGTTTCTATGAGCCAATAGTTGATGTAATAGATGGGGACAAAGTATTTACCTATGGAAATGTAACTGAAAAGATGGCAAAAGAAATAGTAGAATCTCATATAAAAGATGGAAATCCTATTGACAAATATATAATATCAACCTCTGATAAACCTTATCCAATACTTGATAAACAAGTAAGGATAGCTCTTAAAAACTGCGGAAGAATTAATCCTGAACACATAAATAACTATATAGAAAACGAAGGCTATAAAGCCATTGAAAAAGTATTAAAGGAAATGACTCCAGAAGATGTTATAGAGGAGATTAAGGTTTCAGGACTTAGGGGTCGTGGGGGAGCAGGTTTCCCTACATGGTTTAAATGGAATGCGGCAAGGCAATCTAAAGGCAATGAAAAGTATGTTGTATGTAATGCCGACGAGGGAGATCCTGGCGCATTTATGGATAGGAGCATACTAGAGGGAGATCCTCATGCCCTCCTTGAAGGCATGATAATAGCAGGATATGCTATAGGTGCAAAAACAGGTTTTATATATGTTCGTGCAGAATATCCACTTGCAATTAAAAGACTTGAAATTGCAATAAGTCAAGCAAAGTCAAGGAATCTTTTAGGAGACAATATATTAGGCTCTGATTTTAGTTTCAATATAAGCATTAAAAAAGGTGCTGGTGCATTCGTATGCGGTGAGGAAACCGCTCTTATAGCTTCCTTAGAGGGAGAGAGGGGTATGCCAAGATTAAAGCCTCCATATCCTGCGCAGTCTGGTTATTTTGGAAAACCAACTAATATTAATAATGTTGAAACCTATGCAAACGTGGCTTGGATAATTAGAAATGGCGGTGCATCCTTTGCTAAATACGGTACAGATAAAAGCAAAGGTACAAAGGTTTTCGCTCTAGCAGGCAAAATTAAAAACGGCGGACTAGTTGAAGTACCTATGGGAATGCCATTAAGAGAAGTCATTTATGATATAGGCGGCGGAATTAAGGGTGATAAAAAGTTCAAAGCTGTTCAAATGGGTGGCCCTTCAGGCGGATGTATCCCAGCTGAGCTTTTAGATACCCCTGTTGATTATGATTCGATAAATAAAACTGGTGCCATAATGGGATCAGGCGGAATGGTAGTAATGGATGAAGACACCTGTATGGTTGATATGGCAAGATTCTTTTTAGACTTTACATGTAAAGAGTCCTGCGGAAAATGTATATACTGCCGTATAGGTACAAAGCGTATGCTTGAGATACTTGAAAAAATATGCGCAGGTAAAGGAGAAGAAAAAGACTTAGAGGAACTTGAAGAGCTTTCATATAGTGTAAGAGATGGTTCACTATGTGGACTTGGACAAACAGCTCCAAATCCTGTTCTTACAACATTGAAATATTTTAAAGATGAATATATTGCTCATATAAGGGATAAAAAATGCCCAGCTAAAAGCTGCAAAGCGCTTATATCCTACTCTATAAATAAAGATAAATGCACGGGGTGTACATTATGTGCTCGTAAATGCCCAACAGGTGCTATTTCCGGTACATTAAGAAATCCTCATGCTATTGACCAATCAAAATGCATTAAATGCGGTAATTGTAAGACTGTATGCCGTTTCAGTGCAGTAACAGTTGAATAGATTGGAGTGTGAAAAATGACTAATATAAGAATTAATATAAACGGTAGAGAAATTGAAACGTCTTTAGGTAAAAATATATTACAGGCAGCCTTAGAAAATGGTATAGAAATACCACATCTTTGCTATGACAAAAGGATAAAGCCTTATGGAGCATGTGGACTTTGTGTAGTGCAGGTTGAAGGAAGCCCAAAGCTTGCGAGAGCTTGTGCAACACTTGTATCAGATGGAATGGTTGTTACAACAGATACTGAAAGGACTATTTCAGCTCGTAAAACAGCATTAAAGCTTCTCGTATCAGATCATAGAGGCGATTGCCGTCCTCCATGTGTACTAGCCTGCCCTGCTCATACAGACTGTCAAGGCTATGTAGGACTTGTTGCTAATGGACAATATGAAGAAGCCGTTAAGCTTGTTAAAGAAAAACTCCCACTTCCAGCAAGTATAGGAAGAGTATGCCCTCACCCTTGCGAAGAAGAGTGCAGAAGACAACTAGTAGATGATCCAATATCTATAGCTGCCATAAAAAGCTTCATAGGTGATAGAGAAATAGAAAAAAATGGCTACACTATTGATGTAAAACCTACAACAGGTAAAAAAATTGCTGTTGTAGGCTCTGGCCCTGCAGGACTTTCAAACGCTTACTTTTTAAGAAGAGAGGGTCATGATGTTACCATATTCGAAGCAATGCCAAACCCTGGCGGAATGCTTCGCTATGGAATACCTGAATACCGTCTTCCTAAAAAAGATATACTCGATAAAGAGATAGACGTTATAAAAGATATGGGCGTTAATATAAAGCTAAACACCAAACTAGGTAAGGATATAACCTTGGATTATCTAAGGCAAAACTTTGACGCAGTATTCCTAGGAATAGGCGCATGGCAAAGCTCTGGAATGAGGTGTGCTGGTGAAGACTCAGAAGGAGTTCTTGGCGGAATTGACTTTTTAAGAGATGTTACATTAAATAAACCTGTACATTTAGGGAAAAAAGTTATTGTAGTTGGCGGAGGCAATACTGCAATGGACGTTGCTAGAACTGCAGTAAGACTTGGCGCAGAAAAGGTATCAGTACTTTATAGACGTACCCGCGAGGAAATGCCTGCAGAAGATATTGAAATCAAAGAAGCTGAAGAGGAAGGCATTGAGTTTGTATACCTTGTAGCTCCAGTTGAAGTAATTGAAGATAAAGGCTTGACCTTGAAATGCCAAAATATGAAACTTGGAGAACCAGATAGCTCAGGAAGAAGAAGACCAGAGCCAATACCTAATTCAGAAGTTATATACGAAGCAGATACCATAATTGCAGCAATAGGACAGAAGGTAAAAGCCGACAATATTAAAGGGTTAGGGCTTTCAAAATATGGAACCATTGATGTTGAAGAAGGAACATTTGAAACTAATATACCAGGAGTTTTCGCAGGTGGAGATGCAGTTACAGGCCCAGGGATTGCAATTGGTGCTATAGCTCAAGGTAAAAGTGCTGCAGCAGTAATTAATGGCTACCTATACGGCAAAATGATTCCTCAATATGAGCCTTACTATATAAGGCAAAATGATATAACAGAAGAAACCCTTATTGGCCGTGAAAAGCTGCCAAGGGTTGAATTAAAAACTCTAGATCCTGAATATAGGAAACACAACTTTAGGCAGGTTACAAACACCCTAACTGAAGAAGAAGCTGTAAAAGAAAGTCACCGCTGCTTAGAATGTGGCTGCCATGATTACTTTGAATGTGATCTTCTAAAATATATTCATGAGTTTAATATAAATACTGAAGATGTACATGGTGAGAAACACAAAAGATGCATAAAAGATGATCATCCATTTATAGAAAGAAATCCCGACAAATGCATACTTTGTGGACTTTGTGTAAGAGCCTGCGATGAAATAATGGATATAACAGCTCTTGGTCTTGTTGGCAGAGGCTTTGATTCAGTAGTAAGTCCAGAATTTGAGCTTTCACTTAAAGAAAGTAATTGTATATCTTGTGGTCAATGTGTGGATGTATGTCCTACAGGAGCCCTTATGGAAAAAGTTGCAGTTAAAAAGCAAGTTCCAGTATCTCTTAAAAACACTGAATCTGTATGTGGTTTCTGCAGCGTAGGATGTAATCTAAAATTAGAATCAAAGGGAGATTACGTGTATAAAGCACGTCCAAACCATGACGTAGATGAAGGAATACTATGTGCAAGAGGTAGGTTTGGTATTTATCATATAAATGATGATACAAGACTTAAAAAGCCTATTCTAGATGGAAATGAAACATCTTGGGATGAAGCATACCTATATCTTGTAAAGAAGCTTCAATCAGCAATATCTGCTTATGGGGAAGAAAGCGTTGCAATAGCTGCCTCTCCAAGATTTACAAACGAAGAAGCCTATGTAATTAAAAGTATTGCAGATAAATTAGGAATAGCAACCGTGGGTTCATTTACACAATCATCAGCTAACGCAGTTAAAGATGTTTTAGGGTATGGCTCCTCAACTAACAGCTTTGATGAATTATATAACACTGATGTTATATTATCAGTTGGAATGGTTGCTGAAAATCATCCTGTTATGGGAGTTAAGATAAAAAATGCTTCTTTAGAAAAAGCGAAACTTATATCAATATCCAATAAGAAAACTCGTGCTGAGGCTTGGTCAAATATATCTATTGATAATGAAAATAGTATGGATCTACTAAAAGGCATAATAAAATCCTTAATAGATATGGAATATGTAAAAGAAAATAATATTAAGGATTTAGCAAATAGCTTTGAAGAACTTAAAAACTATGTATCAGATGTATGTGTTACTGATAACATGAAGAGCATTGCAGCAATGTATGGTGAGGCTAAAAAAGCTATAATAGTAATAGATGGCGATACCATAACTGAAGATGCAGTAAAACTATTATGTGATATGGCAGTTATTACAGGAAAAGTAGGAACTCCTCATAGAGGAATAATAGTGCTTGACTCTAAATGCAACAGCCAAGGATTCTTAGGCCTTGGACTTGATTCAAAAGGAGATCATATGCTTGACCTTATAGAAAAAGGTACCATAAAATCTCTTGTTGTATTAGGTGAGGATCCTGTAGCCGCAGATGACAGAGCAAAGGATGCATTTAAAAAGCTAGACTTTTTAGGAACATTTGATATGTTTATGACGGATACAGCAAAGGAATCAAACTTAGTGCTGCCACTTGTAAGCTATGCTGAAAGTGATGGAACATTTACTCGCGCAGATAGAAAAGTACAAAATGTTAAAAGTGCATTTAAGCCTATAACAGGTAAATCAAACCTTGAAGTGCTTATCCAAATTACACAATTACTTGGTATAAACCTAAATGATGTTGAAGATGTAGAGGCAAAGCTTGCATCTAAGGCACCAAAATGCGGCACATTA
The DNA here is from genome assembly GCA_002426575.1 of Clostridiaceae bacterium UBA5444. Classification (GTDB taxonomy): domain Bacteria; phylum Bacillota; class Clostridia; order Clostridiales; family Oxobacteraceae; genus UBA5444. Next base: position 32,112 of record DIRE01000080.1, on the reverse strand, counting down.
TCAAATATAGAAGCTAAGTTGGTAATACCTAAGGGAAACATTGCATTTAAGGAAAGAGTTATATACGATACAATTGAAATGAGATTTGCAAACTTTGTAAACAAAAATGGAGTTAGAATTTAAATAATAAATATAAAAAGTGCTACCTAAACTTGGGTAGCACTTTTTATATTTTGTTGAAGGGAATAAATAGCGAACCACTATTTGATTCGCTATTTATTGGGGGAAACAATAAATATTATTTTAAATCTATAATAATGATTTATCTGGAGTTACAAGTATTTTAACCTGTTTTTTCTTTTCAGGGCCTGTAAGTGTCCCAAACCCTTCTTCTACTATATCATCAATAGCTATCTTTTTAGTAATGTATCCTTCTGCCTTTATTCTTCCATCCTTTAGCTGAGCAATTACTGCAGGAAATTCATGTCTATATGCAATAGTTCCTACAATATGCTTTTCCGTAAATACAATTGAATTTGGGTTAAAGCTTATAGGTTTTTCCCAAATACTAGTTACTACCATTGTTCCATCATATTTTAAACTGTCTATTCCTGAATCATATCCTATTTGTGCACCAGTGGTTTCAAAAGATACATCAACCCCTAAACCGTCTGTTAACTTTTTAACTTCTTCGGCTATATTAACCTCATTAGGATCAAGAACATAATCTGCACCAGACCTTTTTGCATACTCTTGTCTTATTGATTTTCTCTGCATAACAATTACGAGCCTTGCACCAGCAGCTTTTAAGCACTCAATTGTTGCAAGTCCAATTGGGCCTGAGCCAAGTACTAAAGCAGTATCTCCTGTTTTAAAATTACCTACTCTTAGTGAATGAAGTGCAACAGACATTGGTTCAATTAACGCTGCTTGTTCAAAGGATATACTATCTGGTATCTTGTGAACAAATTCTTCAGGGAATACTGCGTATTCAGCAAATCCACCGCCGCCACCAGCCAGTCCAAAAAATCCTAAGGATGAGCAAAGGTTATACTTTCCTTCCTTACATGCTGCACATTTTCCACATGCCCATATCGGCTCTACAACAACTCTATCTCCTACCTTGAACTTAGATGTTCCTTCACAAACTTCAACAATCTCACCAGAGAACTCATGCCCCATAACTACAGGTGCCTTTTCACCAGTTATTGGGTGTGGTTTTTCAACTGGAATGAAAATTGGTCCTCCTAAATATTCATGTAAATCAGATCCGCATATTCCACACCATTTTACCTTTATTTTTACTGAACCTGAAACAATTTTAGGTTCCTTTATTTCCTCAACTCTAACATCTTTTCTTCCATACCATAATGCTGCTTTCATCCGCAATCCCTCCAAGAATACAAATTAGCTATCCATACAGTATAGCTGTTAATTTTTTAACAACTACAGTATATCAATGTTTTTTAAAATTGTCAAAGATATTTCCTACATATTAATATGTATTAATAACAGTTTGAGTATAACAAAATCACTGCTAACCTCATATTATATAAAATAGCAGTCTTTAGGATGAATACCATGTATTTTTATATAAATCAATTTAGACAAATAAATAATTATTCAAGAAATGATGCGGTTAGATATGCAAAAACATATGCCATAAATCCAAACCCTGCATATAGATACTTTTCAGTACATGAAGTTGGCGGAGGAGACTGCAGCAATTTCATATCCCAGTGCCTTCATGCAGGAGGAGCTCAAATGGATTTTAGTTCTAATTGGCCTTGGTGGTATAAAAGAGGAAACTTAAATAATTATAATGGGGATACATGGTCCATGTCATGGACGGTTGCCCATTCCCTTTATTGGACTTTAAAATCAAGGGGGGCATTATCTCTTCCGGGTATAAAGGCTGCAGAAGTTTCAGATGTATCAATACTTGATTTAGGCGACGTAATACAATATGAAGAAGAAATAGGCCGCATTATACACTCAGCTATTATTACTGCTTTTACCTATTATGGGGGAGTCAAAACCCCATTAGTATCTCATCATACCAGCAATAGCCTAAACGCTCCATACTTAAAACCTTGGGCAAAAAAGATGCATTTTATGAAAATTAGTATATAAACTAATGCTTATAGTATTAGTCTATATACTAATAAGCACTTTCATCTATTGTTAATTCTATCAAATATTATGTCCCAAGCCTTTTTATTTTCTTCTTCGAAGTTTTGGCTTTTAGTTTTCCAATTTACAGGCTTTTCCCCCATATATGGCTTAAACCCAAATTTCATATATATATTTATTGCCTTGAAGCTCCATGTTTGTGTGGTCAAATATAAAATATCACCTAAACCAAGCTCATTAAATGTATCTAGCGTTTTTGTAATAAGAGCCTTTGCAATACCATTTCCTTGATAATCCGGGTCAACTGCTACCCAATGAATCCTCTGCATTAATTTATCGCCAAAATGGTTTCCATACCAAATTGAAGCTGTAGCAATAATTTCTCCGGCTTCATTTTTAACAAAAATACATCTTTTATATAGTTCCTCTTTATTTCTTATAAATTCAGAATCAAAGTATTCAAAGGCAGCCTCAAAGCTATTAAATTCACCAACCCTATACTCTAACTTCGCCCAATAGTTCTCATAACCGTCTTCATACATACAAAAGCTATAACCATTTGGCAGATTGTATTTAGGATATTCTTTTATATTATCTTTAACCATTATTACACCAAAATAAGGTATCGTTTTATCAAGCATTTAACCATCCCCTTCTGTGTATAAGTTAATATTATTATAGCCCACTAATATTAAAAATAGAAACCTCCTCCAGCAATTTAGTTGAAAGAGGTTTCTGCTTTTTATATATAATATGATTTTTTATCTATGGTAATCCATTTAGCAAAGTTATTTCTTAGATATATACTTTCTTATATCAAAAGCTACAGCTGAAATAATAATCATGCCCTTAATTATTTGCTGCCAATATGGATTTACACCTATAAATGTTAATCCATAGTTTATTACTCCAAATATTAGTACACCAACAAGTACCCCAGGAACTGACCCTATACCTCCTGATGTGGATACCCCGCCAACAACACAAGCTGCTATTGCATCTAATTCATACATGGTACCATAATTATTTGTAGCCCCTCCAGTCCTTGCTGCCTCTAACACTCCTGCAAGTCCATAAAGTGCTCCAGCGATAGCATATACAGCAATCAATGTACGTTCAACATTAATGCCTGATACCCTTGCAGCCTCTCTATTACCACCTATTGCAAATGTGTTCTTTCCTAAACGAGTTTTATTAAATACTATCCACATTATTATTGAAACTATTATAGCTATTATCAATATATAATGTATTGAAAAAATGCCTCCAGAACCCAAGTTAGTGAAGTCTTTTCTAAGGCCACCAATAGGTTGTGAAGAATTTGGAGGAAGATTGAAGTAAATGGAATTGGCTCCTAATACAATTACCTGAGTGCCTAATGTTGCTATAAACGGAGGTACATTAAGTTTTGATATTATAACACCATTTATCAAGCCAAATAAAAGGCCTGCAAGTATGGCAATTAAAATTGGAAGCCATAGTGGTAACTGTGGCATATTAGGGAAGAATCTTCTGCCATAATCAGCTGTTTGAAGCATTGAAGCTGAAAGTACAGCTGAAAGACCTACTACACGACCTGCAGAAAGATCTGTGCCTCCTGTTATTAATATAAGTGATATTCCAAGTGCAATAATTACCTTAGTAGAGCTTTGAATCAAAATATCTTTAAAACATGTAAATGATAAAAATCTAGGATCTATAATAGCAATAACTATTATTAACATTACTAAAACTATATAAATTGCATTTTGGGTTACAAACTTTTTAAAACTTTTATCCTGATCACCCATAAAACTTCCCCCTCTTTTACTATGCACTATATTTTGTGGCGAGACGCATAATCTCCTCTTCTGTTGCGTTCTCTCTATCAACAAAACCTGAAAGACGTCCTTCACACATTACCATGATTCTATCTGACATACCAATTAACTCAGGCATTTCTGATGATATCATTATTATACTTTTACCTTGCTTTGCAAGGTCTGATATAATTGTGTATATTTCATACTTAGCACCTACATCAATCCCTCTTGTTGGCTCATCAAGTATTAATATTTCAGGTTCTGTGAGAAGCCATCTTGCAATTAACACCTTCTGCTGATTTCCGCCTGAGAGATCCTGTATTAGCGTTTTATAAGAAGGTGTCTTTACTCTAAGCTTTTCTATGGCCTTTTTTGTATCCGATTTTCTACTTTTATCATCAAGTAAAAAGTGGAACTTTTTGTATTTATTTGAGTTTGCTACAACAGTATTTTCAAGTACTGAAAGCACCGGGAATATACCTGTTGCACGCCTCTCTTCAGTAAGCAATGCTATTTTTTGCTTTTTAGCATCAATTGGAGAATTTATTTTAGTCTCCTTACCATTTATATAAATCTTTCCACCTTCTATAGTTCTAAGCCCAAATAATGCCTCTACAAGTTCAGTCCTCTGAGAGCCTACTAATCCTCCAATACCAAGTACCTCTCCTTTTCTCAGTTCAAAAGATACATCTTTAAATGAATTAGTAAATGGTGATGTCATTCCTTTAACCTTGAGCACAACATCACCTGGTACATTTTCTCTATCTGGAAACCTTTGAGTCATATCTCTTCCAACCATCTTAGATATTATCATATCCTCAGTAAGTTCATTAGCCATCCATGTACCAACCTTTTTTCCATCTCTCATTACTGTAACTTCATCAGCAATCTGTAATATTTCTTCTATTTTGTGGGATATATAAATTATTGAAACCCCATTGTTTTTTAATTTATTTATTATTTTAAACAGAAGTTCTACCTCATTTTCTGTTAGAGAAGATGTGGGTTCGTCCATTATTATTACTTTTGCATTATAAGAAACAGCTTTTGAAATCTCCATAGACTGAACCTTTGATACAGACATCTCGCCTACGATTGTATTTGGTCTAATATCCATATCTAGCTCTTTAAAAAGCCTTTCAGTATCTTCATACATCTTCTTCTCATCAACGAACTTTAGAGGCCCCACACCCTTCATTGGAAACCTTCCAAGCCAAATATTTTCCATTACACTTCTAAAAGGGATTGGGTGAAGCTCTTGGTGTATCATTGAAATACCACAATCAAGTGCTTTTTTTGAACTTTCTATTTTAACCTCATTGCCATTTAAGATTATCTCACCTGAATCTTGATTATACATACCAAAAAGGCATTTCATAAGCGTCGACTTACCAGCCCCATTTTCTCCTACAAGT
>DIRE01000080.1:26190-26671 GCA_002426575.1 Clostridiaceae bacterium UBA5444 | reverse complement strand
CCAGCCCCATTTTCTCCTACAAGTGCATGGACGCTTCCTCGGCGTACTTTCAAAGTAACATCATCAAGTGCTTTTACCCCGGGGAATTCTTTGGAGATATTATTCATTTCAAGTAAAAATTCGCTTTCACTCATTTTAACGCCCCCATACCTTTAAATCCTCTAATATTATAAAATAGGGGACAACGCAAAGCTCATTGCCCCCTTGTTTCATTAGTTTTAACTTATCTATATGCTGCTGGATTACTTTGCGTCGTTTATATTATCCTTAGTTATCTTCTTATATGGAATCCAAATATATTGATCATCTACAATCTCATAACCAACGTTGTCATTAGTTGGTTTTTCACCTTTTGCCAGTACATTTGCTAAATTTAATGTTGCCTTTCCTTGATTCTTAGCATCATTTAGTACTGTTCCAAGAAGGGTTCCGTCCTCTAAAGCCTTTAGTGCTGGCTCAGTTGCATCTACTCCAACAACAG
>DIRE01000080.1:25590-25968 GCA_002426575.1 Clostridiaceae bacterium UBA5444 | reverse complement strand
TTTCAATGCTTCAATAGCACCAAGGGCCATATCATCATTGTTTGCAAGAACAGCCTCTATATCATTACCATGGGATGATATAAATGCCTGCATTTTTTCCTGACCTTTTACACGATCCCACATTGCAGTATCCTCTGCAAGTTTTTCAACCTTAAATCCTGCATCTTCAATAGCCTGTATGGAATACTGGGTACGAAGCTCAGCATCCTGATGTCCTGGTTCTCCCTTTAGCATTACATACTGTATAACCCCGTCACCATTTTTGTCTGCTTCTGGATGAGCTTTAAAGTAATCAGCAATCAGTTCACCTGACATTGTACCTGATTCTTCAGCCTTTGCTCCAACATAATATGCCTTATCCCATTTTGCCATATCCTC
>DIRE01000080.1:0-25428 GCA_002426575.1 Clostridiaceae bacterium UBA5444 | reverse complement strand
TTATCCCATTTTGCCATATCCTCTGGCATTGGCTCACGATTAAAGAATACAATTGGCGTGTCAGCACCTTTTGCTCTGTCAATAAGTACACCTGCTGCTGTACGGTCAACAGGGTTAATAGCAAGAGCATCAACTTTTTTTGTTATAAACAAATCAACTTTATCATTTTGTGTAGGCTGTGAGTTTTGACTGTCAACAATATCTACTTTAGCTTTGCCCTTTGCAGCATCTTCAATAGAGTTACGCACACCTGTCATGAATGTGTCATCAAATTTGTATATTGCACATCCAATAGTAACGTCTTTTTCTCCCCCCGAATCACCCGTACCATCCGTTGGCTTACTTCCGCATCCTGTAAATAATACTGCCGTAAAAAGCGCAATAGTTAAAAGAATTGGAACAACCTTTTTCATAAGAGCACCTCCATATTATTTTAAAAATTAATTTATCATTACAAAAGAGCATTGCCTCCCTTGCAATAATCTCCATCTAAAATATATAGATTAGTCTGTACTATATACTATGTCTAGCCTTCAAATATAATTATCACATAATTCTGATATATACAGAATACAAAATCCTATACATATATATGGAAATCCTATTGTATTACTTTTTTACTTTATAACATAAAAGTACTCTTTCTTAGTAATTACAAGAAAGAGTACTTTTGTTAGCTTATATTTAGTTTTATAGGAAGCCCTATCTAATTCATTTTGTAAATGGAAATAACAATTTTTGATTATCGGGAAAATACATGTTATCTTTATCTATTACTTTTGAATCTGTATATATACGCTTTTCAATTTGCTTTCCTTCCATAGCCTCAACAGCATATTTTACTCCTAAATACCCCATGCTAAAAGGATTTTGAATTACTGTGGCTTGTATAATATCTTTTTCTAAAAAGTTAATCTCTTGAAGTGTACTATCAAAAGTAATTATTTTGACTTTGCCACCAAGATTCATTTCATTTATAGCTTGGGCAGCTCCTTCAGATGCTACCTCATTTAATGCAACTATGGCGTCTACTTCACTATTATTTGAAATAATATTTTTAGTAAGGTTATATGCTAATTTTACATCGGAAAGGCAGTATTCTTTTGAAATTACTTCTATATTAGGGTATTTGTTGATTATGCTCATTAATCCTTCTTCTCTTTGTTCTGCATTTCTTGTACCTTTTACAAAGCTTATAACAGCGACCTTGCAATCTGTACCTGCAATATTTACAAGAGCTTTTCCGGCTTTTTGCCCTGCTTCAAAGTTATCAGTTGCAATGTAGCTATGAATCTTATCTGTATCTACCTCAGAGTCAATTATTATAACTGGTATTCCTCTGTCATAGGCTTTTTCGGTCACCTCTACAAGAGCTTTGTAATCACTTGCTGCAAGTATTAGTGCATCTATTTTTTTGCCATTATCTCTATCTAGTGCTTCATTTACTAGCTTTATCTGACATTCTATATCCTCTTCGTCATTAGGAGCTGCATAATCAATATTTACATCAAACTCTCTTGCAGCAGCATCTGCCCCTAATTTTACATTTGCCCAATGGTATCCATAATTCATCCTTGTAATAAATGCAATATTTTTCTTGCTGTCAATATTTTTCTCTGCCTCTTTTGAGCAGGAATTTAGTGAAAAAGCAAAAAAACATAAAATTAGAGTACAGGCACCAATAAGTTTAACACTCTTTTTCATTTTTATTATCCCCCAAATTCTCATCCTTTACTATAGGCAGCCATAGCTTTACACTTGTACCCTCTTCAAGCTCACTTTCTATATCTAAGCCATATTCTTTGCCATAGCATAATTGAATTCTTTGGTGAACGTTTCTAACTCCTACGCCTGAGCCATTACTGCTTTTTGACTTTTGAAGGAGCAAATTATCAAGTACTTGTTTTTTCATTCCAAGCCCATTATCATCTACCTGGTATAATAGTTTTCCATCGACAATAGAGACAGATATCTTTATAAATCCCTCATCAACCATATATTCAATGCCATGGTATATAGAGTTCTCGATAATAGGCTGAAGTATAAGTTTTAGCGTTTTTAATTCTAACACTTCTTCTTGGTAATCTATTTCATATTTAAATTTGTTTTTATACCTTATTTTTTGTATTATTAGATAATTGCGGGCATGTTCAAGCTCTTCTCTTACGGTTATTATATTTTTACCCTTGCTTATACTAATTCTAAACAATCTTGCAAGAGCAGTAACCATTGTTATTACATCTTCAGAATTGCCGTTTTCAGCCATCCAAACAATTGAGTCTAATGTATTGTAAAGAAAGTGTGGGTTTATCTGGGCTTGAAGAGCATTAAGTTCGCTCACTCTTTTTGCCTCCTGCTCAACCACTATTTGATCCATAAGCTGTCTTATCTTTTGTACCATTATGTTAAATGTTTTAGAAAGCTGAGCAACTTCAGCATCACCCTTAACATCTATATTTACGTCAAACTGGCCCTCTTCCACCTTTTTCATAGATTTTTCTAACTCTTTTATAGGCCGAGATATTTTGGCAGATATAAAAGAAGCCATAGATATTACAAATAAACATCCTATAGCAAAAATCCATAGAGAATAATCCCCTATACTTTCTTTAATTGCTGATATCTCATCCATATAAGCAACTCCAACTATTCTCCATCTGCTGTTATTAACAGTTTCTATTGTTATTAGCCTTCTTTGCCCTTCATACTCATCAAAGTATTTTCCAAAGGCATGCTCTAACACATCATCTATATTTTCTTTTTTCAATCCTAAATTAATAAGCTGCTGCTGAGGATGATAAACAATATTTCCTTTTGAATCAATTATATAAATATAGCCTTTCTTTCCTAGAGTAACCTTATTGCATATCTGGTCTATTACATTAAAATTCATATCAACCAATAAAACTCCATTTTCTTTTTTACCATTTCTGTTTAAGGTTATTTCTCTGCTTAAAGATACTACCCAGTTATGCTGCCCTTCAAATATATTTTCTACATGAGGGGATGAGAAAAAAAGTATTGTAGAATCTTCTAAAGGTGCTGTAAACCAATCCTCTTCCCATACATTTATATTATCTTTAATTTTATATGTTGGTGCACCCGCAATCATCTCGCCAGTATTTGAAAATACAGCAAGTGCCACCATATCCTTTCTGGAGTTTTTTATAACTTCCATTTCCTCTGTTAAATTACTGTTTTCTATATCTTCACAATAATATATGCTGTCTTTTAAATAATCAGATATCTCCATCATGCTTCTTATATAAAAGTCTAAATTCATATTTACTTGATCCATTACTTGCCTTGTTGTGATAGTAGCATTTTGTTCTTCAAGTTCAGAAACCTTTCCATATAAAGTGATTCCAACAAAAAACATAGCTAAAATTGTTACAAGCATAAAGGAAGATGCTATAACAAATTGAATGCTTCTAGTCTTAATGGCATTTATTAATCTACTAAAGTAACTTTTAATGCTGCTTATTATTCTAATTTTCAAATCCCCATCCCCCTTTTACATATTCCTATATTCTGAAGTGGAGAGTCCAAAGTTCTTTTTAAAACAATAGCTAAAATAATTTGGTTCTGGATATCCAACCTTATATGCAATCTCATAGTTTTTTAAATTTGTTGTTCTTAAAAGTTCCTTTGCAGCATCCATTCTAATATTAGTAAGATAATTATTAAACGTGGACTTTGTTTCCCTTTTAAATATGGTACTAAAATAAGAAGAGCTTATATGAAGCATTTTGCAGACTTTATCTATTGTTATATCACTCTCATTATAGGAGCTTTCTATATAATCTGTTGCCCTTTTGACAAGAAGTTTACAAGTATCTTTTCTTTCCTTATATATATAGCTTTTTATTCGAATGCATATGGAGGCAATCCATTCTTTTACTCCATTTAAATCTTTTATTCTATACGCTTCCCCAAACAGGTTATAATCAGTTCCAAATATTTTATCCATATCAACATCTAAATCCTTAGCAACCGTTAAAATAGTAGTTAATATTTCAAATAGATATATTTGATAATCCTTAAAACTGATTTTAGCATCTATAATCTCGTTAAATAATTCATCTATTGTATCATAAATTTCTTCTTCCGTACCCGCCTTTATACAGCTTATAAGCATTCTTTCCTTGCTTTCATCGAATACTATTCTATCTGTGTTAACAGGTTCTAAGTCATCTATACAAATTACTCTATCACTGCTAAACAAAAGCCTATAATCTAAAGCTGATATTGCCTTTTCATATGATCTGGCAATTAGTTTAACATCGCTGCAGTATGTTCCTACGCCAATTGTAACAGCAAATTTATAATACTTTTTAATATTTAGGCGAATTTGCTCAAGCACCATAAGTACTCCTTTCATGGTGCTTTCCCTATCTTCATATTCCGAGTTAAATATAATAACTATATAATCCTCATTAATAAATATTATTTCATACCCGTACTTGTCCATAATTTCTTCACATAGATTAAGCACAGCAAATTTAACGAGTTCTTTATCGTCTGATAGGTATAAGGCTGCTGAGTTAAAGTCGATACTAACAATTGATACTATATATCCTATTTCGCTTAGCTTTATATCATACGTATATGCCTTTTCTACAATCTCATCTCTATCTAGTTTATTAGTAACAAGAGAGCATAGAAACTTTTCCTTTAATATGGGAATGCTTCTTTTATAATGCTCTCTCAATATATCCATATCCTTTTTCTCTGCAATCTCTTCATCTAACTTTTGTTTAATATTTAAAAGCACATCTATTAATTCCTTTGAAGATATGGGTTTTAATATATATTCTACCACGTCAAGTTTAATTGCCTTTTGGGCATATTCGAACTCATCAAATCCTGTTAGTATTACTATCTTTAAAGTAGGATATTTCTCCCTCATCTTTTTTGTTAGAGTAAGCCCATCCATGAAAGGCATTTTAATATCAGTTATTAAAACATCAGGAGTACCTTTTTCTGCAATTTCTAAAGCTTCTAAACCGTTTGCAGCCTCCCCTAATACTCTAAAACCTATGACGTCCCAATCAATCTTATTGAGTATTCCCTTTCTTACCTCTTCCTCATCATCTACTAGTATAAGATTATACATAAATTCACCTACTATCTTCTATTATAGCTTCGTACTAAATATTCACATAATTGGTATAGTTATATAAAGATTATACTAATTGCAATTATTGAAGTCAAAGTATATGCCTTAGTAATAGCTTTGCAAGCAATTTTAATAATCCCCAATAAATAAAGTAGGATACCTTTTGATTATAGGCATCCTATTTACTACTTTATTTATGCATATGATTTTAAATTATACAGCTCATTGATTATGTTGCTTACATGGTAATTGTATACTATGCTCCTATCATTTCTTTCATAATCAACAGATTCTATATCAGTATCATAAAGTTTTCTAAGACTTTCGCTATTGTCTTCATTTAAGTCATGGCTTCCATCTATGGATTGTATCATCTTTAAATGTTCATATATTGTGCTGCATGATGATAATATATCATATACCCTGTCTAATTCTCTTTTCTTGTTAAGTTCATCTAAGCTTGCATTAATCTGCTCATGAAGGTTAAACGTACCCTCTTCTAAGGCTTTTATATCTATTTGATTTCCAAAACAGATACTTTGTTTTACTAAAGCATTTACTTTATCTATAAGCAAATCACAATTTTTATTTATTTTATCTATATATTTAGGAGGAACTATGAAATAATTAACTGCCATAGCCACAATAATACCAAGAAGGGTATCAGCAAGCCTATTTATACTATAAAATAGTGGATCCCTTTCGCCTAAATTCACCATAATGGAAATAAAGACAATCCCCGCTATAGATACAGAGCCTTTCCATTTAAGCAAGTTGCATATATATATAACTATAATTATACCAATACTTGTAAGTATAATGCTCTCAGGTTTTATAAGTGCAAGTAATAATCCTACTACTGCACCTATAAAAGTACCAAGCATCCTGTTTTTTCCTACCTTTAATGAGTTTGTAATAGAACTTTGCATTGAGATTACTGCTGCAATAGCTGCATAAAAAGGATATTCTACATTAAAAAGTTTTGATAGAATCAGACAGATAAAAACAGAAATTGCTGTCTTAATACTCCGCATCCCTATTTTCATTAAATCACCCTTTTTTATTATTGGTTTTATCAAAATCTTATAATTACACCTGATACATTGTTCTAACTTGATTCTGAATATCTTCATTATCTAAATATTCATCATATGTTAGCTGCTTATCTATAATTCCTTTTGGAGTAATCTCTATAATTCTATTTGCAATAGTCTGTACAAATTCATGATCATGGGATGTAAATATTATTGTTCCGCTAAAATTAATTAGCCCATTATTTACAGCTGTTATAGATTCAAGGTCTAAATGGTTTGTAGGCTCATCAAGAAGTAGCACATTAGCGCCGCTTAACATCATTCTTGACAGCATGCAGCGAACCCTCTCCCCTCCTGATAAAACCTTTGCTTGTTTTAATGCTTCTTCACCTGAAAAAAGCATTCTCCCTAAAAACCCTCTTATAAAGCTTTCTGCTTTTTCTTCTGAATACTGGCGCAGCCAGTCAACTAGACTTAATTCTACTCCATCAAAATATTCAGTATTATCTTTTGGAAAATAAGATTGAGAGGTTGTAATGCCCCACTTATAGTCACCACTATCTGGTTTCATCTCTTCCATTAAGATTTTAAAAAGGGTTGTCTTTGCAATCTCATCAGATCCTACAAAAGCTATTTTATCTCCCTTATTTACTGTAAAACTAACATTGCCTAAAACTGTTTTGCCATCAACCTGTTTACATAAATTATTAACAGTTAATAAATCATTTCCTGCTTCCCTATCCGGTTTAAAGCCAACAAAAGGGTATTTCCTTGATGATGGCTGTATATCTTCTAAAGTTAATTTTTCTATCTGCTTTTTCCTAGAAGTTGCTTGTTTATGTTTAGATGCATTTGCACTAAACCTTGCAATAAACTCCTGCAAGTCCTTTACTTTTTCTTCTTTTTTCCTGTTTTCATCTCTTGCCAGCTGAAGTGCTAATTGGCTTGACTGATACCAGAAATCATAGTTCCCAACGTATACCTTTATTTTACCAAAATCAACATCAGCCATATGGGTACAAACTTTATTCAAAAAATGCCTATCATGTGATACTACAATTACAGTATTTTCAAAATCCAATAAAAAATTTTCAAGCCATTTTATAGATTGTAGGTCTAAATGGTTTGTAGGCTCATCAAGTAAAATTATATCAGGGTGGCCAAATAAGGCCTGTGCCAATAATACCTTTACCTTTTCTGAGCCATTTAGCTCTTTCATCATTTTGTGGTGCATATCTACACTAATCCCTAAACCAGTAAGTAATGATGCAGCCTCAGATTCTGCTTCCCAACCATTTAATTCTCCAAACTCTCCTTCTAATTCCGATGCTTTTATGCCATCTTCATCAGTAAAATCTTGTTTTGCATATAATTCCTCTTTCTCCATCATTATAGAATATAGTCTTTCATGGCCCATTATTACGGTATTTAAAACTTCATACTCATCAAATTCAAAATGATCCTGTTTTAAAACTGCTATCCTCTCCCCTGGGGTAATACTAACTTCTCCAGTGTTAGGCTCCAGCTCTCCTGATAATATCTTTAAAAATGTAGATTTTCCTGCTCCATTTGCCCCTATCAATCCATAGCAGTTACCCGGGTTAAACTGTATATTAACGTTTTCAAATAATTTCCGTCCGCCATATCTTAAACTTACATTGCTTGTACTAATCAAATTTTATACCATCCTTTATTATATTATTTATTTTTATTTAAATTTGCTACATCATCTAAGCTCTTCTATAAACTACTTGAAAATTATATCATATTAACATAGAGTAATCTATTTGTATAATATTATTAATTTATAAATAGAATAAAAAAAATAACTGCCTTTTATAAATAAAAAAGCAGTCACCTAAAACATGACATTATAATCCACAACCTATTCACTATATACTCCAATATTTCTATACTTTTTATACCTATTATCTACCAATTCATCAATAGATATTTTGCTAATATTAAAGAGACTATTTATTATACTCTCTTTAATATTAGCTGATGTAATGTCCATATCCTTGCTTGCATCCCCGTATGGTTCTTCAATTATATTATCTATTATTCCAAACTCAAGCAAGTCACCTGCAGTAATTTTCATTATATTTGATGCTTCAATTGCTCTTTTAGAATCTTTCCACAGTATGCTTGCAAATCCTTCTGGGGATAAAATAGAATATATTGAATTTCTAAGCATACATATATTATCTGCTATGGTTAGGGCTAATGCCCCTCCGCTTCCGCCTTCGCCTACCACAATAGATATAATTGGTGTTCTAATACTTGAGGCTTCCATTAAACATCTTGCAATTGCCTCCCCTTGGCCTCTTTCCTCAGCGCCAACCCCGCAGTAGGCTCCTGGTGTATCTATAAAACATATTATTGGTCTATTAAACTTTTCTGCTTGTTTCATAAGCCTTAATGCCTTTCTATATCCTTCAGGGTTTGGCATTCCGAAATTTCTTTTCACCTTTTCTTTTAAATCTTTTCCTTTTTCTTGTGCTATTATGGTAACTGGAGTTTCATCTAGCATACCTATTCCTCCGACTATGCATCCATCATCACCAAAATATCTATCTCCATGAAATTCAATAAAGGAGGTGAATATTCTATCTATATAATCCATGGATGTAGGCCTTGATGTGGATCTTACCATGTCAACCTTTTCCCAAGGGCTTAGGGGATCAATCCTCTCTACTTCCAAGGTGTGATTTTTATTTTTATTTTTTATATCAATATGATTATATTTTGCCTTTATACTATGCAATCTTAGTATAAAATATAGGGTATCCTTTATATTCTTTCTCTCTACTATTTTATCTATAAATCCGTGTTCTAATAAAAACTCTGCTGTTTGAAAATCTTCAGGCAGTCTTTGATTTATGGTTTGCTCTATAACCCTTTTTCCTGCAAATCCTATTAAAGCATAAGGCTCTGATAATATTATATCTCCAAGCATTGCAAAGCTAGCCGTCACACCGCCATAAGTTGGGTCAGTTAAAAAGGATATGTATAAAAGACCCTCATGATTAAATTTAGAAAGTGCAGCGCTAACCTTTGCCATTTGCATAAGTGAATATATACCTTCCTGCATTCTTGCACCGCCAGATGCAGTAAATATTATGAGCGGCAGCCTCTTTTCTATGGCAGTCTCTATTGCCCTTGTAATCTTTTCCCCAACTACAGAGCCCATGCTGCCCATTTGAAATCTGCTATCCATGACACATAATACTACTTTTTCGCCTTTGATATTGCCTATACCTGTGACCACTGCTTCCTTTAGGCCTGTAGCATTTTTAAGATCATATATTTTACCTTCATACCCTTTAAAATCTAGAGGGTTTAGTGTAGATATATCACAATTAATCTCTTCCCATGATCTCTCATCTATTATACTTTTAATCCTCTCCTGTGCAGTTATCCTAAAATGGTATTTACAAGATGGGCAAACATTATTGTTTTCTTTTAAATCCTTTGTATAAATAATTTGGCCGCATTTTGTGCATTTTTCCCACATTCCATTAGGTATATTAGGCTTTTGTGCTTCATCTTGTTTTTTTATTTTATTTATTTCTTCAGAGCTTACTGTTATATATTGTGTCTTCTTAAACAGACCTTTAAACATTCATATCAACCCCTATTTAGGTTTGTGCTAATAAATCCTGTATCGTAATCTCCTTTTATAAAAGATTCATTATTTATAATATTAAACTGATACTCAATATTAGTCTTTATACCCTCTACCAAAAACTCACTTAAAGCCCTTCTCATTCTATTTATTGCTTCTTCCCTATCTTTCCCATGAACTATTAATTTAGCTATCATGGAATCATAAAATGGAGGTACAATATATCCATCATATAAATGGGTATCAACCCTAACCCCAAGGCCTCCCGGAATAAGCAATACTTTTACCTTCCCAGGGCATGGCATAAAACCATTTTCCGTATCTTCTGCATTTATCCTACACTCTATTGAATGTCCTTTTACTTCAACATCTTCCTGCATAATATCAAGTTTCTCTCCTGCCGCAATTTTTATCTGTTCCTTTACAATATCTATTCCAGTGACTAGTTCTGTTATAGGATGTTCAACCTGTATTCTTGTATTCATCTCCATAAAATAAAAATTATTATCTTTATCTAATAAAAACTCAACTGTACCTGCACCTTTATATCCTACATATTTAGCAGCTAAAAGAGATGTCTTGCCCATCTTTTCTCTAAGCTTTTGAGTTAGTATAGGGCATGGCGCCTCCTCTAATACCTTTTGATTCCTTCTTTGAATAGAGCAGTCCCTTTCACCTAAGTAGATTATGTTTCCATAATTATCGCCTAGTATTTGCATCTCCACATGTCTTGGATTTTCCAAATATTTTTCAATATACACTGTATCATCACCAAAAGCAGACTTAGCCTCTGATTTTGCGTTCTGCAGATTAAATATAAGCTCCTCTTCTTTCCTTACTATTCTAATGCCTCTCCCGCCTCCGCCAGCAGAAGCTTTAATCATAACTGGGTAACCTATATCTTTTGCAGCCTTTATTGCATCATCATCACTAAGTACTGGAGAAGTGCTCCCTAAAATGACTGGTACGCCTGCCTCTATCATCATTTGTCTAGCCTTTGATTTGTTCCCCATACTTTCAATTGTATCCGCATCAGGGCCTATAAATACCATATTGCACTCTGTACAAACCTCAGCAAATCTGCTATTTTCTGATAAAAAGCCAAAACCAGGGTGTATTGCTTCACAAGATGTCAAAGCTGCTGCACTTATTATATTTTTTATGTTCAAATAACTATCATATGGAGATGGAGGGCCTATGCATACCGCCTCATCAGCCATCTGTACATGGAGTGCCTCCCTATCTGCTGTTGAAAATACTGCAACAGTTTCTATTCCCATTTCCCTACATGCTCTGATTATCCTAATAGCAATTTCTCCCCTGTTTGCAATCAATATCTTCTTGAACATATCATTCACCCTATCATAAACATTATTTCTGCTTCTGCAGCTATTTGATCCCCAACTTTAGCTACAGCATTTCCTATTCCATAAGCATCTCTTAATTTTACTAATTCAACCTCTAGTTTTAATGTATCTCCAGGAGCTACCTTTCTTCTAAACTTGGCCTTATTTATACCTGCAAAGTATGGAATCTTCCCCTTAAACTTATCTAAACTAAGGACTGCAACTGCACCTGTTTGAGCTAAGGCCTCTATTATTAAAACTCCTGGCATAACAGGTTCTTGCGGAAAATGGCCTTGAAAAAAGTATTCATTCATAGTAACGTTTTTTATTCCTATTGCCCTTTTACCTGGATCTAAACATTCTATTTTATCAATCAATAAAAAAGGATATCTATGGGGCAAAACTTTCATTATATCCTCAATATTTAGTTCATTATTCATAAAAAACCACCATTATCCTTCCAAAGCTAACATTTTATTTTAAAAAGCTCTTGACCGTATTCTACCATTGAACCGTTTTGGCATTTTACTTCTGCTATCTCTCCATCTACTTCGCTGCATACTTCATTCATTAGTTTCATTGCCTCAATTATACATAATGTATCACCTTTTTGGACCCTATCTCCTACTTTAACAAAGGCATCACCTTCTGGTGAAATAGATGCATAAAAAGTCCCAACAAGTGGTGATGAAATTATTTTATATTCCTCATTATTACTATTATTATCGTTATTGTTATCGCCATAATTATCTAGGCTTTTATTTTCTTCTTTTTTCTCTTCCTGCAAGCATAAGTTGCCAGTTTCTTTTTTGAGCTTTATTGAAAACCCATTTTCCTCAATCTCAACATTTGTAATATTAGAATTACTTACAGTCCTTATTAATTCAAATATATCTTTAGAGTCCATAACTATTCACCCCATTTTTTAAATAGAATAACTGCATTATGCCCCCCAAATCCTAAAGAGTTTGACATGGAGTAATTAACTCTACACTCTTTTCCATGATTAGGTACATAGTCTAAATCACATTCCTCGTCAAAAACCTTATATCCAATGGTAGGTGGTATGAAATTATCCCCAAGTGCTTTTATTGCTATAACCGCCTCTATTGCCCCTGCAGCTCCAAGAAGGTGTCCCGTCATGGATTTTGTTGAACTTATAGGTATCTTTTTTGCATAATCTCCAAATACTGATTTTATTGCCTTGGTTTCAAACTTATCATTATATTCTGTTCCAGTGCCATGGGCGTTTATATATGAAACATCTTTATAATCAATTTTAGCTTCACAAATTGCGTTCCTCATTGCCCTTGCAGCACCTTCTCCATCTGGTGCTGGTGATGTTATATGATAAGCATCACAGGTTGTACTATACCCTGCAATCTCACCATATATATTAGCGCCTCTTTTTGCTGCATGTTCAAAAGATTCAAGTATAATTACTCCTGCTCCCTCCCCCATTACAAAGCCATCCCTTTCCTTATCAAAAGGTATGGATGCCCTTTTAGGATCTAGGCTTTTGCTTAATGCTGTAAGAGAGATAAACCCTGCAATTGAAAGAGGTGTAATTGCTGCTTCAGCGCCGCCTGCTATTACAACATCTGCTTCTCCTCTTTGTATAATTCTATAGGCTTCCCCTATACAATTTGTTCCAGTGGCACAGGCAGTAACTATATTTAGGCATGCCCCTTTTGCTCCAAACCTTATGGCAATATTTCCTGCAGCCATATTGCTTATTATCATTGGGATAAATAGTGGATGCACCTTATTAGGCCCTTTTTCTAATAAATTTCCTTCTTGTTTTTCAATATTTCCAATTCCGCCTATTCCAGAGCCTACAACCACACCAAGCTTTTCCTTTTCCATTGCATCCAAATCTAATTCTGAATCTTTAACAGCTTCTATTGCAGCTGCCATAGCAAACTGGCAGTATCTATCCATTCTCTTTGCTTCTTTTCTATCCATAAATTCTTCAGGATCAAAATCTTTAACTTCTGCTGCAAGCTTAGATTTGTAGTCTTCCGTATCAAATGACTTTATAAAATCTATGCCGCAAACTCCATGTTTAATATTTTCCCAAAACATATCTACATTGTTTCCTAAAGGGGTTACAGCCCCCATTCCAGTTACAACTACTCTTCTCTCCACTTAAAAATACCAACCTTTCATTTAAAATAGAAGTCAAAATTCCTAAGTATATCTATATAACCATTCCCCCGTCCACATTTATAACTTGACCCGTAATATAGGAAGATTCATCTGATGATAAAAATGCTACAAGCTCCCCAACATCCTCAGGCTTTCCAAACCTATTAAAAGGAATATTTAAAAGTGAAGCCTCTTTCACCTTATTTGATAATACACTTGTCATATCTGTTTCAATAAACCCTGGTGCAACAGCATTAACATTTATGCCTCTTGGTGCAAGCTCTCTTGCCACGGATTTGGTTAATCCGAGTATTCCAGCTTTTGATGCTGCATAATTCGCTTGCCCAATATTACCAGTAAGCCCAACCACGGAGGATATGTTTATTATCTTCCCATATCTTTTCTTTACCATATACACGGCAGCATGCCTAATACAGTTAAATGTACCTTTTAAATTTACCTCTATTACTTTATCAAAGTCTTCCTCTTTCATTCTCAAAATTAAGCTGTCTGCTGTAATGCCTGCATTGTTTACTAAAATATCTATAGAGCGGAAATTATCTACCGCCGACTTTATAACCTTTTCAGCATCATTAAAATTGCTAATATCTCCTTTAACGGCAATGGCCTTAACCCCAATATCTTCTAATTCTTTCAATGTATCTTCCACCGCATCCATGCTATTTCTATAATTTATTACTATATTTGCACCAAGTCTTGCAAGTTTTATGGCTATTGCCTTTCCTATGCCTTTTGAGCCTCCTGTAATAACGGCCACTTTCCCTTGTAATGTCTTTTCATGCATTTTTATCACTCCTTTTCTAAAATCAACCTAACTTCAAAGCTTTTAAGGTTTTTTCTAAGGATTTTTTATCTTCAACATTATATACCTGCATTTTATTATTTATCTTTTTTATGAAACCACTTAAAACCCTTCCAGGTCCTATTTCAATAAATATATCTATTCCATCCTTTATCATCCTGCTTATTGTATCTTCCCATCTTACTGAACTCGTAACCTGCCTTTTTAGTACCTCTCTTATTTTATTATCATCAATATAGTCTGCCGTAATATTAGCTATAAGTGGTATGGTGCCTTTATTAAACTTTGTATTTTCTAAATCTATTTCTAATTTTTCAGCTGCCATATTTAAAAGGCTGCTATGAAATGGGCCCTTTACATTAAGAGGTACCACCCTTGCCGCCCCTTTATCTTTTGCCATTTCGCAGGCTTTTTTTAGTGCATTTATTTCCCCGGAAATAACTATTTGGCCTGGGCAGTTATAATTTGCTATCTGAACTATTTCAAGACCTGACTTACCGCTGCACTCATTGCATATTTTAAGTACTTCACATCTATCTAGGCCTAATATTGCAGCCATGCCCCCATTTATATGCCTTGAAGCTTCCTCCATATATATTCCTCTTTTTCTAACCAGCTTTATTGAATTATTAAAATCTAATCTTCCGCTTGAAACTATTGCTGAATACTCTCCAAGGCTAAGTCCTGCAACTACATTGGGTCTTATTCCATACCTTTCTACAACTCTTAATGCAGAAATGCTATGGGTTAAAATAGCTATCTGAGTATTTTCAGTCTCACAAAGCTGCCTTTCATGATTCTCAAAACACAACCTTGCCATGTCAATACCTAATATATGGGATGCTTCATCAAATACGTCTCTGCTCTCTTTAAAATCTTTATATAATTCTTTTCCCATTCCGCTATACTGAGAGCCTTGCACAGGGAAAATAAAAGCTATTTTGCTATTCTCCATAGTTTAATCTCCCATCTTGCCATACCTTTTCTAATATATCTGTAACATTTAGCATTTCTTTTATTATTTCTTCACAAGTTTGTTCCTTTTTAACAAGACCAGCAATTTGCCCTGCCATAATGGAGCCATTATCCATGTCTCCTTCTTTTGCAGCTTTATAGAGTGCCCCTTTTCCTAGCTCATTTAATTTATCTATTGAGGCATTTTGCTTCTCTAAAAGCATCATCTTTCTTGCTAGTTTGTTTTTAATTACCCTGACAGGATGCCCCATACTTCTTCCTGTAACCACTGTATCTATATCTTTAGCATTTATTATTTTATCTTTATAATTTTGATTGACTGTACACTCCTTAGCCACCAAAAACCTAGTCCCCACCTGCACAGCCTCCGCTCCAAGCATAAATGCTGCAGCCACAGAGCGATTATCTCCTATTCCTCCTGCCGCAATAACTGGTATGCTAACCTCATCCACTATCTGCGGAATAAGCGCCATTGTGGTTGTCTCTCCAATATGGCCTCCAGCCTCTGAGCCTTCCGCTATAATCACATCTGCACCAGATCTTTCCATCCTCTTTGCTAAAGCTACGGATGCTACTACTGGAATAACCTTTATCCCATGCTGTTTCCACAGCTTTATATATTTACCTGGATTTCCTGCCCCTGTAGTAACCACCCTCACTCCTTCTTCACAAATCATATGAGCTATATCCTCTGCATGAGGGCTTAAAAGCATTATATTTACTCCAAAAGGCTTTTTAGTTTTTGACTTTGCATATATTATCTCCCGCCTTAAAGACTCTGCATCGCTGCTCCCTGCTGCAATAATTCCAAGGCCTCCAGCTTCTGACACGGCTGATGCTAATGAGCCGTCTGCAATACATGCCATTGCACCTTGAATTATTGGGTATTTTATTCCAAGTATATTGCAAAATAGATTTTTATCCATATTAAATGCTATACCCCCCTATTTTGCTATTCTCTCTTCAACAAAATCCACTACATCACTTACTGTTTTTATACCTTCAGTATCCTCAATCCTAATATCAAACTTTTCTTCAATTTCTATAATTATTTGAAATAAATCTAAAGAATCTACCCCTAAATCATCAAAAGAAGTATCTAGATTAACCTTATTTGCATCTACTCCAAGCTGATCACATATTATCTCTTTTATCTTTTCGAATACCATTTTTAGTCCTCCAAAGTTTTATTTATTTTGCATTTTATATATTACCTATATCCACTTAACTAAAGCTCCACCCCAAGTAAGGCCTGCCCCAAAACCAACCATTAATATCTTTTTACCTTTAGTTAACATACCTTTTTTATTCATCTCATCTAATGCTATGGGTATACTTGCAGAAGATGTGTTGCCGTATTTTTGTAAGTTTGTATAAAACTTATCCCCATCTATCTTTAACTTTTTAACTATATGGTTAATAATCCTTAAATTAGCTTGATGAGGTATATAATAATCTATATCATCTAAGCTTAGGTCTACCTTATCTAGCAGTATTTTTATAGTATCTTCAATGGCCCAAGATGCAAACTTAAACACCTCCTTTCCTTCCATATATAAATACCCCTTATTATCTTCTAATGTATTTTCATCTATCTTTTTTCTTAACATTTCATTATTTATAAAAAGTGGTGCAGCCTTGCATTTTAAAACTTCTTTTCCTTTTCCATCAGAGGCTGTATGTATTGCCATTATTCCCACATTTTTTCCTGAACCTAAAACCACAGCTCCAGCACCATCCCCAAAAAGTACACAGGTGCGTCTATCATTCCAATCAATTATTTTAGATAAAGCCTCTGCCCCAATTACTAATGCATTTTTTATCTCTCCATTTTTTAAAAATTGACTAGCAATATTAAGTCCATATATAAATCCGGAACAAGCTGCTGAAATGTCAAAGCATATTGCATTTTCAGCCTCTATTATCTCCTGAACAATGCAGGCGGTTGAAGGGAAATAGCAATCAGGAGTAATTGTTGCAACAATTATAAGATCAATATCTTTTGCATTTAGCTTAGCGTTTTTCAATGCATCTTTGGCTGCTTTTGCAGCTAAAGATGAGGTGTTTTCCCCTTTTGTAATTCTTCTTTCCTCTATACCTGT
This sequence comes from Clostridiaceae bacterium UBA5444, assembly GCA_002426575.1. Classification (GTDB taxonomy): domain Bacteria; phylum Bacillota; class Clostridia; order Clostridiales; family Oxobacteraceae; genus UBA5444. The sequence goes on along the minus strand of DIRE01000080.1, from coordinate 8,253 downwards.
TCTGCTTTTAATCCACTCATCACTGGTATCTACAAAATTAGATAATTCATCATTTTGTATAATAAGTTTAGGCAAATAACTTCCAGTGCCTATTATTTGAACGTTCTCCATATACCTACTTCTCCTTCTTATTAGTTTCCAAACCATATTTTACTTTAAAGAATGTGTTTAACTTTTCAAGAGAAGTGATAAGTATCTCTTCCTCTTCCTCAGATAATCCAGAGATTGTTTCCTTCACCATGTCTGAATGGAATTTTTCATGGATTCTGTAGGCTAATTTTCCCTTCTTTGTTAGATTAATAAATACTATTCTTCTATCTTCCTCAGACCTGCTTCTTTCTACATACCCCTTTTTTACTAAGTTGTTTATTGCAGTTGTAAGGGTGCCCACTGTTATTTTTAAATTTGCAGCCACCTCAGACATTGTCTTTTTATCATAAAGGCTTATAGCCTCAATGGTATGCATTTCAGTTATAGATAAATCTTTAAACTCTCCTCTTTGAAGTGCATTTTGTTCAATAGATAGAATATCATTAAATATATCTACTAATATTTCATTTAAAACATTTATTGATTTACTCACAAGCTCTCACCTCTTCCATTAATTCATTAATAAGGCTTTTTACAGGTACAATGCTTTTCATTTTGTATCCTTTGCTTCCCACAAATAACAGTCCATCATCTACATTCCCTCTAACAGAATTTATAAGTGCATTAGAGATGCAGTATATAGTCTTTTGCGGATTGCATTTAGTTAAACAGTTGTAACATTTTGATTTATTCTCTTTTTTGTTTTCTATATTATTAATAAAGCTATTGATTATTGCCCTCCCAGGCATCCCAACAGGGCTTTTTATTATTCCTATATCTCCCTTACTACATTCTAAATAGCATTTTTTATAATTTATATCTGCATCACATTCATCAGTACAAATAAATCTTGTAGCCATTTGAACCCCTGATGCCCCAAGCTTTAAATACTTTGCTATATCTTTCCCCGTAAATATCCCACCTGCAGCTATTATTGGTATATCCTTTTTATATTTATCTGAAAAAGGATATACCGTATCTATTACATTCTTTAATGCCTCTTCTAAGCTTAAACATTTTTTCTCTATAAGCTCATCATACTTAAATCCTAAATGGCCCCCAGCCTCTGGCCCTTCCACAACTATAAAGTCTGGTACAAATGAGTATCTATCATCCCAAACTTTGCATATTATTCTTGCTGCCTTACCTGATGAAACAATTGGGGCTATTTTGGTTTTGCTTCCCATAACTAATGCTGGTAAATTTTTGGGCAGACCAGCTCCTGATATTATTAAATCTATATTTTCATCTACTGCGGCCTTTACCATATCATTATAATTGTTCATAGCCACCATCATATTTACACCTATTATGCCTGATGGGCTTAACTTCCTTGCCTTTCGTATTTCTTTTCTAAGAGCCCTAATATTTGCTTCATTACTATTTACTTCAAAGTCATACTCATTAAATCCTATTTGAGCTCCAGATATTATTCCAATTCCGCCCTCATTAGCCACTGCTGATGACAACATGGATAAAGATACTCCTATACCCATGCCGCCTTGAATTATAGGAATTCTAGCAACTAATTCACCAATGTGCAAAGGAGGTATAACCATAAAACCACCTTCTTTTTTTGATTATCAAACATTTTGATAATCAAAGTATATTATTTAAAAAAAGTTTTGTCAATATAAATTGCGGATAATAATAATAATCGACTAAATTAAGAAGAGCTTCAACTATAGTTGAAGCTCTTTTTAATTTAGCTTATCTTGAGATATTTTTTCAGCTAATTCGTTTAGATAAACCCATCTTTCCATCTTTTCATTTAGTTCTTCTTCGAGTATTTGTTTCTCTTCAAGCAGCTCCTGAAGCAAACTATAGTCAGTAGCAGCATGGTCAATACTATCCTCTATTTTACTAAGTTTATTCTCAAGCCCTGAAATAATTGAGTCAATCTCTTCATATTCTCTCTGTTCATTAAACGAAAACTTCAGTTGTTTTTCCTTACAATTTGTCCACTTGCTTTTAGAGTATTTTTTTTCGTCTTTATTATCTGCTTTATTAAAATCTCCACTGCTATATTCCTTAAAATCAGAATAATTACCATTATACTTAGTTATGCATCCGTTTCCCTCGAAACAAAATATCTTTTTTGCTATTCTGTCTAAAAAATATCTGTCATGGGAAACCGCTAAAACTGCTCCTTGAAATTCATCAATATAATCTTCTAAAATCGTAAGAGTTTCTATATCTAAATCGTTAGTTGGCTCATCTAAAAGCAATACATTAGGAGATCCCATAAGTACTTTAAGTAGATATAACCTTTTTTTCTCTCCTCCTGAAAGTTTAGCAATTGGTGTCCACTGTGCGTCAGATGGAAACAAAAACCGCTCAAGCATATCTGATGCGCTTATTTTTATTCCTTCTGCAGTGGTTAACATGTCTGCTGTTTCTTTTATATATTCTATAACCCTTAAGTTTTCATCCATATCATAATTTTCCTGAGAATACAAGCCGATTTTTACAGTGTCTCCAATATCAATACTTCCACTGCTTGGATTAATGTTTTGGCACATTATATTTAAAAGAGTCGATTTTCCGCTTCCATTTGGCCCTATTATTCCAACTCTATCATTTCGTAAAACAATATAATTAAAATCGTCTATCACATTATTATCACCAAAAGATTTACTAATGTGTTCAAGTTCTATAACTTTTCTGCCAAGTCGGCTTCCTGCTACAGATATTTCTAGTCCTTCTTTATCTATATCTATTTTTTCTTGACTTAGCTCTTCAAAACGTTCTATCCTAGCCTTTTGTTTAGTACTCCTTGCCCTAGCCCCCCTATTTATCCAGGCCAGCTCCTTTCTTAATAGATTCTGTCTTTTTTTTTGATTAGCATCCTCTATGTCCTGTCTTTCTAGTTTTTCATCTAAAAAATAACTATAATTCCCTTTATATGTGTAAATATTGCCTTTATCAAGCTCTATTATCTGGTTTACTGTTCTATCTAAAAAATACCTATCATGGGTTACCATAACAAGCCCACCTTTTCTTTTGCCTAGATAGTCCTCTAACCAATCAATAGTATCATTATCAAGATGGTTAGTAGGCTCATCTAAGACAAGCAAGTCTGAAGGCTTTATAAGGGCTGAAGCCAGAGCTATCCTCTTTTTTTGGCCTCCAGATAAAGTACCTACTTTTGCAGCAAAATCTGTGACTTTAAATCTTGTCAGTACAGCCTTTGCTTCACTCTCTATATTCCAGGCGCCCATTGCATCCATATTTTGAGTTATCTCTATTATTTTTTTATCTGAAGTCCGAGTATTTCTTATAACCTCTTCATATTCTCTGATAAGCATCATAATTGGTGAGTTCCCATTAAAAACCTGCTCTAAAACCGTTGCCTCATTATCTAAATATGGATTTTGTGGAAGGTATTCTATTCTAACTGAGTTTCCTCTAATTACTCTTCCATCATCCTCTTTTTCTATGCCTACAATTATCTTAAGTAATGTAGACTTCCCCGTGCCATTTATACCTACTATTCCTATTTTATCCTCTTCATTTATTCCAAAGCTTATATTATTAAATAGCTGTTTTTCACTATAACTTTTTGAAATACTCTCTACACTTAAAAGATTCATATATGTCCTCTTCTCCTAATTACCTTTTTATTATCTTTATATCATATAAGAAAAAAAAGAGCAACTTTTACATTTTACTTAAATGTAGCTGCTCTTTTTATATATTCAAACATTTTCTCTAATTTTTTATCCATTTAGGATCTTCTCCTTGGCAAACCTCAGTTTTTTTTCGGTTTGCAACATCCCATAGCATTACCTTCTGTGCTTTTGCTTTATCATCATAGCATGTGTATAATACATATTTTCCATCTGGAGAGATATCATATAAAACATTTGTAACTTCCTCTGGAAGCTTTAAAGATTCATCAATTATGGCCTCACTCTTTTTTGCTTCTTTTATACTGCCATCTGATGTATTAGCTTTAAAATATGATTCTTTTGACTCTCCTGCATAGTTAAACCTGCTTAGGGCTATTGTATTATTATCAATCCATCTTACAGGGTATATATAAAAGTTGCTGCTGCCTTTCATAATGGTTTTTATTGTGTTTTTTTGATTTAAGAATATTACGGCAGTGCTTATGGTTCTGCCATCTTCAATTGGGGTAGGAGGATTGGTATTTTCCCATACTCCAAAGGCTAGAGCATTTCCTTCTGGAGACCATGCATAATTATATGTGCTCTTTGATATATTTATCCACCCTTTATTTTTCATATCATAAATCTGTATTGCTCCAACAGATCCCGTGCCAGAATCCACTGCAATATACTTGCCATCAGGCGACCATTTAATTGACCTTGGAGAATTTAGAGTACCTATTATGTTTTTTGATTTAGCTTTAGGGTCATATATAACTATGTTCCTTTTCTCATTTCCTTTAGTTATGTATGCTGCTAGATAATCATTTAGATTAAAGTCGTATTCATATACATTATCTCCTGATATAAGTGTCTCATCAATTTTATCTTTTCTACTTTTAATCTTTATATTTCCGTTAGTATCTATATATGAAAACAGTTCTTTATCTTTAATATCCTTAAAAGTTAAGTTTTCTATGCTGCACCCCATAAAGGTGAATATTGTTATTAGAAATATAAAAAGGAGCACTATATGCTTTTTCAAAGCTACCATCCTCTCAGTTTGTTTTCAACACTTGTTTAGGCTTAAATATTATGTCTTTTACGTCATAAATATCCCCGTTATACTCATATGTTATAAATATACGTCCTATACTAACTGATGGTGCTACTTTAGCTGAAGATTCAGCAGTCAATATATTATTATTAACAGAAAAATTTATAGTATCCCCAAACTTTATTTTATTATAAAGCTCTGCATCTTTACTATATTCTTTTATATCAATTTTAGTTGATTTATTATTTATATCTATTGTTGCAATATCATGGGTTAATTTAGTCTTTACTTCTTTATTTATTTTCTCTATTGGGTCTTTTATATATACCTCTGTCCAATTTTCAATATCTATTATATGAGCCTCAGATATTGAATTTTCTTCTCCATATTCAGTGGTTAGTATTACAATAAGTTCATCTTTTTTATCTTTATTTAAATCTGCAAGCATAAGTATTGGCTTGCAGTCAGGATTTGATACACTCTTCCAGCTTACCTTTTCTTCATTATCTACATATTTTAAGATCAGTCCCTTATACATATCATCTGTCTCATTTGTTGCATATAGAGTTATATCAGCCTCAGGAACTCGCCCTATTACTCTTTTTTCAACAGTTTTTAAATTAAATGAAGCATTGTCAAAAGTAGTACCAACTTTATCTTTTCTACTGCAGCCTACCTGTATAACAAACGCTAAAAAGCAAAACGCCATCAAAAGCCTTTTAGCCATAATAAACACCCCTCATCATTCTGCCTTTTACTCCCTACCTCTTACCTATTAACCATTATAGATGAAAGATGTTACAGCCTTGTTTCAATATGATATAGGTTTGCCTACATTTTACTCTCCAAACTTATATCCAAAGCCAAAAACAGTATTTATATACTCAGAATTTGAAGGGTCTACCTCCACCTTCTTGCGAAGCCTAACTATATGTACATCAACCGTCCTTGTGTCTCCAAAGTAATCATACCCCCAAACCTTATCTAATATCTCTTCCCTTGTTACAACCCTTCCCTTTGAAGATGCAAGAAACTTTAAAAGCTGAAACTCTTTTACTGTGAGATTTAAAACCTTTCCAGACCTTTTAACAACCTTTTTGTCAAAGTCTATTTCTAAATCTTTGTATGAGAAAGGCTTTTCCCTTTTCTCTTCTGCATCATCCATTCTTCTTATAAGGGCTTTTATCCTTGCTGAAAGCTCCCTCATATCAAAAGGCTTTGTAATATAATCATCTGCACCAAATTCCAGCCCTAAAACCTTGTCCACTATGTCAGATTTAGCCGTAAGCATAATAGTAGGAATTTTGTACTTTGGAGCAATGATCTTTAATATATCAAATCCGCTTATATCTGGAAGCATAACATCAAGTATGAGTAGATCTGGATTCTCCTTTTCTAACTTTTCAATGGCTGTTTTCCCATCTTCTGCAGTTATAACGTTATAACCCTCTCTTTTCAAAAATAAACTCACCATACTTAAAATTGACTCTTCATCATCGCATATAAGTATCTTTTTCACTAATATCCCCCCATCTTTTATACCTTTAATACATTAACATTAATCCATTGGCAGCATAACAGTAAACTTACTTCCCTTATCGATGTCTTTTTCAATTTCAATGGTTCCCCCATGCTTTTCGACAATCTCTTTTGAAATTGCAAGCCCTAGGCCGCTTCCATATATCTGGTAGCTATTAGAACATCTAAAGAATCTATCAAAAACTTTATCCATCTCATCTTTAGGTATTCCTTTTCCATAATCTCTTACACTAAGTACTGAAAATCTTCCTTCCTTTTTTAGGGTTACATCTATCGCTTGTCCTGGGTCTGAATATTTTATGGCGTTATCAATTAGGTTAATTACCACCTGACGTATTTTGGAGTTATCTGCCAATATGACTATTTCGTCTTCTATTGAGCTATTTATTACAATATTAAACTTAGAAGATTTAGAAGCCATATTTTGGATCACGTCCTTTACCATATGCCCAATATTTACCGTGGTTTTATCTATGGACTTTTCAATGCTTTCAAGCCGTGATAGCTCTAAAAGCTCAATAACAAGATCCTTTAAGCGTTTAGACTCTCCATATATGTACTCAACTATTGTTTCATCATATTCTTTATCCTCTTTTAGCATCTCAGTATACCCTATAATAGCTGTTACAGGGGTTTTTAGCTCATGAGATGCATTAGAAATAAATTTTTTCTGTTTTTCTTCTAGTTCCCTATCTTTTGTTATATCACGGAGTATTATTATACAAATATCATTATTTAATGTAATATCGGCTCTTATTATTCTTTTATTAATATGTAAATCTTTTATTATCTGGCCAGATTCAAATGCTTTATCTATAAGAAATTTAAGATCTTCTGGTATGCCACCCCCTATTATTTGGATCGCTCTTATATTTTTAAACAATATGTTTCCCATATAATCAATGGCAACAATTCCTTCATTTAGGTTTGATAGAACCATATCAAGTTTAGCTTTTTCCATATTAATATTATCTATATGATTATTTATTGTCTCAGCCATATCATTAAATGTATCAGTAAGGGATGCAATTTCATCTTTAGTATCTATCTCAACCTTTTTAAAGTTCCCCTCAGAGAATTGCTGTGCAGCATCTGTTAATACGTTTAATGGATCAGTAATGCGAGCTGATATAAAAATGCTTAATAATATCATAATCAAAACAGATGCAATACTGCTTATAAAAAATATTCTTTTGAAAAAGGCTATTGTATTTTCCTCTGCAGATAGTGGATAAATATACTCTACCACTCCAACTACGGAATCCTCATACCTTATGGGTACTGCATAATGGAGTATATCATTCTCAATAAAGTAGGCATTTTTGCCTTCTAGTGAAGATATTACTGCATCATTTAAGTTTGATAATTCAAAAGAGTATTCAAGTATTACACCTGAGGATGCATCTTTTAATAATTTATCTCGGTTATATATCCTTACATGCAGATTGTTTTTACTTAAATTAATTGCGATATTTTCTGCATAGTTCTCTATATAAACATTTGCATTGTCCCAATTTGAAGATGGGATAAAAATATCACTATTTGCATACACCTGGTCTGAAAGTCTTGTAATAGTATTTTGTATTATGTAGGTTTTAAATAAATGCAATACAATGACCCCTATTAAAAATACAGACAAAACAAAAACAATAACATAGTAAGTAGATACTTTTGTTCTTATTTTCATATAAGCTTCCTCATCACCCATGTATTTATAGATAATACTATTATAACCCATTTGTGCATCTGTTTGCCACAACTGCAATATAAAAAAGCGTTTTGTAATTTTACCTCGTAGTAATTACAAAACGCTTTTAATATTTTATATTTACTGTTCGTTTTTAAACCGGCTATGTTGAATTGACTTTTTTCTGCTCCAAAATGCCTATTTTTCTCGAATAAGAAAAGTTGATAAAAATAGGCATTTAAGTCGCTGCAAAAAGTAAATTCAACATA
>DIRE01000024.1:95455-96051 GCA_002426575.1 Clostridiaceae bacterium UBA5444 | reverse complement strand
CGTGGCTGGACTGGACTCTTTTGACAACTTACTGAAGGGCGATGCCCAAAACGGTTTTATGACAATTACTGCAATGAAGAATCTTTTAGGTTGGAGAGTTTGGCCATTAATTTACGGATGCATTTCAATTTTATTGGGCATGACTGCTTCAATCCTTGGTTTCTGGATGTCAATCGTTCGTATGATGTATTCCATGGGCAAAAAGAATTTCCTGCCTGAAGTTTTCACAAAGGTAAATAAACATCAGCAGCCGATTCTTCCAAACGTTTTCCTGCTATGCCTAAGCTTAATCTTCATTCTGATTCAGAATTCTACAACATTTATGAACGATTTCTTTAACCTGATGTCATTTGGATGCGCTTGTGCATATGCACTGACCATGATCTCTGCTATCAGAATTCATAGAAAGCATGGCGAGTGGTACAATGATAATAAGAATGTTGTTAAGGGTGGAAACTTCACACGTGTCTTAGCTGCAATTATTATGATTTCGATTGCATTCTTCTGTACTCTTGGTCAAGGTAAAGGTTCATGGATTTCGTTTGGTGTATACATGGGTGTTGGCGCATTAATTTGGCTGTGGATGGTACTTGTAA
>DIRE01000024.1:94681-95323 GCA_002426575.1 Clostridiaceae bacterium UBA5444 | reverse complement strand
ATTTCGTTTGGTGTATACATGGGTGTTGGCGCATTAATTTGGCTGTGGATGGTACTTGTAAGATGGAAAAAGTCAAAAGTAATAATCGAAACACCGGATGGAAATAAAGAATTTTAAATGTAGATTTCTAAAATGAGGTTAGCTTCTGTTTCAAAGGGCAAACTAAATTTTAAAAGTATGTTGATAGCATATACCACTTTAAATAAACTATAGGCCTCATTAAATAAATGTGGCTAGGCATTTTCTAAATACCTAAAAATAACATAAAAAGGAGAAATTAAAATGGCTAAATTAGATAATAAAGTAGCACTTATTACTGGCGCAGCAGCTGGACTTGGTGAGGGTATTGCAATAATTTATGCAAAATACGGCGCAAAACTTTGTATGGTGGATCTTTCAAAGGATGTTGAAAAGACAGCAGAAAAACTTCGCAAGGAGTACAATGCAGAGATCATCACTTTCGTTGGCGACGTATCCAATAAGGAACAGATGAAGGCAGCAGTAGCAAAAACTGTTGAAAAATTTGGAGAAATCAATGTTGTATGTTGTAATGCAGGAGTTTGCAAACTTGCACCATTTGAGGAAATGACAGATGAAATTCGTGATTTACACATTAACGTTAATATCAAAGGCGTATGGAAT
>DIRE01000024.1:93963-94574 GCA_002426575.1 Clostridiaceae bacterium UBA5444 | reverse complement strand
GTTTGCAAACTTGCACCATTTGAGGAAATGACAGATGAAATTCGTGATTTACACATTAACGTTAATATCAAAGGCGTATGGAATACATGTCAGGCAGCTATCCCATACTTATTGAAAAACGGTGGAGGAAACATTGTAATAGCATCTTCTGTAACAGGTGATATTGTAGCTGATGCAGGTGAAGCGGCTTATGCAATGTCTAAGGCAGCTTTAGTAGGTCTTACAAAGTGCCTTGCTGTTGAATATGCAAACAGAAATATTCGTGTTAACTGCACACAGCTTGGTTATGCAAGAACACCAATGGTTGAGAAGATGGCATTAGAGTCTAATCCATCAGATCCAGAAAGTGCAATTAACGATATTGCTAAGGGTGTTCCTATTAAGAGATTGGCTAAACCGGTTGAAGTTGGTGAGTTGTTCGCATTCCTTGGAAGCGATGAATCCAGCTATATAACTGGTGCTCAGATTGTAATCGATGGTGGCAGCACACTTCCAGAAACCGTAAGTATCGGTACAAACTAAAATCTAAGTTAACAAGGTAATTAAATAGAAGCTGTATCAATTTTTCTAATTGCTAAAGATTAGAAAAATTGATACAGCTCTTTTTTTGC
>DIRE01000024.1:41267-93822 GCA_002426575.1 Clostridiaceae bacterium UBA5444 | reverse complement strand
GAAAAATTGATACAGCTCTTTTTTTGCGGGATATTACATATTTATGATGTAGTCTAATTTATTTTGAAGTATAGGTTGCACAATCCGTTGTTTCGCTGTCCTTCGCATTTGGTGGATGTATCTCAATATGCTCTGCCATACAGTAGTTGCCAGCTTCATTAAAATGGCAGCTAGCAACTACGCATTTTACCCTTCCTATTGGACTTGTGTCCTTGTTTACATTTTGAATCATAATTTTATCACTCCCTATTATAATTTACATGATTATTATTCGATTAAACTAAAAAGATATTCATTTTAAGAAGGCCTTAGATTGGTAAATATTTAGATATTAACAATAATCATTAAATTATTATGTATAAGAAAAGCAGCATATGGCAAAAATAAACATGTGAGGGAGTGATTTTTATGAGGATACAATTAAAGAAGTGGATAATATTAGGATGCGTTATGCTATCAATTACAGCTTTCTACTATGGATACTATATAACCTTTAATAAATACAAAATCGAGAAGCCACTAGATACAAAAGGTGGTATCATAGGCGATACTGGAAGTTCTACATTCAACAAAATAGACGATATAGAAGCTTTGCCTCCTAAGACCAAAAAGGTTGCAAAAGATACAATGCTAATAAGAAAAGTAATATCTATTAATACTGATAATTTAAAAGTAGAATATGAAGGATATATTCCTGATTTTTTGGTTAATTGTACGGAAGAACAGATAATCGATTATTATAATGATTTAGGAAAGGTTGAATTTATAGGTAACACTATATATGTAACCCGGGAATGCCCTTACATGCCTAACTGCTATGTTGTAAAGCTTGATGGCGATTATATAAAGGCATATAAAACAGATTTAAATGGCAATGCTGAAGAGTTCACCGAATTTACCCCAGAGCTTTGCAGAAACAAAGATGGTCAGCTTGAAAAAGGCATCGAGGTTGAAAACCCAGATGATATATATAGAGTAATCCAAGATTACGATTAAGGCCACTGCTAATTATAGTGGCCTTAATTTTTTTAATTAATTGGCTATATTTTAATATGATGTTGATGTTAGGATATATTGATTTACTGGAGCAGCGACTTAAATGCCTATTTTTATCAACTTTACTTATTTCGAAAAAAATAGGCATTTCGGAGCAGCGGAAGTCAACCAACATATCCGATTTAAAAACCAACAGTTAATTAAATTTTCGTTGCAGAATAAAATAAATAATGTAGAATAGAATGGAACGGTTTTGTACAAAAGATACGAATATATGTTTGCATGGGGTGGTTTTTGTGATAATATTAGGAATAGACCCTGGAATTGCTATTACGGGCTATGGGGTTATTGATTATGAAGGAAATAAATTTAGTACCATAGATTATGGTGCAATAACTACGGAAGCCAAATTAGCTATGCCTGAGAGGCTTTTAATATTAAATAAGGGAATAAAGGATTTAGCTAGAAAGTATAAACCTGATGCTTTTGCAATTGAAGAACTTTTTTTTAATAAAAATGTTAAGACTGCATTAACGGTGGGACATGCAAGGGGCGCTATAATTGTAGCAGCCTGTGAGGAAGGCCTTAATATATATGAATATACTCCCCTTCAGGTAAAACAGGCAGTTGTAGGATATGGACGAGCTGAGAAACATCAAGTACAGCAAATGGTAAAAATGATTCTTAACCTGAATGAGGTACCAAAACCTGATGATGTGGCAGATGCACTAGCAATTGCTATATGTCATGCTCATTCTTCTCGTGCAGGGGAGTTATTTAGAATAAAATAGGGGTGTTTTTATTTGTTTCATTACATTAGCGGAAAATTTGTGGGACAGGGTAAGGGTTATGTAATAATTGACAATAATGGAATAGGAATAAAAGTGTTTGTACCAACTCCTGTAATTAGCAAAATGCCAAGTAAGGGTGGTATGGTTAAGCTGTTTACATACTTTCACGTTAGGGAGGATATAATGTCTCTATATGGCTTTCTTACAGAGGATGAGCTAAGTATTTTTGAGCTTTTAACACAGGTAAGTGGGGTTGGCCCAAAAGCAGGACTTGCTGCTTTGTCCACATTACCACCTTCAAAGTTAGGATTAGCAATACTTGAAAGTGATACAAAGGCATTAACCACCATTCCTGGAATAGGGAACAAGACTGCCCATAGGATTATATTAGAATTAAAGGATAAAATTAATAAGGATGATATAATAGGAGACGATATGGGTATTCAAATGACAAATGGTGACGTGATACAAGAAGCTATAGGCGGACTGGTTTCACTTGGGTATACTGAAGGCGAGGCAAGGGGAGCCGTTATGAAATTAAAAACAGAAGGTATGAATACTGAAGATTTGATAAAACAAGCTCTTAAAAATCTCATTAAGTAGGTGATAATAATGGAAGATAGGCTTATTACTACAAATATGAGAGATGAAGATTTTGATGTAGAAGGAAGTCTTAGACCTAGAGATATGCGGGAATACATAGGTCAGGAAAAGGTCAAAGAGAATCTCTCTATATTTATAGAGGCTGCAAAGTCAAGAAAAGAGCCCTTAGACCATGTGCTTTTATACGGCCCACCAGGTCTTGGTAAAACAACTCTTGCAACAATAATAGCCAATGAAATGGGGTGCAGCATAAGAATAACATCAGGGCCTGCCATAGAAAGGCCTGGGGATCTTGCTGCCATATTAACAAACCTTGGCGAAAATGATGTTTTATTTATAGATGAAATACATAGACTAAATAAAAGCGTCGAGGAGATACTCTATCCTGCAATGGAGGATTATGCTCTAGATATAATGATAGGAAAAGGACCAAGTGCAAGATCTATAAGGTTGGATCTGCCTAAATTTACTCTTGTTGGTGCTACGACTAGGGCTGGACTTTTGACATCACCATTAAGAGATAGATTTGGTGTTATATGCAGACTTGAAATGTATAAAGTAAGTGAACTAGAAGAAATAATAAAAAGATCATCTAATATATTAAATATAAATATAGATGGCAAAGGCGCCCACGAGATTGCTTTAAGGTCTCGTGGGACTCCTAGAATTGCAAATAGACTATTAAAAAGGGTGAGAGATTATGCCCAGGTTAGAGCGGATGGCTTTATTGATTACAAGGTTGCATCAGAAGGGCTAGACTTACTTGAAATTGATGATATGGGTCTTGACGGAATAGACAGGAGAATGATGCTTACAATAATCAATAAATTTGGTGGCGGCCCTGTAGGGGTTGATACTCTTGCATATTCAATTGGAGAAGAAAATGAAACTATAGAGGATGTATATGAACCATTTCTTCTTCAAATAGGCTATATTAACAGAACACCAAGGGGAAGAGTGGCTACAAAACTTGCATATGACCATTTTAAAATTCCCTTTGAACAAAGCAATTAAACTAAATTAAATTTTTAAATTGAAGGCGGTATTATAATGAAACTTGACGATTTTGACTATTATTTACCTGAGGAACTTATAGCTCAAGAACCAATTGAAAATAGGGATGAATCAAGACTTTTGGTATTAAACAAAAATAGTGGAGATATGGAGCATAAAAGGTTTAAAGATATTGTTGATTATTTAAACACGGGAGATACACTTGTACTAAATAATACGAGGGTAATACCTGCAAGATTATATGGAGCAAAAGAAGGATCTGGGGGTAAGATCGAGGTTTTGCTTTTAAAAAGATTAGATGATGATAAATGGGAAACCCTAGTTAAGCCAGGTAAAAAGGCGAAGATAGGCATAAACATTGTATTTGGAGATGGAGAACTTGTAGGAAAAGTTATTGAACACACTCCTGAAGGCGGAAGAATAATACAGTTTAAATATGATGGCATATTTGAAGAAGTATTAGATAAATTAGGTGAAATGCCTCTTCCTCATTATATTAAAAAAACCCTAAAGGATAAGGAAAGATACCAGACGGTTTATTCAAAGGTTGAGGGATCGGCTGCAGCCCCTACTGCAGGACTTCATTTTACAAATGAACTTTTAGATAAAATAAAAGATAAAGGAGTAAACATTGCCTTTATAACTTTACATGTTGGACTTGGAACATTTAGACCTGTTAAGGTAGAAAATATCGAGGAGCATCATATGCATTCTGAGTTTTATACAATAGATGAAGAAACTGCTTGCATAATAAATGATACTAAGACCAGGGGAAATAGGATAATTGCTGTTGGAACAACCTCTTGCAGAACACTGGAAACTGTAGGAGATGAAAATGGATTTATAAAGCCACAATCTGGATGGACAGATATATTTATATACCCGGGATACAAGTTTAAGGTTATAGATTGTTTAATCACAAATTTCCATTTGCCTAAATCTACACTGCTTATGCTTGTGAGTGCACTTTCAAGCAGAGAGATAATTCTTAATGCATACGAAAAGGCGGTAGAAGAAAAGTATAGGTTCTTCAGCTTTGGGGATGCGATGTTCATTACGGATTAAATTTGGAGGATATTATATGGATGCTGTAAAATACGAACTTATAAAAAAATCTAGTGAATCAAAAGCAAGATTGGGGAAGCTATATACCCCTCATGGAGAAATTGAAACTCCAATATTTATGCCTGTAGGGACTCAAGCAACAGTTAAAACTATGACACCTGAAGAACTATATGATATAGGAGCCCAGATAATTTTGAGCAATACGTATCACCTATATATGAGACCTGGCGAGGAACTAATAAAAAAAGCAGGCGGACTTCATGAATTTATGCACTGGAAAAAGCCTATACTTACAGATAGTGGCGGCTTTCAAGTTTTTAGTCTAAGCAAGCTTAGGGATATAACTGAAGAAGGTGTAACCTTTAGATCTCATATAGACGGATCTAAGCATTTTATAAGTCCTGAAAAGGCTGTTAATATACAAAACGCATTAGGCTCTGATATAATGATGTGCTTTGATGAATGTCTTCCATATCCTTGCGATTATGAATACGCATCTAAATCCCTAGATAGAACAATAAGATGGGCAAAAAGATGCAAAGAGGCTCACAAAGACGTTGAGAGGCAGTCCCTTTTTGGGATTATACAGGGAGGAATGTATAGAGACCTTAGGGAGAAAAGTGTAAAGGAAATGACTGAGATTGACTTTCCAGGTTATAGCATAGGCGGACTTAGTATAGGGGAGCCAAAGGAGATTATGTATGAAGTATTAGACTATACGGTGCCCCTGCTTCCTGATAATAAACCAAGATACCTAATGGGTGTTGGAAGCCCTGATTGTTTAATAGAAGGAGCTATAAGGGGAATTGACATGTTTGACTGCGTACTCCCCACAAGGATTGCAAGAAATGGTACTGCATTTACAAGCCATGGTAAATTAGTTGTAAGAAATGCAGCATATGCAGAGGACTTTAGGCCTATGGATGAGGAATGCAGCTGTTATGCCTGCAGAAATTATACAAGGGCATATATAAGACACCTAATCAAGGCAAATGAAATATTAGGTGCAAGGCTTATTACAATACACAATCTATATTTTCTGCTTAAGTTAATGGAAAATATAAGAGAAGCTATAAAAAATGATAGTTTGTTAGAATTTAAAGATGAATTTTATTTAAAATACGGTTATAATAGTAATAGCAAATAAAAAGGGGGGGGAAATAAATGCCACAACAAGCTGCTTGGATGCAAATAATTTTATGGGTAGTTATACTTGGAGTTTTTTATCTCATGCTTATATTACCAGAGAAAAAGAAGCAAAAGAAATTTAATGCTATGGTAGATGAACTTAAAACAGGAGATGAAATTATAACAAGAGGCGGTATATATGGCAGAATAGTCAATATACAAGATGATTATATGGTTATTGAAAGCGGTGCTGAAAAAACCAGACTAAAATTAATAAGAAGTGCAGTAGGATCAGTTGTATCTTCAAAAGAAGAAGAAAAATAAGCAGTAAGCAGTAAGCAGTAAACAGTAAACAGTAAGCAGCAATAACCAATAAGCGCTGATAAGAACTAATAAGCATAAGCATAAAAAAACGGCAGAAAAAATGCTGTTTTTTTACGCCCAAAGTTTAATTTTATTTAATGTTCACCCATATAAATTTATATAACCTATTATATTTGATTCTTATGATTCATAAAATTATACTATGGTACCTACTTTAAATGGGAGGGAATGAGAATTAAAAATATTAGGGATAGCAAAGATAATATAAATAGGGTTTTAATCATTGGGAAAGGCACTATTATGGCAATTATTATATCTATAATACTTCTTGCCATATATGGTGTAATATTAGCTTATACAGCTTTATCAGAATCTACAATGCCTATATTTGTAACTGCTATTACAATAATAAGCATAACAGCATCTGCTATTTATGTGTCGGCAAAGGTTGATTCTAAAGGATGGTTAAATGGAGCAATAGCAGGGCTTATTTACATGGTTGTTTTGTTTTTAATAAGCCTTTTATTTAAGACAGGAACCGTTATTGAAAAGGGGATTATAGTAAAGATATTTATTGGCTTTTTAGTTGGTGGCCTCGCTGGTATGATTGGCATAAACCTAAAATAAATATTTTACTTTAATGCATCAATATGCTATAATTTAGCAGAGGTTTTAGAAGAGGGGGATATAAATGAAACATATTAAAACGATAAATAATGCATCAATAAAAAACAGTCTTAAGAAGCCTGGATGTAAGGAATGTGCAAACTCATGTCAGTCTGCATGTAAGACATCATGTACAGTTGCAAATTTAAACTGTGAAAACAAATAGAATTTGCTAAAAGGCAGTAATAATATGACTATATTATTACTGCTGTTTGACGTTTTAGGGGGTTAAAAACTTGGCAGTTATTCATAAATTCGAACAAAACGGAGTAAAAATGCTTTTAGATGCTAATAGTGGTGCTCTTCATATTATAGATGATATTATATATGATGTGATTGATTATTATAAAGATTATAATAGACAAGCTATCGTAGATAAGCTTTCTCAAAAATATGATAAAAATGCAATACTAGAGGCTATAGATGAGCTAAAAGAACTAGAGGATAATGGACTTTTGTATACAGAGGATTCATATGAGAGCATTGCTACAAAAAATGGCGAAAACTCTTATATAAAAGCATTGTGTCTTAACATTGCTCATGACTGCAATTTAAGGTGCAAATACTGCTTTGCGTCTAAAGGGGATTACCATGGAAAAAGAAGCCTTATGTCAGAGGAAGTAGGCAAGGCTGCTATAGATTTTGTTATTGAAAAGTCTGGCTCTAGGAAGAATATAGAGGTAGATTTATTTGGCGGAGAGCCACTTATGAACTTTGATGTAGCTAAATCTATAGTTGAATACGGAAATGAACAAGGTAAAATACACAATAAATCAATAAGGTTTACAATTACAACTAATGCATTGCTTTTAAATGACAATATTATTGATTATCTTGATAAAAATATGAGCAACGTAGTGCTTAGTATTGATGGCAGAAAAGAAGTAAATGATGATATAAGGGTAAGGGTTGATGGAAGTGGAACATTTGACAGCATACTGCCTAAAATAAAGAAAATGGTGGATAGGCGAACTAAAGGCAAGCAATATTATGTAAGGGGAACATTTACATCAAAGAACCTTGATTTTTACAATGATGTTATTGCCTTAGCGGATATGGGATTTAAAGAAATATCAATAGAGCCTGTTGTGCTTCCTGATGGCGATGAATTAGCATTGAAAGAAGAACACTTAGATACCATATTTGAGCAATATGATAAGCTTACAGAAGAGATACTAAGAAGAAAAAAAGAAGGAAACGACTTTAAATTTTACCATTTTGCAATAGATATAGACGGAGGCCCTTGCATTTATAAAAGAATATCAGGCTGTGGTGCAGGCTTTGAATATATAGCAGTAACACCAGAAGGTGATATATATCCATGCCATCAATTTGTAGGTAATGAAAAATTCAAATTAGGAACTGTGTTTGACAAAACCATTGATCAAGAAATCAGCCAAAGCTTTAAAGATGCGCATATATATAACAAAGCTAAGTGTAAAGATTGTTGGGCAAAGTTTTATTGCAGCGGCGGATGCCAAGCCAATAATTTTAATTTCAATAATAGTGTATTAATGCCTTACGAGCTTGGATGTAAAATGCAGAAGAAGAGAATTGAATGTGCTTTAAGAATAAAGGCTGAGAAATTTATGGAAGAAGAATAAAATCAACTTTTCCATAATTGTATAAACAGAAAATGGTGGCTACCATATAATAGCAATCACTATATTGACTATGTATATCAAGTATAATATAATATTTATTGTAAAAAAGAGGGATAGGGGGAAAAACTAATGAAACGTAAAAGTTTCGTCACATTAATCCTAACAATTGCAATTATAATTTTTCTTGCTGTTGTTGCAGTAACGGGAATACAAATTGGAGGATATGTTGTGAAGCCTCTAGGGACACACATAAAGCAGGGTCTTGATTTAAAAGGCGGTATTGATATTGTAGAGGAAATACAAGAAAGCAATGTTGACGATGAAACCGTCAATAGGACAGTTGAATTAATAAGAGAGCGTGTGGATAAATTTGGGGTTATAGATCCATCCATACAAAAAGAAGGAAATAATAGAATAAGAATTCAAATTCCAGGCATGTATGACCAGCAAAAGGCAATAGACTTTATAGGTAAAACAGGAGAACTTAAGTTTGTAGGCCCAGATAATAATGTAATTTTAACTGGTAAGGATGTAAAAGATGCTATTGTTACATTTGATCAATACAATAAGCCTCAAATAAACCTTACTTTAAATGATTCAGGTAAAACTAAATTTGCTGATGCTACAGAAAAATATGTTGGAAAGCAAATAGCAATATATCTTGACGATAATATGATTTCAAATCCAGTTGTAAATGAAAAGATACCTGATGGAAATGCAGTGATTGCAGGGGGAAATATGACCCAAGAGGAAGCTAAAAGGACGGCACAGCTTATAAAATCAGGAGCACTGCCTGTAACATTAAAGGTAGCAAGTGTTAAAACAACAGGACCATCCCTTGGAAGCGATGCTCTGCAAAAGAGTATACTTGCAGGAATAATAGGTATATCACTAGTCATGATATTTATGCTAATATTCTATAGGCTCCCAGGATTAATTGCAGATATAGCACTTGTTGTTTATATGCTTATAGTAACCTATGTTTATATAGGATTTAAGGTAACACTTTCACTTTCGGGAATATCAGGATTTTTGCTTTCAATAGGTATGGCAGTTGATGCAAACGTATTGATATTTGAGAGAATAAAAGAAGAATTAAAAACCGGAAAGACATTAAAAGCATCACTTGATTCTGGTTTTCATAGGGCATTAACTTCTATAATAGATAGTAATGTAACAACATTAATAGCGGCCATAGTTTTGTCTATATTAGGCACCGGCCCAATAAAAGGATTTGCAGTAACTTTAACAATAGGAATTTTGGCAAGTATGTTCTCAGCGATTACGGTTACAAGGTTTCTGCTTAAATTGGTAGTTAATACAAAGAAATTTGAAAATACCAAACTTTATGGGGCGTAGGAGGTGACCTTTGATATGTTAAAGATAGTTGAAAATAGGAAGATATGGTTCACTATATCTTTAGTGATTATTGCAATAGGCATGATAACTTGGGGAGTTAGAGGTCTTAACTATGGTATAGACTTTTATGGCGGTACTGTTGTACAGGTTGATTTAAAAAAGCAAGTAGATACAGAAGAAATAAGAAAAATTGCCGCAAAATATACAGATGATGCAGCAGTTCAAACTGTTGATGAGACAGGAATAATATTAAGAAGTAGTTCTATAACACCTGAAGATGTTGAAAAGTTTAAGGCTGAAATAAATGATAAATATAAAGTTGATCCTGCAACATGGCAAAACGAAACAGTAGGTCCTTCTATAAGTGCTGAATCAAGGAAAAATGCAATACTAGCAGTTGCAATAGCTGTAATAGCAATACTTATATATGTAGCTATTAGATTTGAGATACGTTTTGGAGTAGCAGCTATTATTGCTTTATTGCATGATTTACTTGTAACAATTTCGGTATATGCAGTACTACAGATACCTGTAAATGGATCATTTATTGCTGCAATACTTACTATTCTTGGTTATTCTATAAATGATACAATAGTAATATTTGATAGAATAAGAGAGAATATGAGGACCATGAGGAAGGCAAGCTTTGATGAAGTTGCTGATGTAAGTATCACTCAAACACTGTCTCGTTCAATAAATACCAGCTTAACCACTCTGTTTACAATAACTGCTGTATACTTTGTAGGTGTAAATGCAGTTAAGGAATTAGCATTACCGCTTATAATCGGTATAATAGCAGGGTCTTACTCATCAATATTTATTGCAAGCCCAATATGGGTTATGTGGAAAAATGCTGATAAAAAGAAAAAGGCAGCTGTGAATGCATAAGAGGTGATTTATCACCTCTTTAATTTTTTCATTTACTCAGTAAGGAGAGGGTTTATTTGGCAAAGTGGATGGTTAAGAATGTTAAAGTAAATACAAAGGAAATGTCTAAAGCTCTTGGAATAAGCCCTATTTTGTGCAGGGTAATGGTAAATAGGGGTATTACAGATTCTAAAGATGCTGAAAGCTTTTTGTATCCTGATAAAAGTAAATTACATAATCCAAGATTAATGAAGGATATAGAAAAGGGAACAAAAATAATAAAAAGCAGTGTTTTAAATAAAAAGAAGATACTTATAATTGGAGATTATGATGTAGATGGGATTATAAGCACCTATATTTTATATAAAGCCTTAAAAAGGGTTGGCGCAGATGTTAGCTTTGAGATCCCTAATAGAATAACTGATGGGTACGGCATAAATATTAGTATGATTGAAGATGCAAAAAAAGATGGAATAGATACCATTATTACTTGTGATAATGGTATCTCTGCAATAAATCAGATAGAATATGCAAAAGAGATGGGACTTGAGGTTGTAATTACGGATCATCACGACATACCTTTTAAAGTTGATGAAAACAATGTAAAAAAATCTATACCTGCTGCAGCTGCTGCAGTTATAGATCCTAAACAATTAGATTGTAATTATCCATTTAAGCAAATATGTGGTGCAGGTGTTGCATTTAAATTTATACAGGTTTTGTACGAAGAGTTTGATATACCTGAAAACGAGGCCTATAGTTTTTTGGAGTATGTAGCTATAGCAACCGTTTGTGATGTTGTTGATCTAGTTGGAGAAAATAGAATAATAGTAAAAGAAGGCTTAAGTCTTCTTGAAAATACAAATAACAAAGGA
This sequence comes from Clostridiaceae bacterium UBA5444, assembly GCA_002426575.1. Classification (GTDB taxonomy): domain Bacteria; phylum Bacillota; class Clostridia; order Clostridiales; family Oxobacteraceae; genus UBA5444. The sequence goes on along the minus strand of DIRE01000024.1, from coordinate 82,530 downwards.
ATTAAGGCATTGATTAAAGAAACAGGTCTTGAGGGTAAGGTACTTACTACTTATTCATTAGGATTTGTTATAGGACCATGCATAAATGCATGTGGAAGACTTGACTCTGCAAAGAAAGGCCTGCATTTGCTTTTATCAGAGGATTATAAAGAAGCTGAAGATACAGCAGCAGAACTTGTAAGATTGAATCAAGAGAGAAAAGATATGACCCTAAAGGGTGTAGAGGATATTACTGAAATAATAGAAAATACAAACATTAAAGATGACAAAGTATATATAGTGTATGATAAGCATATACATGAGAGTGTTGCAGGAATTATTGCAGGAAGAATAAGGGAGAGATATAATAAGCCAACAATAGTTCTAACATCTGGTGATGGATGCGTAAAAGGTTCAGGAAGAAGCATAGATGGTTATAATATGTTTGAAGAACTTATGAAATGCAAAGACATATTGACTAAGTTTGGTGGACATCCAATGGCTGCAGGATTGTCTTTAGATGAAGAAAATGTTGATATATTAAGGGAAAGACTAAATAAAAATACAACCTTAACAGAAGATATGCTTAAACCAAAGATATACATTGATACACCTATTTTAATTGATAGAATATCCATGGAACTAGCAGATGACCTATCAATGTTAGAACCATTTGGAAAGGGAAATCCAAAGCCATTATTTGCTGATAAAAATGTAGGAATCTTAAAGGCAGAAGTATTAGGGGAAAAGCAAAATGTATTAAAGCTTAAATTAATATCTAAAAGAGGAAGAACAATTGATGGCATTTATTTTGGCGAAAAAGAGGAGCTAGAAAATATTATATTGGAAAAATACGGGGAGTATGAGCTGCAAAAGATGTACAATGGGCAAAAAAATGATATTTATATTGATATACTATATAATATAAATATAAATGTATATATGGGCAACAGTACATTGCAGTTAATAATTAAATATTTTAGATAAATTATGTATTTGTTAATATCTTGAGAATGTTGCAAAAATACTGCATAAAGTGCAGCTAAACCCATAGCTTTAGCCTTTAGAGTATTGATAGTTAAGGCTTATTGGTATATGATATTAATGTTGCTATTATAAACAAAAAACCAGTTTAAATATTATTAAAAACTGAGGAGGCACATTTATGGATATAAAAGAAAAAATCAGGGTGATTGAAGGTTTCCCAAAAGAAGGAATTAGTTTTAAGGATATAACCACATTATTAAAGGATGGGGAGGCTTTTAAGTATACCATAGATGAGATGGTGAATAATTTAAAGGATAAGGATATAGATATAATAGTAGGTCCTGAGGCAAGAGGATTTCTTATAGGCGCACCTGTTGCATATTCCCTTGGAATTGGGTTTGTACCTATTAGAAAGGCTGGAAAACTTCCAGGTGAAACACTTAGTATTGAATATGATCTTGAATATGGGACTGATACTATTGAATTACATAAGGATTCAATAAAAAAAGGCCAGAGGGTAGCAATTGTTGACGATTTACTTGCAACTGGCGGAACAATATTATCTGTTGCAAAGTTAATAGAGATGCTTGGGGGAGAAATTGCATCTATTGATTTTATTATAGAACTAACTGATCTTCATGGAAGAGATAAGCTCTCTAAATATCCTGTTAATTCATTAATACAATACAATATATAGTAGTTTTTAATTGCACATTGTCGATAAATATTATATAATTAGAATAATTTACTCAATAGAGAACGAACTGTATAATACATAATATTCTACAGTTCGTTCTCTATTAAGATATTTTAAAAAGACTTTGCTTTTTTTAAAGCATGTCATAAATAAATTAAGAGAAAAGAGGGCTTTTATGCTGCAGGAGCTGCTTGATAAGATACAATTATATAATCCAAAATGCGATATTGAAGTAGTAAAAAAAGCCTATAATTTTGCTGATGAGGCTCATAGGGGACAGCTTAGAGAATCTGGCGAACCATATATAGTCCATCCTGCCAATGTTGCCATGATTCTTGCTGAACTAGGTCTTGATGAAAGCACAATTGCAGCAGGGCTTATTCATGATGTGGTAGAAGATACTAAATATACATCTGAAGATATAAAAGAGCTTTTCAACGATGAAATAGCTTATCTTGTTGATGGAGTAACAAAACTTGAAAAAATAGAATATAAAACAAGAGAAGAGCAACAGGCAGATAATATAAGAAAAATGTTGTTTGCAATGGCTAAGGATATAAGAGTTATACTGATAAAGCTTGCAGATAGGCTCCATAATATGAGGACTTTAAAATATTTGCCAGAGCCAAGACAAAAGCTTATGGCAAAAGAAACATTAGAGATATATGCCCCAATAGCCCATAGGCTTGGAATATCCAAAATAAAATGGGAGCTTGAAGATTTATCATTAAGATATCTCCATCCAGATGAATATTATGAACTTGTTGAAATGGTTGCTCAAAAAAGAAATGAAAGAGAAGAGTATCTGCAGCAGGTTATAATGACACTTAAAGCAAAAATAGAAGAAACAGGCATAAAGTGTGATATAGATGGAAGACCAAAGCATTTCTATAGCATATATAAGAAGATGGCTTATAAAAATAAAACCTTTGATCAAATATTTGATCTTTTGGCAATAAGAGTAATAGTTGATAATGTAAGAGACTGTTATGAAGTGCTTGGAATTGTTCATACACTTTGGAAGCCTATTCCTGGAAGATTTAAAGATTATATTGCAATGCCAAAGCCTAATATGTATCAATCGTTACATTCCACGGTAATAGGCCCTGGTGGCCAGCCTTTTGAGATTCAAATAAGGACATGGGATATGCATAAAACTGCAGAATATGGTATTGCTGCTCATTGGAAATACAAAGAGGGAAAAATTGAAGAAGATGACCTTGACAAAAAGCTCTCATGGCTTAGAGAAATACTTGAGTGGCAAGATGATGCAAAAGATGCAAAAGATTTTATGAATGGACTTAAGATTGACTTATTTACGGATGAGGTGTTTGTATTTACACCAAAGGGAGCAGTAATTGATCTTCCTATGGATTCCACACCAATTGACTTTGCCTATAGGATCCATACCGATATTGGGCACAGATGTATTGGTGCTAAGGTTAATGGCAAAATAGTGCCAATAGATTATAAACTAAAAACTGGAGATATAGTAGAGATACTTACAACTTCAAGCGATAGGGGACCAAGTAGGGATTGGCTTAAAATAGTTAAAAGCTCACAGGCTAAGAATAAAATAATGCAATGGTTTAAAAAGCAGAAAAAAGAAGAAAATATAGTAAAAGGCAAGGAATTGTTTGAAAAGGAAATGAAAAGAGAGGGCTTTTTAAACAATGAGCTTTTAAAGCAGGAATGGATAGATATTGTTTTAAAAAGATACAATTTTGCTCATGCTGAGGATATGTATTCTGCAATAGGTTATGGCGGCGTTTCACCAATACAGGTAGTAACAAGGCTTAAGGATGAATATAAAAAGACGCTTAAACCTGAAATTTCAGACTGGAGAACCCTTGAAAAATCATCAGATACAAAACAGGCAGAAAACAAAAAGGGAGATAACAGCAATGGTATTGTAGTAAAGGGAAACCGAAACATACTTGTGCGCTTTGCTAAATGCTGCAACCCTGTGCCTGGAGATGAAATAATAGGATATATTACTAAAGGCAGGGGCGTTTCTGTTCATAGAAAAGACTGCCTAAATATGGCTCAGAGGATAATGAAAGCTGATGAGAGATTAATTCAAGTAAGCTGGGTTAAAGAACATGCTGCAGATTATCAGGCAGAGGTTCAAATAGTGGCCAATGATAGATATGGATTGTTATCTGAAATTACTAATATTATATCTGTATCAAATACAACTGTTAAGGCCATAAATGCAAGGACCGCTAAAGAGGGAACGGCTTATATAAATCTAACACTTGAAATAAATGATGTAAATCAACTGCAGAAGATAATAAGAGATATAAAAAAGCTATCAGGGGTAATAGATGTGTACAGAACCAAAGCTTAATATGTTGCGGGGTGAAGAAATTGAGGGCTGTTGTTCAGAGAGTTAGCTGCTCAGAGGTTTGTGTAGATAATAATACTATTGGAAAGATAGATAATGGTATAAATGTTTTATTAGGTGTTGAAGAGGGAGATACAATAGATGATGCAAAATATATAGCAGATAAATGTGTTAATCTTAGAATATTTGAAGATGGGGATGGTAAACTTAATTTATCTGTAAAAGATGTAGGTGGAAGCATACTTGCAATTTCACAATTCACCTTATTAGGAGATTGCAGAAAAGGAAGAAGACCAAGCTTTATAACTGCTGCAAAGCCCGATGTGGCCTTTAAATTATATAAAAGCTTTATAGAACTTTGCAGTAGTTATGGCATAAAGGTAGAAGAAGGCAAATTTCAAGCCAATATGTCTGTTAGAATAGATAATGAAGGTCCAGTTACAATTCTATTAGACAGCAAAAAAGTATTTTAAATATTTCCTGCTAAAGGAGAGGTATACATGAAGATAATAGGGCATCCCTTAGGCGCATATCAAGCTAATTGTTATATAGTTTATGATGAAAATACTAAAGATGGATTTATAATAGATCCAGGAGATGAAGGATCAACCATATTAGATGTTATTAATAGAGAGAAATTAAACATAAAGTTTATTATATTGACCCATGGTCATTTCGACCATATTGGAGCAGTAAATAAGATTAAGGAAGCATTAAACATACCTGTTTATATGAATGAAAAGGATGGCTTTATGATAAAAAGCGGTAAGCAAAAAATAGGTATGGCTTATCCTAAATTTGAGAATTTTAATCCAGATAGATTTGTTAAAGAGGGAGATACAATAAGCTGTGGAGGCAATACAATAGAAATAATTGAAACACCAGGGCATACACCAGGAGGAATATCTATTAAGTTAGATGGGTACGTATTTACTGGAGACACATTGTTTGCAGGATCCATTGGAAGATATGATTTTGAGGGAGGATCTTTTGAAGACATTGTAAATTCAATAAAAAATAAACTTTTCACCCTGCCTGATGATACAATAGTCTGCCCAGGCCATGGGCAAGGTACAAAAATAGGAATTGAAAAAGAAACCAGTTCATTTTTTTAATTTATAGAATACCTTCGGCTCTAATGGATAAAATAATCATATACATTAGAAGGAGGGTTAAGTATGGTAAAAAGTAAAATAGTTAATAAAAAAGCAGTAGAGGCACAAAATAAAGAGGATATGGACTTTAATGATTTAGAGGATTTGTTTTATGAAGGATTGTCTGATTCTGAAATAGCAGACGAAATAGGAGTAAATGAAGGTTATATTAAAAAAGTTAGAGAAGATATATTAAATGATTTTTAAAAATCTAGAAGGAGCTTTTTATGTATTATGTACATATGAAAGGTCATGACTATTCATATGAAATATATGAGATATTGACCATATACTATCCAAGAGAAAAAATATGCGTTTTAAATAATATAGATGAAATACCAGATGACTCTATGCTTATAACAAGCAGCGTAAAAGAGGAAGATGGGAAAATAGAGTTTACAAGCTCACTGTTTTATTGCAATAAAGGGAAAAAGGTAAAAAAACAAGAATATATATTTACAGACGAGCCTATAGAAGATTCCTCTTACAAGGAAGAGGCGCAAGCTTTAGACAAAGCTTATTTAAAAAAAGAAATAAAGCATGGTGTTAAGATTTCACTTTTTATGGTGTTTAGAATATATACTGGCATAGAGATCCCTTGGGGTGTACTTGTTGGAATAAGGCCTACAAAGATTGTAAACGATTTAAAGAGGAAAGGCTTAACAAGTTACGAAATTTATAAAGAGCTTAAAGAAAAATATATAATCAGAGATGATAGGATAAAACTTGTAACTGAGGTATCTGACAACAGCTATAATATAATAAATAAAGATAAGAAGAATGTCTCTTTATATATAGGAATACCATTTTGCCCAACTAGGTGTGTATATTGTTCTTTTGCATCTTACCCTATAACAAAATTTGAAGATTATGTACCTAAATATTTAGATGCATTAAATTATGAAATAAAAACCATTGGGGATTTTATAAATTCAAATTTTAATATTGATATCCTATATATAGGCGGTGGAACGCCTACATCTATAAATAATAAAGATTTTAGCCATTTTCTAGACTCTATTACTAATAATATTAATATAAATAATGTAAATGAGTTTACAGTAGAGGCTGGAAGACCTGATACAATAAATGCCGAAAAGCTAAAATATATGATTGATTCAGGTGTAAATAGAATAAGTATAAACCCACAAACAATGAATGATTCCACATTAAAAAGAGTTGGAAGAAATCATACGGTAAATGAAATAATAGAGAAATATCATCTTGCAAGAGATATGGGATTTAAAAATATTAATATGGATATGATTATAGGACTTATGGGGGAGAACATTGAACATGTAAAAAATACTGTTAAAAGTATACTAGACCTAAGCCCTGAGAACATAACTGTTCATACAATGGCACTAAAGAGGGCATCTAAATTAAAAGAAAAGCTTATAGAAGATAGGGATAAAGAAAGCAGCCTTAGTATTTTGAAAAGCATAGATAGAGATAATATTGAAGGCATGATGGACTATGTTTATTCTAATATGAAAAAGGCGGAATATATACCATACTATATGTATAGGCAAAAACACATGGTTGGAAACCTTGAGAATGTTGGATATGCAAAGAAAGGCTTTGAATGTATATATAATATACAAATGATAGAAGAGAAGGAAACCATAATAGGATTAGGAGCAGACTCTGTTACTAAAATGGTTTTTCTAGATGAAAACAGAATTGAAAGGTTTGCTAATAAAAAGGATTTAGATGGATACATTAATACAATAGAGGCTAATACAGACAAGAAAATAAAGGCTATTGCAGAGTTGTTGTAGTTGACACAAGGCTAAACAAATATTATAATATTAAAAAATATATATTATGGGCCGTGATAGGGAATAGTAGGCTATACTTATCTTACAGAGAGGATATCCCATAGATTGAGAGGATATTAGAAAAAGGTGGTTGAAGGACACCCTTGAGCTTAGCAATTGATTTAAGTTGGTTGCTACGTGAATTGTTCGCGTTAAGATTATTAAGTGGAATTATTTAATTCAATCAGGGTGGTACCGCGGAACTTCCGTCCCTTTGGGATGAGAGTTCTTTTTTTATATTTAAAGGAGGAGATTATGTTGGCTATTAATGCACCGAGAGGGACTAAAGATGTATTGCCATCAGAGTCAAGTAAATGGCAGTATGTTGAAAGTATCATTAGAGAACATTGCAGATTATATGGCTTTAGAGAAATAAGGACCCCAATATTTGAACATACAGAATTATTTCAAAGAGGCGTTGGAGAAACAACTGATATTGTACAAAAAGAAATGTATACATTTCTTGATAGGGGAGAAAGAAGTATTACATTAAAACCAGAGGGAACATCACCTGCTGTAAGAGCTTTTATTGAAAACAACCTATATAATGAAGCACTCCCTGAAAAGCTTTATTATATGACTCCAGTATTTAGATACGAAAGACCTCAAGCAGGAAGGTTAAGAGAACATCACCAGTTTGGGGTAGAGGTATTTGGAGCAGCTGATGCATCTGTTGATGCAGAAATAATAAGCCTTGCATTAGAGTTTTTTAATAAATTAGGTGTAAAAGGCCTTAGCTTAGACATAAACAGCATTGGATGTCCTAAATGCAGAAAAGAATACAATAAGGCATTAAAGGAGTATTTAAAATCAAATTTTGATAATTTGTGTGGAACATGCAAAGACAGATATGATAGAAACCCGCTTAGAATACTTGATTGTAAGGTTGAATCATGCCAGGAAATAGTAAAAGGTGCTCCAATTATTATTGATTATTTATGCGATGATTGCAAGGAACATTTCCAAAGCCTGAAACAGTGTCTTGATGAATTAGGCTATGAATATAATGTAAACCCAATGATAGTTAGAGGGCTTGATTATTACACAAAGACGGTATTTGAAATAATATCAAACGATATAGGAACACAGAGCACTGTATGCGGCGGTGGAAGATATGATGGGCTAATTAAAGAATGTGGAGGACCAGATCTTCCTGCAGTAGGGTTTGGTATGGGGCTTGAGAGACTTTTGCTTGTACTTGAAAGCCAAGGTATTAAACTTCCTATAGGAGAAACTGTAGATGTATTTATTGCATCAATTGGAGATAATGCTAAATTAAAAGCTTCAAAGATAATAAATGAGCTTAGAAAGAATAATATATCAGCAGATATGGATTATATGGACAGAAGTTTAAAAGGACAGATGAAATATGCTAACAAATTAAATGCTAAATACACGGTAATATTAGGAGATAATGAGATTGAAAGCGGAAAGATAAATTTAAAAAATATGAAAACCAGTGAGCAGGTTGAGATTAATTTAAGTGATCTTTACCATAGATTAAAAGAAGAACTTTAATTATATATTTGGAGGTAATATTATGGCAGAAAGGCTTGAAGGATTAAAACGTACCCATATGTGTGGAAGCCTTAGAGATGTAAACATTGGAGAGACTGTTACTGTAATGGGATGGGTCCAGAGGAAAAGGAATTTAGGAGGCCTTATATTTATTGATTTAAGAGATAGAGAAGGTATTATACAGGCAGTATTTGGAGAAAAAATAAATAAAGATTCATTTGTAAAGGCTGATACAGTAAAATCTGAGTATGTTTTAGCAATTACAGGAGAGGTTGTAAAAAGATCCTCTATTAATGAGAACATACCTACAGGGCTTATTGAAATACATGGACAGGATATAAAAATATTAAGTGAATCTGAAACACCACCTATCTATATAAAAGAAGGCCTTGATGCAAATGAGACCATAAGGCTTAAGTATAGGTATCTTGATTTAAGAAGACCTGATATGCAAAAGAATATAATGGTAAGGCACAAGACAATGACGGTAATAAGGGACTTTATGGATGATAAAGGATTTTTAGAGATAGAAACCCCTATGCTGACTAAAAGTACTCCAGAAGGAGCAAGGGACTATCTAGTACCAAGCAGGGTATCTCCAGGTGAGTTCTATGCCCTTCCTCAATCTCCACAGTTATTTAAACAACTGCTTATGGTTTCTGGATTTGATAAGTATTTTCAGATTGCAAGGTGCTTTAGAGACGAGGATTTAAGAGCAAATAGGCAGCCTGAATTTACTCAGGTTGATATGGAGATGTCTTTTGTTGAGGAAGACGATGTAATTAAACTAAATGAAGAATTGCTAAAGAAGGTTTTCAAAGAAGTTTTAGATTTAGATATAAAAACTCCATTTACTAGGATAACCTATAAAGAGGCAATGGAAAGGTTTGGCTCTGACAAACCTGATTCAAGATTTGGTATGGAACTTAAGTATTTAAATGATCAAGTTAAAAACTGTGGATTTAAGGTATTTAAGGACGCAGTAGATAGCGGAAATGATGTAAGAGGAATAAATGCAGAGGGCTGTGGAAATTTTGGAAGAAAGGATATAGATAAGCTAGGAGAGCTTGTTAAAACATTTGGTGCAAAAGGTTTAGCATGGATAGCCTTAAAAAATGGAGAAATAAAATCTCCAATAGCTAAATTTTTAAGTCAGGATGAATTAGACAGTATAATTGAAGCATTAGATGGGAAAGACGGAGACCTTCTACTTATTGTAGCTGATAAACCAAAGGTAGTATTTTCATCTCTTGGCCAGCTTAGACTTGAAGTAGCAAAGAAGACAGGCATTTTAGACAATAAAAATATGTTTAACTTTTTATGGGTTACTGAGTTTCCTCTTCTTGAGTATAGTGAGGAAGAGGGAAGACTTGTTGCAATGCACCACCCATTTACAGCACCAATGGATGAGGATATAAATCTGCTCGATACTTGCCCTGAAAAGGTTAGAGCAAAAGCTTATGATGTGGTATTAAATGGAGAAGAGTTAGGCGGAGGAAGTATAAGGATACATGATACTAAGCTTCAAGAAAAGATGTTTGAAGTTCTTGGATTTACAATGGAAGAGGCTTGGGAAAGGTTTGGATTTTTGCTTGAAGCATTTAAATTTGGACCACCCCCTCATGGTGGTTTAGCTTATGGCCTTGACAGGATGATAATGTTCTTAGTAGGGACTGAAAATATAAGAGATGTCATTGCATTTCCAAAGACAAAAGATGCAGCATGTCTTATGACGGAAGCACCATCCATAGTAGATGAAAAGCAGCTTAAAGAGCTTGGAATAGGCATCACTGCAAAAGAGGCTAAATAGTATAATATTGGTTATTAAAAAAGCTAAATTTGATGTATAATATAAATAAAGAATATTAAAATAATATATATAGTGTAAAGTCCTGCTGTGTACGTGTATATGGAAAGTGTTTTGAGCCAACACTTATTAAACGGGAATCCTGTCTCTAATTATGGAATGACAGCCCGATTTAAGGGAAACAAGAAGTATTTAGGGGGATACCCACCTGCAACGCAGGTTCAAATCAACCATATTACGGCATGGCGGGTTTTTTTATAGGAGAGTATTATTATGTTTTCTAGAACAGAATTATTAATTGGAAAGGAAGCAATAGATAAATTAAGCCAAAAGTGTGTTGCCATATTTGGAATTGGTGGGGTAGGCTCCTTTGCTGCAGAAGGCATTGCAAGATGCGGTGTTGGTAAAATTGTACTAATAGATAATGATGATGTTAGCATAACCAATATTAACAGGCAAATAATAGCTACAACCAAAACAATTGGCATGCCAAAGGTTCAGGTTATGAAAAATAGGATATTAGATATAAATCCAAAAGCTCATGTAGAAGTCCATCAAGAGTTTTACAATCAAGAAACAGCTGAAAAGCTTTTAAAATATGACTATGATTATGTTGTAGATGCAATAGATACAGTTAGCGGTAAAATAGATTTAGTTGTAAAATGCAAAGATAAAGATATACCAATTATAAGCAGTATGGGTGCAGGCAACAAACTTGACCCAACAAGATTTAAAGTTGGTGATATATATGAGACAACAATTGATCCATTAGCAAAGGTTATGAGAAAAGAGCTTAGAAAAAGAAATGTTGATTCATTAAAGGTTGTTTATTCTACAGAGGTACCTATAAAGATACAAAATAAGCCTAGCGAGCCAAGAGCAAAGCAGGTTCCTGGAAGTATATCCTTTGTTCCATCAGTTGCAGGATTGATTATAGCGGGAGAGGTTATAAAGGATTTAATATAAATTGACATATAATATAAATCTATGTATAATCATGTAAAGTGTTTTGAAGTAATTTATATGGAGGTATTTTGATGAATGATAATGACGTTAAGGCTGACATAAAAAGGAGGCTTAATAGAATAGAAGGGCAAGTAAGGGGAATACAGAGAATGGTAGATAATGACCAGTGCTGTAGTGATATATTGGTCCAAATATCTGCAGCAAGGGCTGCTATAAATAAAGTGGGCGGAATGATATTAGACAATTATACAAAAACTTGTGTAAAAAGTGCTATAGAAAATGGTAATGTAGAAGATAATTTAGATGAGCTTGTAGAGACAATAATTAGATTTACTAAATAAATATCATTAGGGGGTTTTTTTGTTATGTCACTTGAATACATAAAAGGATCAGATCCAGAAGTATATGAAAGTATAAAAAGGGAAATGGAAAGGCAAAGAACGCATATAGAGCTTATTGCATCAGAGAACTATACTAGCAAGGCAGTTATGGCAGCCCAGGGCTCTGAGCTTACAAATAAATACGCAGAAGGTTATCCAGAAAAAAGGTATTATGGTGGATGCGAATTTGTAGATGAAGTAGAAAATATTGCAAGGGAGAGGGCAAAGAAGCTTTTTGGGGCGGAGCATGCAAACGTACAGCCTCATTCAGGATCCCAAGCAAATATGGCTGTTTATTTTACTGTTTTAGAACCAGGAGATAGTGTTCTTGGTATGAACTTATCCCATGGAGGGCATCTAACCCATGGAAGCCCAGTTAACTTCTCTGGTAAATTATATAAATTTCATTCATATGGTGTAAATAAAGATACAGAGGTTATTGATTATGATGAGCTTTTAAAGGTGGCACAGGAGGTTAAACCTAAACTTATAGTATCTGGTGCTAGTGCATATCCAAGGATTATTGATTTTAAAGCTATAAGAGATATATGCGACAAGGTGGGAGCATATATGATGGTGGATATGGCACATATTGCAGGACTTGTTGCCACAGGACTTCACCCAAGCCCTGTACCTTATGCAGATTTTGTAACAACTACCACCCACAAAACACTTAGAGGCCCAAGGGGAGGAGCAATACTTTGCAAAGAAAAGTATGCAAAGGCTCTAGATAAATCTATATTCCCTGGCATACAGGGAGGACCTTTGATGCATATTATAGCAGCTAAAGCTGTTTGCTTAAAAGAGGCTATGGGGGAAGACTTTTTAATATACCAAAAACAGGTTTTAAAAAATGCAAAGGCATTAGCTAATGAATTAACAAAAAGAGGATTTAGATTAGTATCTGGCGGTACTGATAATCACCTTATACTTATAGATTTAAGGAATAAAGGTATAACTGGCAAGGACGCTGAAAGCCTCCTTGGAAAAGTTAATATAACCGTAAACAAAAACACGGTACCTTTTGAGACGGAAAGCCCATTTGTTACAAGCGGAATAAGAATAGGAACCCCTGCAGTTACAACAAGAGGTTTTAAAGAAGAGGACATGGCAGAGATTGCAGATATTATAAGCGGGGCAATTGACAATAGGAACAATGATCTTTCAAAGTTTGTTGAAAGAGTAAACAAGCTTTGCGATAAGTATCCATTATATTAAAAATAAAATTTAACAAGAGGCATTATAAAATTGACGTAAGTATGATAATTTTATAATGTCTCTTTTAATTTAGGATATGTTGGTTTACTGGAGCAGCGGAAGTCAACCAACATATCCGGTTTAAGAATCAACAGTTACTTAAAAAATACATATAGGGGTGGGATTGTGGATAAGGATGGTAACTTGTATAAGATTATACTTGAAACATTGCTAAAAAATATAGATGAGGGTGTTCATGTTATTGATAAAAACGGTAATACACTTATTTATAATAAAGCAATGGAAAAGCTTGAGGGATTAAAAAAGGAGGATCTTTATGGGAAAGATATGCTAGATGCTTTCCCAGGATTAAATGAAAACTCAAGTACCCTATATACTGCTTTAAATGAAAACAGGGAAGTTTTAGATAAATACCAGACATATATGAATAAAAAGGGACATAAAATAACTACTCTAAACTCAACCTTCCCTCTTACTAAGGACTCAGAGGCTTTAGGTGCACTTGAGATTTCTAAAAATTACACATCACTAAAATCTCTATACGATAAAATAAGTATAATGCAAAAAGAGCTGCTGCAAGATGCTAATAAAAAGAGAGACAAAAGGTATTATGATTTTTCTGACCTAATAGGCTGCAACATAGATTTTTTAAATGAAATAGATACTGCAAAAAATGCATCTAAATATACTTCTACTGTTTTAATATATGGGGAGACTGGAACGGGAAAGGAAGTTTTTGCACAAAGTATACATACATATAGTGAAAGATGCAATAAACCTTTTATAGCCCAAAACTGTTCAGCACTTCCTGAGGGGCTACTTGAAGGAATATTATTTGGAACGCAAAGAGGCAGCTTTACAGGGGCAGTAGATAGACCAGGCTTATTTGAACAGGCAAATGGGGGAACCCTTCTTTTAGATGAGATTAATTCAATGGATATAAGCCTTCAGCCAAAACTTCTTAGAGTACTGCAGGAGGGGTATGTAAGGAGGATTGGAGGGTTAAAGGATATACCAATTGATGTTAGAATAATTGCCACCACCAATATTAACCCTGCTGAGGCAATTGAAAAAGGACTTTTAAGAAGGGATCTATATTATAGGTTAAGTGTTATTAATATAAAGTTACCACTTTTAAAGGATAGGAAAGAAGATATACCACTTCTGATTAAACATTTTATAAATTACTATAATGAAATAATGTCAAAAGATATTTGGTATGTTTCAGAAGAAGTAGAAAAAGCCTTTATATCATATTCATGGCCTGGCAATATAAGAGAGCTTAAAAACTATATAGAAGCCTCCATGAATGTCGTACAAACAGGCCATATTATAAAAAAAGAGCACTTTTCTGCTTTTGTACAGTCAAAAGTATTTAAGGACGATAAAGTTCATATAGATAATATTGACTATGAAGAAAATATGGGCCTAGAGAAAAAGGTATATCTAACAGAAAAGAAGATAATAGAGGATGCCATGGCAAAATGTAATGGAAACATATCAAAATGCGCAGCCATGCTCAATATAAAAAGGCAAACACTCCAGTATAAATTAAAAAAGTATGGGATTATAAAAAAATGATCTATAAGTCTGGCAGATTAACACATAATAGGTAATATAAGGTTAAATGTCAGGGGAAGTGAGGAGAGGTGCAAAATGAAAAAGCTTTTTTCACTAATATGTTTAATAGTTATACTATGTACATTTTCTTTGATAAGCGGCTGCGAAGATGTGTTTAGTCAATCTAAGCAAGATGCTTCCGCTTTAAACAAATCAATTGAAGATGTAACTAAAGAGTATCTTTCTCAAGAAATTTTTTCTTTTACAAAAAACGCTAAGTGCGCTTACAAGGTTATTGATAAGGTACAAAATGAAGATCAAATTACCCAGTACTTAATGGTTCTCGCAAAAAGCGGACCAACAGAGGCACTTGTTCCAGTTTGTATAACAATCAAAAAAGAAAATGATGCATATACAGTAATTGAATTTAAAAATCCATTGACTTTAGATGATGAGAGAGAGGCAGATAAGTTATTCCCGCAAGAAATTTTAGACAAACTTAATTCTGGCGAATATTCTAATGATAAGGTGGTAGAAGAATTAGAAAATGAGCTTGACCATAATTAAAAAAGAAGGAGTATTTTATTAATAAGTACTCCTTCTTTTTCTAAATTATTAATAATAACCTTTAATACTTGGATAGTGACTTGGTGTTGGTTGGGAGTGTAAATAAAATAAAAGTTATAAAAAGAGTTATGTATGACCGGCGTAGTTTTGAAACATTAAGAAGCAAAACTATCCAGCTTGAAAAAATTCGAAAAATCGACTAACCTTGGAAAGAACCACTTTTAGATTAGCATAAACACTTGAAATGTTTTTACATTAAATAGTTTTTTAAACGCATCCGTCATTAAATAAACATTGCATATCCCTTTTAAAAACTTCAACAACTCTTTTATTATTCGACTGTAAAGCCCTCATGATTGTAAAAAGTGATTTACATATATTACATATTAATGTACAATAAGTAATATAAGGTTAAACGTTAGGTGGGGTATAAAAACAATAGCATTAAGTACAAGATATCCATGAACGTTTTACTTTAATATGAATTATTGACTCATGTAATTGTTCCTCTTTATAAACTATAATGAATTATACAACTTTTAATGCTTATAAAAATATGTATGAAAAAGGGGGGGTTATCTATACAATGTTTTTAAAAACCAAGTATGTAAGGTTTAAAAGTTTATAAAAGAGGAAACGAGTAATGAATATTAAAAGATTTATCGGTTTATCGGCAGTATTAGCATTCTTAATAGTAGGAGTGGTTATTCCAGATTATGCAAAAGCACAATCTGATCCACAAGCAGTTTTTAGCCTACAACCGACTAAAGAGGACTTAGAGATATTGAATTCTCAACCCAAACAGCCCGAACCTAAGGCTTGGTTTGTGGATTTGAATGGCAACAAAACTCCTACAGAAGTAATAAGTAAAGATGAGCTAAAAGGATTAGCAGAGCATGTAGACGAAACGCAAAATGCAGATATAAAACTACAATTTGTTGAAGATCATGGTACCTATATATATTCTTATGTATGGCAGTACTATACTGAGAATTATAATTCAAAGGATATGTATAAGTTTTTTCAAGGAAGTTGTTCTGTAGAAAACGGAACAGGATCTAACATGACGTTGAAATACACACAAGGTGAAACAAAACAAAATACTTGGATCGTAACTGGGAAAGTAGAAGTTGAGCCAGAGTTTGGAGTGAAAATATTAGCAAAACTAAATGTAAATGCAGGTGTGACAGTATCTAAATCATCGACAACACAATCAAGCACAAACATTGAAACAACAATGACTGTACGCCCTGGATATAGGGGAGTTCTTTCTAGATATAAGCAGGGGGAATATAGTAGTGGTGCAGGATGTTGGAAGAAATATAAGGTAATAAAGGCGACAGGGGAAATGACAGATTTAGGTTATTATTATGAGACTGGAACCGCATGGGGAATATGCAATAATATAGATAACTATAAAGCTACTGAGACTAAACTCAACTAAGCAAGGATGATTTATAATGAAAAAAAGAATTGAAATAATAGTTATTATCATAAGCATTTTTGTAAGTGCATTTTTATCTGGGTGCTCAAAAAAGACAGAATTAATTTCTTATGATGAGTACAATAAATTATTTAATGATATATCTAAGAATTTTACACCGCCTAATCTTACTAAAACTTTTTCTCAAGACCAATTAATGCTTGTTGCAATAGACAAAGAGAACTCTTTTGGGAAAAGACAATTTTTGACACTTGATGGGGAACAATCACACACACCGACCCAGAAAAAGATTATATATGAAAGTAAAGAACTAAAATGTACGATACTGATAGATATCATATATTTGAATAAAGAATTAGATAAAGATATGGTATATTGGAATTCGTACCCTTCTCAAGGATATGGCGATATTGTATTATCTTATCGCAACTTATTAATTAATATGACCAAATTTTCCGAAGGTGAAGAAAGTGGCGATATACTTAGGCGGACATCTTTAAAAATGGTAGAATACCTTAACAATTATGAATTTGACTAATTTGTATATATATTTGTATATATAATAGTAAAAAGGAAATTATATAGAATAATGATAAAAAACACATGGACAACCATGTGTTTTTTATCATTACACAATCAATTCAACTCTAAATATTATAAAAGGCAGGATTAAGATTACTAATATCCATAAACTAACAACTGATGCTATCCATATCATATTATGACATGGATTAGGGTAAATAATGGCATAGTGTACAAAAAGTTAAGGGTGTGGTGTAATATGTATATAAAGGGTGTGGTTGATAAAAGTAATATAGTTTGTTACTTAAGCTCTTTCTAATAAAGAATAAAGAATGTGTTGTTATGGAAAGGGAAGTGAGAAAATGATAAGTTACGGGCTTATATTTAAGCTTTTTTTAATAGCTCTATACATACCTTTTTTTATAAGAAGGATCAAAAGACATGATACAGCGGTACAGTGTATTGCATCCTTACTTTTTTGTGCTTATTTAATTTCTATTATTGGAATAGTCTTTTTCCCAATAATGTTTGAGGTGGCTATCCCTACGTTTACTTTTAAATCAGCAATTAATATAATACCATTTAAAACGATTTTGGAGATTCAAAGGAATTTATCATTTAGTACATTTTCAAAGCAGGTATTTGGTAATGTTATTTTATTTATACCTTTTGGCTTTTTCATTCCATTGGTTAATGAAAAGGCTCAAAAAATAAGTTATATAATAACTATTTCATTTTTAGCATCTTTAGGTATTGAATTGGTTCAGTTAGTGATAGATATAATTACCCAACACTTAAATAGAATTGTTGATATTGATGATATTATTTTAAATGTATTTGGAGCCATAATTGGCTTTGGACTTTTAAAGTTAACTAAAATGGTTTTGAATAAGCTGGATTGTAATATATTAGACTTTTAGATTGTAATTAATAGAAATAGAACGGTGAACATATCTAAATAGATATAATTTTAATATTTGTAGTACCTATACAAAAAAACACATGATTTTCTCATGTGTTTTTTTGTTTGAAATAATTCGCATATATGCAAAATTACTTGCGCACTGCAAACAATTTTGCATATATCTTAATAAATATAATAAAAAAGGTACAAATAATCTGAATATAGCAGCAACTTTTTCATGGCATGAAAATTGCAGATAAATATTGTAAATAAAATATTTGGAGGGATAGGTCATGGAGGATATAAGGGTTATTGTTTGGGGACTTGGTGCCATGGGGGGAGGGATGGCAAAGCTTATTACAGAGAAGAAGGGTATTAGATTAGTTGGGGCAATTGATAAAAATATGGAGTTTGAAGGAAAAGATATTGGAGAGGTATTAAACCTTGATGAGAATATTGGGGTTTTGGTAAGTTGTGATCCTGAAAAGGTTATTAGAGAAACTGATGCAGATATAGTTTTGCTTGCAACAAATTCATTTATAAAAAATGTATTTCCACAGATAAAGCTTATTGTAGAGAAAGGAATGGACTGCGTAACCATAGCAGAGGAGATGGCAAACCCATATAGAGCAGATAAAGATTTAGCAAAGCAAATAAATGATTTAGCTGTTTTAAATAATGCAACTGTACTTGGGACGGGTGTAAATCCTGGGTTTGTACTTGATACGCTTATAATTACACTGACCGCTTCATGCAGAAGGGTAGATAAAATAAAGGCTGCTAGGATAAATGATCTTTCTCCTTTTGGAAAAACGGTTATGGAAACGCAAGGGGTTGGAACTACAATAGAAGAATTTAAAAAAGGTGTATTAGACGGTACAATTGTAGGTCATATTGGTTTTAGGGAGTCTATATATATGATTGCAGATGCCATTGGTATTGAAATAGATGAGGTGGTTGAAACAAGGGAGCCCATAATATCAAATACCTATAGGGAAACGAACTGTGTAAAGGTTGAGCCTGGCATGGTTGCAGGGTGCAAACATATAGGATATGGAATGAAAGGTAAAGAGGTGATAATTACATTAGAGCATCCTCAACAGATTAGGCCTGAGCTAGAGGATATTAAAACTGGTGATTATATATGGATTGAAGGAGATCCAAACCTTAATCTTTGTATAAAGCCTGAAACACCAGGTGGTATAGGAACCATTGCAATGGCTGTTAATATGATTCCACTATGTTTAAATGCAAAACCAGGCATAGTTACTATGAAAGATCTTCCTATACCTAGGGCATCAATGGGTAATATGAAGGAGATGATTTAGATGGACACCCATGGCATAAAAGGACAGTGGGTAGAAATACATCAGATAGTATTAAAAAGTGAAGAGAGAGAGGCGAACATTCCTGAGGATACAAAAAAGGTTCCCTTAGAGCTTTGGGTTAAAGGGTATCTAAATAGTGATGCTAATATAGGGGATTTGGTATATATAACCACGGTTACAGGACGAATACTAAAAGGAGAGCTTGTTTCAATAAACCCAAGGTATACCCACGATTTTGGAGAATTTGTTCCTGAGCTTAAATCTGTTGGATTAAGCCTTAGAAGGTTACTAGAGGAGGATGCAAAATGAATGATTTTAGCTATGCCTCAGTTATGAATAGAAAAAATGAAATAATGAAAAAATCTATTGGAATTGACTATGATGATTTCAAAAGGGGCCTTATAGCTTTTGACTATGAAGGCATGATGAGAAACACTGGATATACATTAAGTGATGTTCAAAAAATTCAAAGAGAGTCTGGAATATTTGAAACACCATTAATTGAACTTCATAATATGACAAAAGTAGTAAGGAGGCTTTCAAAGCCTGGATACGGAGCAAGAATTTTTGTTAAAGATGAACAGACAAATAGAGCAGGGAGCTTTAAAGATAGAAGGGCGTCTTTGTCAGTATATCATGCAGAAAAATTAGGATACAAAGGGGTGGTTGCTGCAACTTCAGGAAACTATGGTGCAGCAGTTGCATCATATGCAGCAATGAGGGGGCTTAAATGTATAATTGTTCAGGAATGTTTTGACAGCAGAAAGGTTGGACAGCCAGAAATACTTGAAAAGAGGAGAAAATGTGAAAATTATGGTGCAGAGGTTGTATCATTAACAGTTGGGCCAGAATTATTTTATGTTTTTTTAAAGATACTTGAGGAAACAGGGTACTTTAATGCATCCTTGTATTCTCCTTTTGGAATCTTAGGGGTGGAGACTTTAGGATATGAGATATCAATGGAATGTAGGGAAAGGTTTGGCAAGGATCCTGATGCGGTTTTAATAACCCATGCAGGAGGAGGGAATGTAACTGGAACAGCAAGAGGACTTATAAAAGCCGGGGCGCTAAATACTAAAATAATTGGAGTTAGTGTTGATTTAAAAGGACTTCATATGGCATCTGATAGAGATTTTAATAAGAAGTCATTTACAACAGGTCACACAGGGTTTGGTATTCCTTTTGCCACATGGCCTGATAGATCAGACGTTCCAAGGAGCGCCGCAAGACCACTTAGATATTTAGATAGATATGTACTTGTAAAGCAGGGAGAGGTTTTTTATACAACGGAGGCATTATCTTCTATAGAAGGCCTAGAAAGAGGCCCTGCCGGGAATACCTCTTTAGCTGCTGCTTTTAAAATAGCAAGTGAAATGAGAGAAGATCAGATACTTGTAGTGCAAGAAACCGAATATACGGGAGCAGGAAAGAACCCATCATCCCAGATTACATTTGCAAGGCAAAATGGGATTGAGATAATTGTAGGAGATCCAAACAGTGAAGTGCCAGGCAAAAATATAGTAATACCTAAAGATCTATCGCTTATAGATGCAAGGGATGTTGACCTTAATAGATTAAAGTTATCCTATATAAAAAATTGTATTGAAAATATAAATATAGATGAAATTACGGAAGAGGATATAACATTTCTATCTCAGGATATTAAGGAAGATAAATGTTATGTAGAAAATATTTTAAGTGGAGGCGGACTAAATGAAAAGGGAAGATGATTTTGAGGTAAGGAGAATGCATTTAGCAGACCTTTCCGAAGAACAACTTGAAAATAGATTTTGGGAGCTATGCTACAAAATAGTTGATCCACTTGTTGAACTTTCTAAATATAATACATCCCCATCCATTGAAAGATCAGTACTTCTTAGAATGGGATTTTCAAGCATAGAGTCAAAGAAGATAGTAGATAAAGTTGTTGGTATGAATCTCCTAGGAAAAGGTGCTGGAAATGTAGTATATAGACTTTCAAATGAAAGAAATATAGATATTCATGATGCTGGGTGTCTTATTATAAACGAAGATTTAGAAAGTGAGATAAAATCCCTTTTTAATGGAGGTGAAATCCATGAAGCTTAAAGAAAATGAAAAGCTTGACATAGAATATATTTTAAATGATCTTAAAAACTATAAGCCCAAAAGAAAAGGCTGGACATGGAGAAAAGATACAGGGTCTAGAAAGGTTGGAGAATTTGAATATAATGAGGTTTCAGATAACCTAGATAAAAGCATTCCGCTTCCAGCTTCAAAGAGCTTTGAATATATAGATCCTCAGCCTGATTGTGTTATAACTACTGAAATTGCATCAGGAAGGTTTGAAGATGATATAAGAAGGATGAGGATGGCTGCTTGGGGTGGAGCTGACCATATTATGGTTATAAGGACTGCAGGCCAGAGCCACTTTGATGGCCTTATAGAAGGAACCCCAGAGGGTGTGGGAGGGGTTCCGATCTCAAGAAAAGAGGTTAGGGCTACAAGAAAGGCACTCGACATTATAGAAGAAGAGGTTGGAAGGCCTATTAACTTTCATTCCTATGTAAGCGGTATTGCAGGCCCTGAGATTGCTGTTATGTTTGCAGAAGAAGGGGTAAATGGAGCCCATCAGGATCCCCAATACAATGTATTATATAGGAATATAAATATGGTAAGGTCTTTTGTTGACGCGGCAGTTGCTAAAAAGATAATGGCATATGGTGATATGCTTCAGATAGATGGGGCTCACAATGCAAATGCTACCGCCACGAAGGCGTGGAAGGTTATGCCAGAGCTTATGGTACAGCATGGAATAAATGCAGCCTTTTCAAGAAGGGTTGGTATGAAAGCTGAAGATATAGCTTTATCCACTGTTCCACCCACTGCGCCTCCCGCACCTTGTATAAGAATGGATCTTCCATATGCTGTTGCACTTAGAGAACTTTTTAAGGATTATAAAATGAGGGCTCAGATGAACACAAAATATATGGAATCTGATATGAGAGAAGCAACGGTTACTCATACATTAAATATTTTAATTTCAAGATTAACAAGTGTGGATATACAAAGCACAATAACCCCTGATGAGGGGAGAAATATACCATGGCATTACAACAATATAAATGCAATAAACACTGCAAAACAAGCACTTCTCGGATTAGACGGAATAAAGGATATGGTTGAAATAAAAAGAGATGGGGTTTTAGGAGATAAGGTTAGAGAGCTTAAAGAGAGGGCGGTACTTTTCTTAGAAGAGATAATTGAGGTTGGAGGGTATTTTAATGCTGTAGAGCAGGGCTTTTTTGTGGATTCAGGCTTCTATCCTGAAAGAAATGGAGATGGAATAGCAAGAGATATTAATGGAGGGGTTGAAGCAAACAGTGTATATAAAAGAGACGAGGATTACTTTGCACCTGTTTGTGAGCATTTTGGATATAACAATATTCCAAAGGATGTTAAAAGGCCTTGTGATGTGATAGGCGGATGTACACTATGCAATAGAGAAAAAATAGTTTATATAGATGAGCTTGATGGAAACGATAATGTATCAAAAAGACTTGAGCAAAGTAAAAAATATAGAAAGGGAGACTTTTTAAAGCCAGAGGTGGAATGGGCTGGAGATGGCATAATATCTACAACCATATTTTTGCCTATAAGTGAAGATATTGCAGAGAGTGCCGCAATAGAAATAGGTAAAAAGCTTGGACTTTTGGATGTTTCTATAATTCATAAGCAGGTTATGCAAAACGCTGAAGGAACATTGGTTGAAATAAAAGGAAAGGTTCCATTTTCTATAGATGTATCTAAACTTCATATACCAGAGAAAATAAAGACTTTATCTGATGAAGAGATAAAAAAAGAAATACATGATACCCCTATGAGTATAGTTGCCGCAACAGTTGGGGAAGATGAACACTCTGTGGGCTTAAGAGAGATAATAGATATAAAGCATGGAGGAATAGAAAAGTATGGTATAAAGTGCCATAGCCTTGGTACATCATGTCCTCTTGAGGATTTAATAGATGCAGCAATAGAGGCAGATGCAGATGCAATATTAATAAGCACCATAATAACTCATAATGATGTTCATATAAAAAATATGAAATATTTAAATGATCTTTGCATTGAAAGAGGAATAAGGGAAAAAATTATATTGGTTGCAGGAGGGACTCAAGTGTCTAATGAAATTGCAATAGAATCTGGACTAGATGCTGGATTTGGAAGAGGAACAAAAGGGTGTGATGTTGCAAGTTTCCTCGTTATGCGAAGAAGGGAAATGAGGGAGACACTTGAAAAATCCAAGAATAGAGATTGATTTAAATAAGATAAAGCATAATACAGAGTATATTGTAAGTGAATGCAGAAAAGTTGGCATAAGTGTAATGGGGGTTACAAAAGCTTTCTGCGGGGATGTGGACATTGCATCTGCCATGGTGGATGGGGGAGTTAGCTTTTTAGCGGACTCTAGGCTTGAAAACATAATAAAAATAAAAGATATACATCTTCCAAAGGTAATGCTTAGGATTCCCATGCAAAGTGAGGTACATGACGTTGTATTAAATTGTGATTACAGCCTTAATTCTGAAATAGACACAATTAGTTTGTTATCGAAAGAGAGCATAAAAATAGGCAAAAGGCATAATGTAATACTTATGATAGATCTTGGAGATTTAAGGGAAGGCATATGGTATGAGGATAGCTTTGATTGCATAAAGAAAATAAAAGATTTAGATGGAATTAAAATAGCTGGAATTGGAACAAATCTTACATGTTATGGAGGGGTTATACCTTCCTATAAAAATCTATCAAAACTTATAGAGATTGCAAATATTATAGAAAACATAATAGGCTATAAACTAGATATAATATCAGGAGGCAATTCAAGTAGCCTTCATCTTCTCCCAAAAGGTGAAATACCAAGCAGAATTAATAATTTAAGAGTGGGAGAGGCAATACTGCTTGGAAGAGAGACTGCTTATGGGAATATTATTGATAATCTTTATGATGACATTTTTATGCTGTATGGGGAGATAGTTGAGATTAAGAAAAAGCCATCTTATCCAGTGGGGGATATAGGCATAGATGCATTTGGAAAGGTGCCAACCTTTGCTAATAAAGGCCCACGCTTAAGAGCAATATTAGCAATGGGAAGGGGAGATGTAGATTTTAAAAACATAATACCAGAGGATGATTCTATAGATATAATAGGCGGCAGCAGCGATCACTTAATATTAGATATAGAAAATAGTAAAAATAGTTACTCAGTAGGAGATGAAGTAGGATTTAAAACAACCTATGGCTCCCTGCTTCAGTCTATGACGTCTCATTATGTGAAAAAGATAAAGAAAATATATTAATATATGATATAGACAAAGCATAAAACAAAAGTGACCTTAAAAAATTAGATAAAAGCTAATATTTTAAGGTCACTTTTGTTATTTAAGAATAAATTTAAGCCAATCATATTTTAATTTGTACAGGTTTTCTATCTCTAAATATGGTTATATATTTAAAACCACAATCCCTTAATATATCTAAAGTAGGGCCAAAGTTATAGGCTAAATACTCATAGGAGTGGCTGTCAGAGCCTGTTGTTATTATCTCTCCTCCAAGATTTCTATAAGCTTTTAAAAGGTCTACCGTAGGATGAGCAGAACCCACCTTATATCTTATACCAGATGTGTTTATCTCAATGCCTCTGCCACTTTGTATAAGCTCTTTATATATTGGCGTAATATAATCACCAAACTCTTCAAAATACATATTTCTATCTTCAAAATGGCAATATCTTTTTATTATGTCAATATGGCCAAGCACATTAAAGTCTTTAAAGGCTTTGATACAAGTGTAAAGTGCATCTAAATACTCATTGTATACCTCTTTTTTGCTTTTTCCTTCATAAAATGAAGAATCACATATATCATGACCATTTACAACATGAATAGAACCTATTATAAAGTCAAACTTCTTTCCATCTATATAATCATATATTTGGTTTATTATATGAGGCTGCATACCAATTTCAATTCCTTTATTGATTTTGATCCTGCCCTCATACTTTTTTCTAACCTCGTCTATTGAACTAGAATATTTTTCATAATCCAAGTTTTCTTCAGAGAATGCTGGAAAGTCGATATCAAGATGGTCTGTAAAACACATTTCTTCAATATTTTTATCTATTGCATGGCTAATACACTCATCCATACTCATAGAACCGTCTGGTGAAAAATTGCTGTGTACATGATAATCAAAAAACATAATTTATCCTCCAATTTTGTAATATAATCCTCATATATTTTAGAACTTTTAGCTAAGGAATGCAAAACAATTTTAAAGCTTTAAATATTAGAAATAATAATCTTAATTAATGTTGACAGGAATGGTCGGATATGCTACTATTCAATTAGAATATCCGAGTTAAATAGTCGGGATTATATTGGTGGTGATTTAATGAAATTATCTACAAAAGGTCAGTATGGGGTAAAAGCAATGTATGACCTTGCCCTTCATTATGGAGAAGACCCAATTCCACTAAAGAAAATAGCTGAAAGGCAGGGAATATCTGAGTATTACCTTGAACAATTAATTGGGATCCTAAGAAGGGAAGGATTTGTAAAAAGCATGAGGGGCTCGCAAGGTGGATATATTCTAGCAGATGATCCATCAAATATAATGGTTGGTGATATACTTAATATTCTTGAAGGACCTATTGAGATTTCAGACTGCATAGACGATAGAGAGGTAAATGAATGTTCGAAGGTTAATTATTGCGCTACAAGGCTTATATGGGTAAAAATTAAAAATGCCATAGATGATGTAGTTAACTCAATAAGTCTACAGGATATGGTAAATGATTATAAACTATTATGCGAAAAGAATAAAGATTTGATAAAAAAGGAGAGCGAATAAAATGAAAAAAGTAATATATATGGACTATGCAGCAACAACTCCAACAAGACCAGAGGTAGTCCAAGAGATGCTTCCATATTTCACTGAAAACTATGGGAACCCTTCCTCTATATATTCTATTTCAAGAGAAACTAAAAAGGCAGTTGAAAATTCTAGAGAAAAGGTTGCAAAAGCATTAGGTGCAAGACCTGATGAGATTTATTTCACGGCTGGCGGCTCAGAGTCTGATAACTGGACTTTAAAAGGGGTTGCCTTAGCTAATAAAGATAAAGGAAATCATATTATTACGACTCAGATAGAACATCATGCAGTACTTTATACTTGTAAGTATCTAGAAAAGCACGGATTTGATGTAACTTATCTACCCGTTGATGAAGAGGGTATGATTAATTTAGATGATTTAAAAAATGCTATAACTGATAAAACAATACTTGTATCTGTAATGTTTGCAAATAATGAAATAGGAACAATAGAGCCAATTGCAGAAGTGGGAAAGATATGCAAAGAAAAAGGTATTTATTTTCATACAGATGCCGTTCAGGCTGTTGGAAATGTACCAATAAATGTTGACGAAATGAATATTGACCTATTATCTTTATCAGCTCACAAATTCTATGGGCCAAAGGGTATTGGGGCTTTATATATAAGAAGAGGAGTTAAAATACATCCTTTAATTCATGGAGGAGCTCAAGAAAGGTCAAGAAGAGCAGGAACAGAAAATGTTCCAGCAATTGTAGGCCTTGGAAAAGCAATAGAGATAGCAGACCAAAATATGGATGAACATATTTCCAAATCAACTCACCTAAGGGATAAACTAATTAATGGAATATTAAATAGCATACCTTATACCAGGTTAAACGGTCATAGGACTAAAAGGCTCCCTGGAAATGTAAATGTATGTTTTAGATTTATTGAAGGTGAATCATTACTGCTTTTACTTGATGGAATAGGAGTTTGCGGCTCAAGTGGTTCTGCATGTTCATCAGGATCTTTAGATCCATCCCATGTTCTTCTTGCAATAGGCCTTCCTCATGAGATTGCTCATGGATCTTTAAGGCTTACAATTGGAAATGGAACAACAGAAGAAGATGTAGACTATGTACTTAAGAACCTTCCTAATATTGTTAAAAGGCTAAGAGATATGTCACCATTATATGATGATTTTTTAAAAAAGGGGGAAAAATAAATGTATAGTGATAAAGTAATGGATCATTTCACAAATCCAAGGAATGTTGGAGAGATTGAAAATGCAGATGGTGTAGGTACTGTAGGTAATCCAAAATGTGGAGATATAATGAAAATATTTCTAAAGATTGATAATAATATAATTACTGATGCCAAATTTAAAACCTTTGGATGCGGTGCAGCAGTTGCATCAAGCAGTATGGCAACTGAGTTAATAAAAGGAAAAACTGTTGATGAGGCATGGGGAACCTCAAACAAAGCAGTAATAGAAGCCCTAGAAGGTCTTCCACCTGTTAAAATTCACTGTTCAGTACTAGCAGAAGAGGCAATACATGCAGCAATAAATGATTATAGAGAAAAAAATGGTATGCCAAAAATTGAGGAGAAACACAAAAACTTGCATGAGGATGAGTAATATATGGAAAAGAAGGTTGTTGTAGGCATGAGTGGTGGCGTTGATAGCTCCGTAGCAGCAGCACTTCTAAAGGAGGAAGGCTATGATGTAATAGGAGTTACAATGCAGGTCTGGCCTGATAAAAATGAGAATGTAAAAGAAGTTGAAGGAGGATGCTGCTCATACGCTGCTGTACGTGATGCACGAAAGGTTTGCGATGTACTTGGCATAAAATATTATGTAATGAACTTCAAAGATATATTTGAAGATAAGGTTATTAAATATTTTATAGACGAATATTTAGCTGGCAGAACTCCAAATCCGTGCATTGCATGTAACAAGTATATAAAATTTGATGAACTACTAAGAAGAGCAATGAACCTTGATGCTGACTATATTGCTACAGGTCATTATGTATCCCTTGGTTATGATGAATATAAAGATAGATATCTTCTCAAAAAGTCAAAGGATACAAGAAAAGATCAAACCTATGCCCTATATAATCTTACTCAATATCAGCTTAAGCATACCCTATTCCCTTTAGGGAATATAACAAAAGACAGGGTAAGGCAAATAGCAAGGGAGCTTTCTTTGCCAGTTGCAAGCAAGCCTGATAGTGAAGAGATATGTTTTGTTCCTGATAATGATTATGGCAACTTTTTAAAAGAAAGAGTGCCTGACAAAATATCAGAAGGGTATTTTAAAGATACTGAAGGCAATATTTTGGGAAAGCACAAAGGAATTTCATATTACACCATAGGTCAAAGAAAGGGTCTTGGAATATCATTTGGGAAACCAATGTTTGTTGTGGATATAAATCCTGAGGATAATACAGTAATACTCGGAGAGGGTGATACTGTATATAAAGACAGCCTTAGGGCAACAGGCTTAAACTTTATACCCTTTGATAAATTAAATGAAGAGATGGAAGTTACAGCCAAGATAAGATATAATGCAAAAGAGGCTCCCGCAATAATAATACCTGAGGGAGATGACATCGTAACTGTAAAGTTTAAAACCCCTCAAAGAGCAATAACCCCAGGACAATCAGTTGTCTTCTATAAGAATGATTTAGTACTTGGGGGAGGAACAATCGAAAGATATTAAAAAAACATATAGTTTTCATATAAAAGGACAGCTAATTTAAAAATAGCCTGTTCTTTTTCTTATATGGCTATGTTTTAGTACAGTGCTGATTTTAGGATATGTTGATTTACTGTAGCAGCGTGCAGCGGAAGTCAATCAACATATCCGGTTTAGAAATCAACAGTTACTTAAGACATAGCCATTTATATTTGTTTATTTTTCAATTAATATGGAAAAATAAAAATACGTAAAACAAAATATTTATAGCAGGTGATATAATGCTTAAATCAAAAGAATTAAGAGGCATTAATGTAGTAAATATAGAGAATGGCAGATTGATTGGCAAGGTGAAAAATACTATATATAGTTTTAGGCAAGAGTTAATAATGGGTTTTTCTATATACTCTGGCAGGTGGGTGAAAAAAGATATATTTATACCTATAAACGATATTGAAATAATAGGCAGAGATGTGATTTTAGCAAATAAGCCAGAAAAGCTGCAGTGTATAAATAAAAATCAGGAGGTGATTAATGCTATTAAAGAAATAGATAGAGTTTTTAGTATGAATGTAATAACAAACAAAGGGGAAGAAATAGGACATATTGAAGATGTGATAATTAGTGAAGAAAAGTTTAAAATAGGGGGATATATAATTTCTGATGGCTTTGTTGAAGATATTATAAAGGGTAAATTAATTATTCCTTTTTCGGAAAAGATAATATTTGGGGAGAACGATGTTATTATAGACAGCAATTATAAAAATATTGTTTTAAAAAATGATATCTCATTAAAGAAGATATTTAAAGAAGAGGTATAAATTTATGGACTTTAACCGAAAGAGAAAAATTTTGAAGTATACTTTTATTTCCGTGATTATAATAATACTTATTATTATATTTAAAAATATAAACCTAATTTTTAATATTTTAAGTCCATTTATAGTAAGTCTAGTTTTAGCTTATTTATTAAATCCAGTTATTTGCTATATGGAAACAAAGGGCATTAAAAGATGGATTGGGGTGCTTATTACATATGGGGTACTTATATTATTTGTTTTATCCATATGCTTTTATATAATACCACAAATAATGAGGGATATGACGAAGCTTTTAGATGTTCTTCCAAAGATAAATGAGGAATTCATGGCATTTATAACAAATATACAGGATAGGTATACTAAAGCTGGTTTCAATCTACCAGGAAGTATAAAGAATGCATTGTATGTTAATTCAAATAGGCTTGAAGTCACCATGGCTTCATATATTTCATATCTTACTGATGGAATAATATCTCTGTTTGATGGTATTATAAACTATATACTTATTCCATTTATACTATACTACTTTTTAAGAGATTATAATAAAATTATAGATAATTCAAGGAAGCTCATACCTAGAAAGTTTAGAAGCAGAATTGATAGAATATGCTCAAATATAGATGAAGTATTCGGAAACTATGTAAGAAGCCAGATTATATTATCATTTATAATAGCCGTATTTACTACTTTGGCTCTGCTTATACTAAAAGTTAATTTTGCATTGTTTCTTGGCATAATAAATGGTATAACAAATATAATACCATACTTTGGGCCTGTTATAGGAACCATTCCTGCTGTTTTAATTGCGCTTCTTCAATCTCCTTCAAAGGCAATATGGACATTGGTTTTACTATTTATAATACAGCAGGTGGAAAGCGGTATAATATGCCCTATAATTACGGGAGATAGTGTTGATCTTCATCCTGTAACCGTAATACTAGCACTCATAATTGGAGGGGAATTATATGGCGTAATTGGAATGATATTTGGAATACCTATTATTGCGGCTCTTAAAATAATATATACGGATGTAGTAAAAAGCTTGTTTTAATGCTTATTTTTGGCCTTATCTTAATTGACAATACTAATATTATTTTGTATAATTTATTTCAATAAAGACGATGAAGGGAATAGTAAGATAGTTGTAGTTTTAAAGAGAGAAGGCGTAAGGTGAAAGCCTTTAAACATGATTATCTGAAGCAATCCCAAAGTTTCAGGGTTGAATTTTAGTAGAACCTGACGGAATCAGCCGTTATCTGTTACAAGATGTCATATTATAATATGACAATTAGGGTGGTACCGCGGATAACCTTTCGCCCCTAAATGGGGATTGAAGGGTATTTTTTATTTTTTGGGAGGTAATTTTATGGAAAAGATGGGTTTAAATCAGATAAGAAAAGAATATCTTGATTTTTTTGAAAGTAAGGGGCATCTTGTGCTGCCAAGTTTTTCTTTGGTTCCACAAAATGATAAGAGCCTTCTTCTAATAAATGCTGGAATGGCTCCTTTAAAACCATATTTTACTGGGCAGGAAACTCCTCCAAGAAAGAGGGTTGCAACCTGTCAGAAGTGTATAAGAACTGGAGATATAGAAAGGGTTGGAAAGACATCGAGGCATGCAACATTTTTTGAGATGCTTGGGAATTTTTCATTTGGAGACTACTTTAAAAAAGAAATAATACCTTGGGCATGGGAGTTTGTAACTGGGGTTCTTGATATACCAAAAGATAGGCTTTATGCAACAATATATAAAGATGATGATGAGGCATATGAAATATGGACTAAACAGACAGACATCGATCCATCTCGTATATTTAGACTTGGTAAGGAAGATAACTTCTGGGAGCATGGAGCAGGCCCTTGCGGTCCTTGTTCTGAAATACATTTTGATAGAGGACAAGGAGAAATAAACACTGTAGATGAATTTGTAAAAGCATCTGATGAGGATAGAATAATAGAGTTTTGGAATCTTGTATTTACACAATATGATAAAGATGAAGATGGAAACTACAATAAGCTGAAAAACCCTAACATAGATACTGGAATGGGACTTGAAAGAATGGCTACAATAATGCAGGGTGTGGACAGTATATTTGAAGTTGATACAATGAAAAGAATATTAAATGAAGTGTGCAGTCTATTAAATGTAGAGTATGGCAAAAATAAAGATATAGACACATCCATAAGGGTTATTACAGACCATATAAGGAGCATAACATTTATGGCTGGAGATGGCATACTTCCATCTAATGAGGGAAGAGGATATGTATTTAGAAGGCTTTTAAGAAGGGCTGCAAGACATGGCAAACTTTTAAACAGCAAGGAAGCCTTTTTGTATAAGCTTTGTGACGTTGTAATAGATAACTCTAAGTATGCCTACCATGAGATAGACGAAAAAAGGGAATATATAAAGAAGATAATAAAGCTTGAAGAGGAAAGATTTGATGAAACAATAGATCAAGGCATTGGTATACTAAATGAATATGTAGATGAACTTAAATTTAATAATGAGAAAATACTATCTGGTGATAAGGCATTTAAACTTTATGACACATATGGATTTCCAGTAGAGCTTACTTTAGAGATACTAGAAGAGAATGGCATGGAGATTGATATGATAGGATTTGAGCAAGAGATGAAATCCCAAAGAGAAAGGGCTAGAGCAGCTAGGGATGTAACTAATTACATGGGAAGAGATATAGATGTATACTCTACTCTTCCACCTGAGATTACAACTAGCTTTTCTGGGTATAATAATTGCAAATCAAGTGGCAGAATAACAGTAATTGTTAAAGACGGGGAAGTTGTTCAAAGCGCAAATTGTGGGGATTATGTATCATTAATACTTGACAATACATCCTTTTATTCTGAAATGGGAGGCCAAGTTGGGGATAGTGGAATTATAAAAAGTAATTCACCTGAGAGTAAAGTAGAAATACGTGACTGCAAGAAAACACCTAATGGAAAGATAATTCACATAGGCAAGGTTATAAAAGGAACAATAAATGTAAAAGACAAGGTCGAAACTATTGTTTACAAAAACAGGAGAGATGATATTGCAAGAAATCATACGGCAACACATCTGCTTCAGTCAGCATTAAAACAAGTATTAGGAAATCACGTAGAGCAGTCAGGATCTTTAGTTACAGAAGAGAGGCTAAGATTTGACTTTACTCATTTTGAACAAGTAAGCCCTGAAGATTTAAAAAAGGTTGAACATATAGTAAATGAAAGTATACTGGATTCTTTGGAAGTGAAAACAATTGAAACAGGGATTGACGAAGCAAGAAAAATGGGTGCTGTGGCTTTATTTGGAGAAAAGTACGGCTCAGTTGTTAGAGTGGTAAAGGTTGGAGATATAAGCATGGAGTTTTGCGGAGGAACCCATGTACTAAACAGCTCACAAATTGGACTATTTAAGATAATATCTGAAGGAGGTATTGCAGCTGGAGTTAGAAGAATTGAAGCAGTAACAGGCAGGGGTGCATTAGATTATATAAATAATATAGAGAATGAGTTAAACAAAGCTGCAATGCATCTTAAGACCCAACCAAAAGAAGTAGCAAGTAAGGTTGAGGGTTTAATTCATGAATTAAAAATAAAGGATAATGAAATAAGCGAATTAAAATTAAAAGTTAATGCAAATGCTTCAGATGATATTATAAAAAATGCTAGGGATATTAAAGGAATAAAAGTTGTTGCTTCCTTAGTAGAACTTGATGCCGAAGGGTTAAGAGACCTTGGCGATAGATTAAGAGATAGATTAGGCAAATCTGTAGTTGTACTTGGAAGTAAGAAAGATGGCAAGGCTTTATTTATTGTAATGGCAAGTAAAGATGCAGTATCCTCAGGTATTAATGCAGGGAAAATTGTTAAAGAAGTTGCAAAGATTGCTGGAGGCGGCGGAGGAGGCAAACCTGACGTTGCTCAAGCAGGAGGTAAATATGTAGATAAAATAGGTGATGCGTTAGAAGCCTCATATGATATTATTGAAAAGTCAATAATATAGTAAATAAGTTTTTATAACGTATTATTTATAATTCATTTAAAATAATACGTTATAAAAACCATTAAATTGCACAATAATAAGAAGTAAAATTAGAATGTTATCTAAACTTTTCATATAATACTTGTAAATAATGTTGCAATAAAACCATAGGTATATTAATATAAAGGTATAAGCAAGGGAAGGGTGATAAAATGCCTGATAGATTTAATGAAACCATGAAGTTTGATGTTGATAAGGAAAGGGAAGCAAAAGCAAGAGATATACTTATAAATGTATATAATTCCCTAAAAGAAAAAGGATATAATCCGATAAACCAAATGGTGGGATACATACTTTCAGGGGATCCAACATACATTACAAGTTATAATAATGCAAGAAATGAAATACGAAGAGTGGAGAGAGATGAGCTTTTAGAGGAATTGCTTAAGAGCTATCTAAAAGATAAATAATACTTGACTTGAGTTTATGATAAATTTATAAAAAAAGTGTAAATAAATTATTTGAAAGCAGCAAGTATGCTGCTTTCATTTTATGTTGGGGTGATAATTATGGAATATAGGATACTTGGCCAATCAGGACTTAAAGTATCAAGGCTATGCTTTGGAGCCCTTACAATTGGGCCTATGCAATCGAATCAACCAATAGAAGAAGGCGCAGGAGTAATTGCTAAAGCAATTGAACTTGGAGTTAATTTTATAGATACGTCAAAACTTTATAATACATATCCCTACATAAGGAGGGCCATGGAGATAACAAATAATAAAGATATAATTATTTCAACAAAATCTTATGATTATACTTATGAAGGGATGAGAGAAACTGTTGAAGAGGCATTAAAGGCTTTAAATGTCGAAAGCATAGGTATATTTTCTCTTCATGAACAGGAGAGCGTATACACATTAAAAGGTCATGGGGAAGCATTAAGGTATTTATATGATGCAAAAAAGGCTGGAAAGATAAGAGCAGTTGGGGTATCAACTCATAATATATCAGTTGTTGAAGCAGTATCTAAAATGCCTAAAATAGATGTAGTACTTCCCATAGTTAACTATAAGGGAATAGGAATAGGCGACGGTACCATTGAAGATATGCTTAAAGCTGTTCATAATGCAAAACTAAGCGGTAAGGGAATATATAGTATGAAAGCAATTGGAGGAGGAAACCTATTAGGAGATGTAAAAAGAAGCTTCGATTTTGTTTTAAATAACGAAGATATAGATTCAATTGCAGTTGGGATGCAGTCAGAAAATGAAGTAATGGCAAATGTATTGATGTTTGAAGGTAAAGAGGTTCCAGAGGATATAGACAGTAAATTAAGAAAAACAAAAAGAAGGCTTCTTATTGACACTTGGTGTTTAGGCTGCGGTAAATGCGTGGAAAGATGTACTATAAAAGCTCTTAAAATAGTAGATGGCAGATGTGTTGTTGATACTGATAAGTGCAGGCTTTGTGGTTATTGCTCTAGCGTATGTCCTGAATTTTGTATTAAAGTAATCTAGTGAGGTGGTTGTATTGAGGATTATGGGACTTGATGTTGGTGATAAAAGGATAGGAGTAGCTATGAGCGACCCAATGGGCTGGACTGCTCAGGGAATTACAACTATATATAGACAGGGAAATAAAAAAAATGATATAAATGAGATAAAAAAGATAATAGATGAGTATAAAGTGGATAAAATAGTTATAGGGCTTCCTAAAAATATGAATAATACTTTAGGGCCTCAAGGTGAAAAGGTTATAGAATACTCAAAGAAAATAGAATCCTTTAATATTCCTATTATCTTTATTGATGAAAGGCTTTCAACTGTTGCAGCTGAGAGAACACTTATTATGGCAGATGTATCAAGAAGCAAAAGGAAAACAGTAGTGGATAAACTTGCAGCTCAAGTAATACTGCAAACCTATCTCGATAGTGCTAAATTCTGATTGACAGTATTCTATGGTTAATATACAATGACAATATATTAAAGAAAGAGGTGAATATTATGGAAAACGAGATGGAAAATGTTATAACTCTAATTGACGATGAAGGTAATGAGATTGAATGTGAGATAATTGACGCATTTGAATATGACGATAAAGAATACGTTGTTCTTCTGCCAGGGGATGAGGAAGATCCATTCATGCTCAGAGTTGACAAAGACGAAAATGGAGAAGAAGTATTTGCAATGATAGAGGATGATGACGAGTTTGATGAGGTAAGTGAAGCATATAATGGATTATTAGAAGAAGACGATGAAGATTAGCATACCAAGTAGGTATGCTTTTTTTTATTATAGTATTGACCTTTAATCTAATTAAGAATATAATCTATTTGAGAAGGATTTTCACTGTGGTATTTTTTAAAGTTGGCAATGGCTATAAAGCTTTTTTAGTCATTGCTTTTAAAAGCTAACAGAATGATAACAATTATCAATAGGAGGGGTGGCTATGACACTAGAATATATAAAAAAGGGTCAAAGATTTAAAGTGGATAAAATAAAAGATGATTCATTAAAATCACAGGCAATAAGGCTTGGCGTCTATGAGGGTGCTACTTTATCATGTAAAGAAAAGATACCTTTTGGTCCCATAATTCTCAGGAATAGATTCCAAGAGATAGCTATAGGAAGAAATCTTGCAAACAAAATAGATATTGACTTAGAAGAAGGTGCATAATTTGAATTCTAATTATACAGATATAAGTATGGATACTGATACTGATACTAATTCTAATGCAAAAAAGATTGTTTTAGCAGGTAATCCAAATGTAGGAAAATCCGTTTTTTTTAATTATCTTACAGGGGTATATGTTGATATATCAAACTATCCCGGTACAACTGTTGATATTACTCATGGAAAATTTAATGGAGATTATATTTATGATACGCCGGGAGTATATGGGGTATCGTCCTTTAATGATGAGGAGAGAGTGGCAAGGGATATAATACTTCAAGGAGATATAGTAATAAATGTTGTAGATGCTCTCCATATGGACAGAGACCTATTTCTAACCCGCCAGTTAATAGATATGGGGAAAAGAGTAATAGTAGCATTAAACATTATGGATGAAGTAGAAAAAAACGGAGTTAAAATTGACATAGAAAGACTTAGTGAATATTTAGGTGTACCAGCATATCCTACTTCCGCTGTAAAAAGAGAAGGGCTTGAGAATATAAAAGACAATATTGATAAAGCAAGGAAGGGATCAATAAATACCGAAATTGGGGATATGGTATATAAGTATAAGGACATAACTAAGTTTGAATCAGAGGCCCTTATGATTGCAGAGGATGATGAGAATATCTGCAGCAAATACAATGTTAATCCTAAAGGATTTAGGGATAAAATATATACATTAAGAAGGCAGCAGGTTGAGGAGATAATGGGTAAGGTGGTAAAGGATAGTGATTCATATGAAAATATAAGAAGTAAAATTAGTAATCTTACAATGAATCCTATAACTGCTGTCCCAATATTAATAGCATCTCTTGCGTTTATGTATTATTTTATAGGGGTTTTAGTTGCTCAGCATATAGTTGACTTTACTGAAGGAACGGTTATGAGAGGTATTTATGAACCTTTTATAAGAAAAACTGTTTTAGGTATAACAAAAGGGCCAAATATTTTATACAGATTTATTGCAGGAGACTTTGGATTAGTTACATTAACTCCAACCTATGTAATAGGGTTACTGCTCCCTCTTGTAATAGGATTTTATTTTCTTATGTCCATAATGGAGGATTCAGGTTATCTTCCAAGGGTTGCAGCATTAGTTGATAGAGCACTTAACTTTATAGGGCTTAATGGCAGAGCAATTATTCCAATTATTTTAGGGTTTGGATGTGTAACCATGGCAACAATTTCTACAAGACTTTTAGGTACAAGAAGAGAAAAAATAATTGCAACAGCCCTGCTTGGACTTACAATACCCTGCTCTGCTCAAATGGGTGTAATAACTGGCATGATAGCACCACTTGGTGCAAAATATCTTTTTATATACTGTTTTACAATATTTTTGGTATTTGTACTAGCAGGTACAGGATTAAATGCAATTCTACCTGGAGAATCCAGCGGATTATTTATAGATATACCGCAAATTAGGATTCCATCTTTTAAAAATGTTATGAAGAAAACATATACAAAGTCAGCCATGTTTATAAAAGAAGCATTTCCTATTTTTGCTTTAGGTACTTTTATTGTTTCTCTTTTACAAGAAACAGGTGCTTTAA
Organism: Clostridiaceae bacterium UBA5444; assembly: GCA_002426575.1. Taxonomy (GTDB): domain Bacteria; phylum Bacillota; class Clostridia; order Clostridiales; family Oxobacteraceae; genus UBA5444. The sequence continues at coordinate 44,738 of DIRE01000024.1, read as the reverse complement.
CCTTTATACAAAATGGCTTAAAGCCAATTGTTACAGGCTTTTTAAAGCTCCCTAAGGAAGCAGCCACGGCCCTTGTTATGGGAGTAATAAGAAGAGACTTTGGAGCAGCTGGACTTACAGGCCTTTCGCTTACTAAAGAACAAACATTAGTTGCAGTAACAGTGATCACTCTGTTTGTACCATGTATAGCATCTATTATTGTTATGTTTAAGGAGAGGAGCAAAAAAGAAGCATTTAGTATATGGTTTGGAAGTTTAGTTACATCATTTTTAGTAGGAGGGGCCATGGCAGCAATTTTAATAAGATAAAAGCAGGTGAGATGTATGAAATGTCAAGTATGCGGATATGAACCAAAGGAAATATGTTTAATTTGCCCAAGGTGTAAATCTACTTTGATTGGAAGATGCAGTGGAAATTGCATGAAATGCAGTTACAATTGCAATAGCAAAAGTAAAAGCAAAAGCACTCAAAGAAGTCATAGCAAAGATGCTAAAAACAAAAGTTGACAAATATTTCTGCTAAGTATAAACTTTAGTAAAGGGTTTTTTTATTTTGCATAAACTTATAATAATGCTTCGATGGGAAGGTGTATGGTTTTGATTTCGGAAAAGGATCACGAATTAGAACTGCTTAAAAAACGATTGAGAGATAAAGGGTATAAGCTAACTACCCAAAGGAGAGCTGTACTTGATACTATATCGGTCAATGAGGGAAAACACCTGACTACTGAAGAGATATATGACCTTGTTAAAAAGGATTGTCCTGAAATTGGTCTTGCAACAGTATATAGAACACTTCAGCTTCTTGAAGAAATTAATATAATATATAAACTGAATTTTGATGATGGTATAAATAGATATGAGCTTGTTCATGATTACGAGGATCATCATCACCATCATTTAATATGTTTAAAGTGTGGAAAGGTTATTGAAGTTGAGGGGGATTTGCTAGAATCCCTTGAAAAAGAGATTACTAAAAAGTATAATTTTAAAATAACTAACCATATGTTGAAGTTTTTTGGATATTGTAGCGATTGTAAGGATAAAATATAATCTGATACCTATTTCAGATTATATTTTTTGTGCTAATACATACTATAAATTTTAATATTGTAAAGATTTATTGTATAAAGTATAATATGAATATTGAGTGTGGGCGGTTAAATGTTTTAAAACCGGATTAAGACGACATTTTGGTTAAACTCTACTCTAAAAAATTGGGGGTACCCGTAATATAGTGCGGTATTTAGTGTGGAGAAAATCCTTTGAAAAAGTCGCTTTGAAAAACTTTTGCAGTTATAGTTTTATATAAGGAGGGATAAACTTATTGGCAAAGAAAGAGAAAGTTAAGATAATTCCCCTTGGAGGCCTAGGGGAAATCGGAAAGAATATGACAGTTATAGAATACAAAAATGATATTATTGTAATAGACTGTGGCCTCATGTTTCCAGAGGAGGAAATGCTCGGGGTTGATATTGTTATACCTGATATAACTTATCTTCTGAAGAATAAAGATAGAGTTCGTGCCATCGTACTTACCCATGGACATGAAGATCATATAGGAGCACTTCCCTATGTACTAAAGCAGATAAATGTGCCTGTTTATGGTACAAAGCTAACCCTTGGTTTAGTTGAGAACAAGCTAAAGGAACACGGCTTGTTAGGTACGGTTGAATTAAGGTGTGTAAAGCCAAAAGATGTTATTAAATTAGGCGAGATGAGTGTAGAATTCATTAAAGTAAGTCATAGCATAGCTGATTCGACTGCTTTAGCAATTCATACACCTGCTGGAGTTATAGTTCATACAGGAGACTTTAAAATAGATTACACACCAATAGATGGAGATCTTGCAGACCTTGCAAGATTCGCTGAACTTGGAAAGCAGGGAGTTCTGGTAATGATGGCCGATAGTACGAATGTAGAAAGACGAGGCTATACAATGTCAGAGAGCACTGTGGGTAAAACATTCCAAGATATATTCATGCGTGCTGATGGAAGGATTATAGTTGCTACCTTCGCATCAAATATCCATAGGGTACAGCAAATAGTAAATGCAGCTGTTAAGTATGATAGGAAAGTTGCTGTATCTGGCAGAAGTATGGTAAATGTGGTTGATGTAGCTACTAATCTTGGGTATTTGAATATACCTGAGGGTACACTTATAGATATTGATGATATAGATAAGTATCCTAATAACAAGATAGTAATAATAACTACTGGCAGTCAAGGGGAACCAATGTCTGCATTAGTTAGGATGTCAACTTCAGAACACAAAAAAGTTACTATATCTCCAGGAGATATGGTTATTATCTCGGCTACCCCAATACCTGGTAATGAAAAATTAGTTTCACGGGTTATAAATCAGCTTTTCAAAAAAGGAGCCGATGTTATATATGAAGATTTAGCTGACGTGCATGTTTCCGGCCACGCATGTCAAGAAGAACTAAAATTAATGCACACTCTAGTTAAACCTGAATTCTTTATACCAGTCCATGGTGAATATAGGCATTTAAAACAACATGCTTTACTTGCAAAAAAGCTTGGTATGAAGCCAGAAAATGTATTCATATTAGAAAATGGTTCAGTATTTGAAGCAGGACATAAAAGTGCAAGGATTGCTGGCTCTGTAACAGCAGGGCAGGTGCTTGTAGATGGACTTGGAGTAGGTGATGTAGGTAATATTGTACTTAGAGATAGAAAACACTTATCTCAAGATGGTATATTAACAGTTGTAGTCACAATCTCTAAAGAAAATGGAGGAGTTATAGCAGGACCTGACATAATATCAAGGGGCTTTGTATATGTAAGAGAATCTGAAGACTTAATGGAAGAAGCTAGGTGTGTTGTTAAAAAGGTTTTAAGCGAGTGCGAGAAAAAGAAAATAACTGATTGGGCAACTCTTAAATCAAATATCAGAGAATCTTTAAGAGATTATATTTATGAAAAAATAAAGAGGAACCCAATGATTTTACCAATTATAATGGAGGTTTAGTAATGTCCCTAGGATACTAGGGATATTATTTTATTCTTTATTCTTTGCTTATTTGTGATATAATGGTTTGGAAAAGATGTCATTTGAAGGATAATTTTTTTGCTCTTCACTCTTCACTATCTTTAAAACCGGAGATCCTTCGAAAGCAGTGCTTATACTGTCCGTCTCACCCTTAGACTACAAAGNNTGTAAGAGAATCTGAAGATTTAATGGATGAAGCTAAAGAAATAGTAAAAGAAGCCTTGCAAAAATGTGAAGAAAAGCAAATAACTGATTGGACAACTATTAAAAATGCCATAAAAGAAGCATTAAGAAGCTTTCTTTATGAAAGAACAAAACGTAAACCTATGATATTACCAATAATCATGGAAATTTAGAATTATTTAGGTTCAGTGTTTAATTAATAGTTTACACTGAACCTTTTATTTTAAATATAATTAGAACTATAGTATAATATAGATATTATAAGGCTGTTTTACT